>JBMSQF010000052.1:0-18938 GCA_049423145.1 Burkholderiaceae bacterium
TTCAGCCCTTGGCGACCGCATGAGTGAAGGGAAGTCCTTCACCGCGACCTGCGCGTGCGGGGCTGTTCAACTGAGCCTGAATTCGCCCCCCACCGCCCACGGTGTTTGTCATTGCACCAATTGCAAGCGCAGAACAGGCAGCGCATTTGGCATATCCATGTACTTCGCGCGGAGTGCGGTGACTTCCCAGACTGGTGAAACGACCGTCTACAGACTGCACAACAGGGCGCACAACCACGACCAAGAGCGTCACTTTTGCTCAAGGTGTGGAACCACGCTGTTCTGGTTCGTCTCCACGCTGCCGGATGCGATCGGTGTCGCTGGCGGTTGCTTCGCCGACGCACCACTGGGGGTGCCGACGTACTCAACCAACGACCGAAAGATCGAGAGTTGGATTACTTTGCCTCAGGAATTGACCCGTTATCCCGGCACGGATTCCTGAACGCAGGAATCAGCCCGTTTCCTGGTGGCTTGAGCGCTTTGGAGCGGGCAGGTATTGCGCCTGTCACAAATGACGTGGTTTTACGCAGTGCGCCGCACGCTTGGCCCTTTCGCGTGCGACATCGGTATCCACCGCACGCGCCAGCGCCACGCCCATCCGCCGCTTGACGAAGCTCTCGGGCTTGCCGAACAGCCGCAGGTCGGTGCCTTCGATGGCCAGGGCCTGGTCCACACCGTCGAACACGATGCCCTGTGCATCCACGCCGCCATAGATGACGGCACTGGCCCCCGGGTTGCGCAGCGAGGTGTCCACCGGCAGCCCCAGGATGGCGCGGGCATGCAGTTCGAATTCGCTTTGCCACTGGGTGCACAGCGTCACCAGGCCGGTGTCGTGCGGGCGCGGGCTGACCTCGCTGAACCACACCTCGTCGCCCTTGATGAAGAGCTCCACCCCGTACAGCCCACAGCCGTCGGGCTGGCCCTGCAGGCCGCGGCCCAGGTCATCCGTGACCGCCTTGGCGATGGCCTGCGCGCGCTGCAGCGCCCGCGGCGTCATGCGCTGGGGCTGCCAGCTTTCCACATAGTCGCCGCTGACCTGCTTGTGGCCGATGGGCTCGCAAAAATGGGTGTGGATGGCGCCGTCCGCGCCGCGCGCGCGCACGGTCAGCAGGGTGATCTCGTAGTCGAAGTCGATGAAGCCCTCGACGATCACCCGTCCCTTGGCCACGCGGCCGCCCGCCATGGCGCAGTCCCAGGCCGCCTCCACATCCGCCGGTGCATCGATCTTGCTCTGGCCCTTGCCCGATGAGCTCATCACCGGCTTGACGATGCAGGGGTAGCCGATGGGCGTCGAACCGTCGGTGCCGTCGATGGCGGCCTGCAATGCCTCCAGCGAATCGCAAAAGCGATAGGGACTGGTGGCCAGGCCCAGGGTCTCGGCGGCCAAGCGCCGGATGCCTTCCCGGTCCATGGTCAGCCGAGCAGCGCGCGCAGTGGGCACCACCCGCACCACGCCCTCCGCCTCCAGGGCCTGAAGCTCGGTGGTGGCGATCGCTTCGATCTCTGGCACCACCACCAGGGGCCGCTCCCGCTCGATCAGCCCCCGCAGCTGCTGGGGATCACTCATGGTGATGGTGTGGGCGTGATGGGCCACTTGATGCCCCGGCGCATGGGTATACCGATCGACCGCAATGGTCTCCACGCCCAGTCGCTGCAGGGCCATCAAGACCTCCTTGCCGAGTTCTCCGGCGCCCAAGAGCATCACACGGGTGGCCGATGGGGACAGGGGGGTGCCGAGGATGGTCATGGTGGGTCTCCGCTCGAGGCTGGCATGCTAACCAAGCGCATGGCCCCCAATCCCGACGCGCGGTCGGGGGCATTGGGAGGTCCACGCCCCTACACTGCGGCCTCGCGGGGGGCGTCCCTGGGGGAACCCCGGTGGCGGGCTCATCCGGGGCACGCCACCATCGCGCGGCCCCCGGCCTCGGTTGGAACCGCTCCCGTCGCCGCTGACATGCATCCGGAGTCCTCGTGAACGTCATCGATTTCGCCCCCGCGGCCCACCGGGCCACACCGGCTGCGCAGGCCGGACCCACAGCCCAACCCTGGCTGAATCACTACCCACCCGGCGTGGGCGCCACGGTGGACGTGCCCACCCACCTCACCCTGGTGGATGTGCTGGAGGACTCGATGCGCCGGTATGCGCACCGAACCGCGGTGCGGTGCCTGGAGCGCACGCTGACGTTTTCACAGGTGGATCAGCTCTCGCAGACCTTGGGTGCCTGGTTGCAGGGGACTGGTTTGCGCCATGGTGACCGCGTGGCCATCATGATGCCCAACGTGCCGCAGTACATGGTCGCGATTGCCGCCATCCTGCGCGCCGGCTATGCGGTGGTCAATGTGAACCCGCTCTACACCGCACGCGAATTGGAGCACCAGCTCAAGGATTCGGGCGCACGGGCCATCATCGTGCTGGAGAACTTTGCCGCGACGCTGGAGGAGGCCATCGACCGCACCGATGTTCAGCATGTGGTGGTCACCGGTCTGGGCGACCTCATCGGGTGGTGGAAAGGCCGCTTTGTGAACTTCGCGGTGCGCCACCTGCGCAAGATGGTGCCGGAATACCGCTTGCCCTTGGACCAGGGCCGCACCGTGACCCGCTGGCGGCAGGCACTGGATGAAGGCCGCGGCCGAACCCTGCAGCGCCCGGCCCTCACACCGGATGATGTCGCATTCCTGCAATACACGGGCGGCACCACCGGCGTATCGAAAGGCGCAACCCTGCTGCACCGCAATGTGGTGGCCAATGTGCTGCAGACCGAGGCATGGTTCAAGCCCAAGCTAGACGAGATCGGTGACAAGCAACTCACGATCGTCTGCGCACTACCGCTCTACCACATCTTCGCACTCACCATCTGCTATTTGATGGGTGCGCGCATGGGCTCGCAGAACCTGCTGATTCCGAACCCGCGCGACATTCCGGGTCTGATCAACACGCTGCGCAGCGTCAAGGTCAACATGTTCCCAGCCGTGAACACCCTGTTCAATGCGCTGGCCAATGAACCCGAATTCGCCAAGCTGGACTGGTCGGGCTTGAAGGTCAGCAATGGCGGTGGAATGGCCGTTCAGCAGGCCACGGCCGAAAAGTGGATGCGCATCACCGGCTGTCCCGTCGTCGAAGGCTACGGGCTGAGTGAAACCTCGCCGGTGGCGACCTCCAACCGACTGGATCTCAAGGAGTTCAGCGGGACCATTGGCCTGCCCATTCCCAGCACCGAGATCGCCATCCGTGATGATGACGGACGCGACGTCCCGATCGGCCAGCCCGGTGAAATCTGCATCAAGGGTCCACAGGTCATGGCGGGGTACTGGAACCGGCCGGATGAGACGGCCAAGGTGATGACCGAGGACGGATTCTTCAAGAGTGGGGATGTGGGGATCATGGACGAGCGCGGTTATGTGCGCATCGTCGACCGCAAGAAGGACATGATCCTGGTCAGCGGCTTCAACGTCTACCCCACCGAAATCGAACAGGTGGTCAGTCTGCACCCGGGCGTCTTGGAGTGTGCAGCCGTCGGCATCCCTGACGCCAAGTCCGGCGAAGCCGTCAAGCTGTATGTCGTCAAGAAGGATGGGGCCACCATCTCGGAAGACGACATCGCCGCCTACTGCCGGGAAAATTTCACCGCCTACAAGCGTCCCAAGATCATCGAATTCCGCGATGACCTGCCCAAGAGCAACGTGGGCAAGATCCTGCGCCGGGAACTGCGCAGCGAACACTGAGCGGTCCGGCCGAGCGACGACTCGGCCGATCGCTGCGATGGCGCCGCGCGGCACACTGTGCATGGGCCGCTCAACGGCGCCACAATTGAGCAATGGCCACCCCGCGCGCACCGGTATTCGAATCCTTGCGTCTGCAGGTGCTGCAGCGGGATTGGCTGTCATCGAACAACATCGTCTTTCGTGATCCAGGTGGGCTGGGTGCCGCTGTGGTGGACACCGGCTACGCCAGCCACGCCGAACAGACAGTCGCACTGGTGGACGCCGCGCGGGGCGCCGCGGCCCTCACCCGAATCCTCAACACGCACCTCCATTCCGACCACTGCGGGGGCAACCGCACCCTCCAGTCACGATTCCCCGGGGTACAGACCTGGGTGCCCACGGCCGCCTTCCCCAAGGTTCGGGCCTGGGACCAAGAACGGCTCACCTACCGGCTCACCGGCCAGCATTGCGAACCCTTTCAGGTGGACCACGCCCTGGAAGATGGTCAACGCATCGTACTCGGCGGTCACGAGTGGGAGGTCCACTCGATGGGCGGCCATGACCCCGACGCGGTGGCGCTCTTTGAGCCGCGCCACCGCGTCTTGATCTCTGGCGATGCCCTCTGGCGCCGCAAGGTGGCGGTGATCTTTCCGGAACTCGATGGTGAGGATGGGTTTGGTCCGGCCTTGGAGTCCTTGGATCGCATCGAAACCCTGGACCCGGCGATCGTCATACCTGGTCATGGTGAACCCTTCGATGAAGTGGCCGATGCGCTGTCGATCAGCCGCAGCCGGCTGCGCAGGCTTCAAGCCCAACCAGAACAGCATGCACGCCATGCCCTGCGGGTGCTGAT
Organism: Burkholderiaceae bacterium; assembly: GCA_049423145.1. Classification (GTDB taxonomy): domain Bacteria; phylum Pseudomonadota; class Gammaproteobacteria; order Burkholderiales; family Burkholderiaceae_C; genus RFTU01. Next base: position 4,556 of record JBMSQF010000052.1, read on the forward strand.
GGTGTTCCACCTGATGGAGCACCGGTGCCGCCCGGTTTCTGCCGTGTGTCGCTGGATGGCCGACAGCCCCATGGCGCAGCGGCCAGCGGTCCATCGCCTGCTGCAGGAAGCGCCGCTGCCACTGGCGAGGCGGATTCTCGACAGCCTCGTCGATGATGGCATCGTCAGGGTCCAAGGTGAACAGGTGAGCCTCGTGTGAGCCCGATGGGTGCTGTGGGCTGCAAGCGCTTCAACCCTGAACCGACCATCCTGCCCGGCGGCCGGTCATCCCGCTGAGCGGCAGTTCGTCGCATTCAGCGTGCCTGCGGTGACTCCGCGCCCTACAGTGCCTTCCCAATGCAAGATGGAGCCCCCATGAACGCCGCTGCCCAGCCCTCTTGGAGTGAACGACTTGCGCCCTTGGTGCGGGGCTTTCACCGTTACGCCACCTGGTTGGTGGGAATCAGCTGGCTGCGCTTTTTCCTGTTGTCGCTGCTGCTGATGATCGTGGCAGCGGTCCTGCAATCGATGCCCCCCTTCAGTTGGACGATGCGCGAATTCGTCATGGAGAACCGCGCACCACCGGCGACGCCGACCGAGGACGGCAGCCGCCAAGAGGACAGTGGCCGCTCAAAGCCCGTGATTCGCATCGAAAAGTCTGGCACCGACGCGGACGGCAAGACGGTGGACATCGTCATCGATCGGAACGGTGTTCGGGTGCACGCCCGGCCCCGGGCTCCGGCATCAGCGGCCTCTTCGGCTGATGCCGCGGCCTCCGCCGCCTCGGCTCCCAGCAAAGCCGCGAGCGGGTTGCCACGGGAGGTCCGTGTCGAGGTGGGGCGCGACGGCCAGGGCGCGAACCAGTCCTCCATCCGGGTGGTATTGCCCGAAGGCGAGGACGGTCTGGACCATGCGGCCATCCGAGAAGCCATCGAAGAAGTCCGGTCGGCGGTGAGAGAGGCGCTGCGCGAACCCACTACGGAAACCATCAAAGGCCCGGGAGGCCGCTCCAGCGGATCCACCTATCGCGTGAGTTACGTGCAGACAGACGCCCTCACCGACCTGGCGCTTCTGTGGATACTGGCCTCCATCATCATCAAGTTGGCCTACAAGGGTCAACTGCAGGCGCGTGCACAGGCGGCGCAGGCCACCGAAATGGCCGAGGCCGAATCGCTCAAGCGCCAACTGGCCGAAGCCCGCATGGCCACCATGCAGGCGCAGGTGGAACCTCACTTTCTGTTTAACACGCTGGGCTCCATCGAGCACTTGATCGAAACCGATCCCACACGTGCCAGTCGGATGCAGCGCGCGCTCATCGACCTGCTGCGCGCCACGATGCCCACCTTGCGCGATGGCGGCTCTGCGGCCAACCGCACGCTGGGGCATGAGCAGGCGGTGATCGAACCCTATCTGGCCATCCTCAGGATCCGTATGGAAGACCGCCTGGAGCCCACCGTGCAGATCCCCGATGGCCTGCGATCGGCCGAGTGCCCGCCGATGGTGTTGCAGATGCTGGTGGAGAACGCCATCAAGCATGGGCTGGAGCCCAAACCGGAAGGCGGACAGCTCCGCGTGGAAGCCGGTATCGTGGATGGCAAGCTGATGCTCACGGTGGAGGACAGTGGTGTGGGCCTGCCCAAGGGCTGGGACCCTGCGGCTGCACCGCAAGGGCATACCGGCCTGAAGAACATTCGTGAACGGCTGTCGCTGCGCTATGGTGAGGCCGCTCAACTTCTGGTCGCGCCTCGAGAAGGCGGTGGTACCCGCGTGACCATCCGCTTGCCTTATCGTGTCGTCGACGGGGCGGCCGATGACCTGGCTCTCAACCCCTCCAAAGGAGCGTCTACATGAAGATCTTCTGGCGTGTCAGCCTGGGCTTGGTGCTGATCATGGTGCTGCTGGGGACCCTGGCGGTTGCCGGCATCCTTCACTGGATCGGTGACCAGGAAACGATTCGCGTCATGGTGGATGGCGAAGCCTTGTCGCTGAAGATGCCCACCGGATGGGGCTTCGTGGGCCTCTTGGCCGGTGTCGCCCTGGCCATCATCATCCTGGTCACGGTGGTGCCTGCGCTGGTGGTCTTGGCCCTCATCATGGGCTTGGTCGGCACTGTCATTGGCGGGCTGTTCGCGATCGCGCCGGTTTTGATCTTTGTCGCGCTCATCTGGTGGCTGATCAATCGCAGTCGGCCCGCGTCCCCATGACGATCAGGCACCCGTTCAACGCCGTCATCGCCGATGACGAGCGACTGATGCGGGATCAGCTGCGCCTGCGACTCTCCGAGGTGTGGCCTGAACTGATCGTGGTGGCCGAAGCCCGCAACGGCCTGGAGGCCGTGGAGTGTGTCGACCGCCACCGACCGGACGTGGTGTTCCTCGACATCCGCATGCCCGGTATCAGCGGGGTCGATGCGGCGCGAGAGATCCTGCAGCTGGACTACGGCGAAGAAGAGACTGCGCCCGAGATCGTCTTCATCACCGCCTACGACCAGTACGCGGTCCAGGCCTTCGAGCACGGCGCCGTCGACTATGTTCTCAAGCCCGCTCAGGCCGATCGGCTGAAACGCACCCGGCAGCGCGTGCTGGCGCGCTTGGTCGCGCGCGGTTCCCCCGAGCTCGGCGCCGTCGACGACGCCCACGAGGCGATGGGGACAGGAACGGGATCGCCCGCCGCCATGCAACAGCTGCTGCAGTCGCTGTCGGCGCAGATCAGCGGCCACGCGGGGGGCCGCCTGGAGATCATCCAAGCCAGCGTGGGCAGCAGCATCCTGATGATTCCGGTGAGCGAGGTGCTGTTTTTCATCAGCGACGAAAAATACACCCGCGTGCAGACCGGCACCGCCGAGGCGCTGATACGCAAACCCATCAAAGAATTGGTGGCCGAGCTCGACCCGCAGCGCTTCTGGCAGATCCACCGCAGCACCATCGTGAACGTGCAGGCGGTTGAGTCGGTGGTGCGCGATGAGCGGGGCCGACAGATGGTCTCGGTGCGGGGTCACGCGCAGAAGCTGGAGGTCAGTCGCAGCTTCGCCGGCGTGTTCAAGGGGATGTAGAGCGCGCCGCAGCGGCAGCAGCCGCTTTGGCCGCCAGTTCCTCCCGCATGCGGCGCAACTTCTCCCGGGGGTCCTCTTGGTGGGGGCTCTCGCTGAGCTTCATCTCGGCAATGAACCGGCTGGGAACCGCCGCCACCCGTTCGCGTCCCCGCTTGCGCCGGCGCAGCGCACTCACCGCCAGGGTCTGCCGGGCGCGCGTGATCCCCACATACATCAGCCGCCGCTCCTCCTCGAGGCGCTCGGGCGTCATCTCATCGTCGTCGCTCTTGAAGGGAAGCAGCCCCTCGTTCACCCCGGCCAAAAGTACATGCGGCCACTCCAAGCCTTTGGCAGCGTGCAGCGTGGACAGGGTCACCACATCCTGTTCCTCCCCCCGCTCGGCCAGGCTGATGATGACGCTGATCGTCTGCGCCACCTCGAGTACCGTTCGCCGCGGCGTCTGTGTACTCAGGCCGCCCAGCTTGTCCATCTCGCCGCCACAGCGCCGGCTGACCCAGTCCACAAAATCCAGCACATGGCTCCAACGTGCCGCAGCCAGCTTTTCGGTGTCCTCCCCATCGAAGAGGTGCTGCTCGTAGCCGATCTCCTTGAGCCACTCCATCAGCAAGGCGCGCGCCTCGTCGGCGCCGGAGGTCTGCCCGGCTTGGTAGGACAAGTGATTCACATAGCGTCCGAACTCTTGGAGGCTCCCGAGTGTTTTGCTCGGCAGCAAAGCCGCCAGGCTCGGGGAGAAGAGCGACTCGAACAGGCTGGTCTTCCACTGGGCGCCGAACGCCCCGAGTTTGCCCAGGGTCTGGTGGCCGATACCGCGCTTGGGGGTGGTGATGGCACGCAGGAAAGCCGGATCGTCATCCTGATTGACCAGCAGCCGCAGCCAGGCGCACAGGTCCTTGATCTCGGCCCTGTCGAAGAAACTCTGGCCACCGCTGACCTTGTACGGAATCTGGGCAGCGCGCAGTTTTTGCTCGAAGACTCGCGCCTGGTGATTGGCCCGGTAAAGGATGGCGAAATCGGCCAGCCTGATCGATGGCCCCCCATGGCCCCGCACGGCCTGAATGAAGGACACCGAACGGTCGGCCTCATGCTCTTCATCGTCGCACTCCAACAGCCGGACCGGCTCGCCTTCGCCGAGTTCGCTCCAGAGCTTCTTTTCGAAGAGCTTGGGATTGCCCGCGATCACCTGGTTGGCAGCGCGCAGGATGGCGCCGGTGGATCGATAGTTCTGCTCCAACGGAATGACACGCAATTGCGGGAAGTCCTGGGGCAGGCGCTTGAGGTTCTCGATCGTCGCGCCACGCCAGCCATAGATGCTCTGATCGTCGTCACCTACCGCCGTGAAGCGCGCGGCACGGCGCTGATCAGGGTGCGAAACCAGCGCCTTCATCAATTCGTACTGCACCGCGTTGGTGTCCTGGTATTCATCGACCAGCACATGGTGGAAGCGGTCCTGCCACTTCATTCGTGCCGTCTCATCGCGCAGCATCATCTTCAAGGGCAGGCCGATGAGGTCGTCAAAATCCACAGCCTGGTAGGCCTGGAGTCGCTCCTCATAGCGCTTCATCACCTGCGCAGCCACTCGGCCCTGCTCGTTCTGCGCGGCGTCGGCAGCGCCGGCGCTGTCCAAGCCCTGGTTTTTCCACAGGCTGATGGCCCACTGCCACTGCCGCGCCAACTTTGCATCGGTGGTGGCACCCGCATCGCGCAGCAGACTCAGCACATCGTCACTGTCCAGAATACTGAAGGTGGGCTTCAGGCCGAGGGCCTGTCCATCCTCACGCAGCATGCGCACGCCCAGGCTGTGGAAGGTGCTGATCACCAATTCACCAGCCGCGCTTGGCCCGACCAGGCTCTTGGCACGCTCGCGCATTTCCTGCGCAGCCTTGTTGGTGAAGGTGATGGCGGCGATCTGGCTGGGCTCCAGACCCGCCTGCAGCAAACGCGCGATCTTGTGCGTGATCACCCGCGTCTTGCCTGAGCCGGCACCGGCCACCACCAGAGACGGACCATCGAGGTGATGGACCGCCTGCAACTGGGCGGGGTTCAGGCCTGGGGGCGGAGGTTTCGGGGGTGAAGCGGGCATGGTCGGACACAAGCGAGGGCGGCGGATCATAGCCAAGCCGCCAGGCTCGGCGCCCCCCCGACGGTGCCCGCCCAGGCCCCGGGGCGCCCAAGGGGCCCCCAGGGCCACCCAGGGGCCTCCCGGGCGTGCTACGAAGGGGTCAGGGTGCGCACAGGCAATGCACCACCGCCGCGAAGGGACGCCGCGCTTGGATCACTTCCGTCAACCACACCAGGTCATCGCCCGCCTGCGCCGCACCCAGGGCCGCGTGCGCAGCCAGCGACTCCGCCGGCGCGCCGGCCAAAACACGCCAGGCGGCAGCCAGCCGCTCGTCCCATGCCGCATCGAGCCCGAGAGACTGCAGCACTTGCAAGAGCGGCGAAGGCTTCTTTTCCACGTAGCGGACCGCTGCATCCTCCGGCAGCTTGGCCCGCTCACGCGCGGCCCGAATGGCGTCGGCCAGGGCGCCGGTGCGGTCGATCAGACCGTGGCCACGGGCCTGCTCACCTGTCCAGATGCGGCCCTGTGCCACGGCATCGATGGCCTCGCGAGTGGTGCTCCGCGCCGCTGCCGCCTTGGTGGTGAAGTCATGGTAGATGTGGCCGATGCTTGCCTGCACCAATTGTGCAAAACGCGGGTCGAGGTCGCGCCGGAAGTCATAGGCGCCGACCAGCCAGGTGGTGCGGTAGCCGCCCGTGCGGATGCCGGTCTTGTCCATCAGTGACTGCGCCGTGGGCAGCATGCCGAACACGCCAATCGAGCCGGTGATGGTGGAGGGCTCGGCAATGACCTCATCAGCGGACATGGCGATCCAGTAACCACCCGAGGCCGCCACATCGCCCATGGAGACCACCACCGGCTTGCCGGCCTCGCGCGTGAGTTCGAGTTCACGCCGAATCTGTTCGGATGCAAAAGCACTGCCACCAGGCGAGTTCACCCGCAGCACCACGGCCTTGACCTTTTCGTCTTCGCGTGCACTGCGGATCAGGGCCGAGGTGCTCTCGCCACCGATGCGGCCCGACGGTGCTTGACCATCGCCGATCTCACCCTCGGCCACCACGATGGCCACCGGCGCGTCGGAGACCCGAGAGGGGAGGTGCCGCAGGTACTGAGCGAGCGATACCTGGCGGAATGACTTCTTCTCATCATCGGCTGCACCGGCCTCCATCAGGGCTTTGCGCATCTGGTCCCGCGTCTTCAGGGCATCCACCCACTTCTGCTCCAGCGCCCAGCGGGCGGGATCACCACCCACGGCCACCAGGGAGGCCGGCAGGCTGTCGATGGCCTGCTGAATCGCTCCATCGGGCAGTTTGCGCGCACGTTCCACGCCACGCCGGTACAAGGCCCAGAGCGCGTCGTAGACGTGTGCCTCACTTTCCAGCGTTTCCTTCGAGGGGGCGTTGGTGAAAAAGGGTTCGCCTGCGTTCTTGTATTTGCCCACGCGGATCACATTGGCCTGTACGCCCACCTTGTCCAGGGCATCCTTGTAGTAGTTGCGCTGGCGGCCATAGCCCTCCACCAGCACACTGCCCATGGGATGCAGCCATACCTCATTCGCGTGGGCTGCCAGGTAGTAGGCGCGCTGGTCCCAGTTGTTGCCCCAGGCCACCACCGGCTTGCCGGCAGCCTTGAAGCGCTCCAAAGCGGCGGCCACCTCGCGCAGGGAGGAAAGCCCGGCACCACCGAAGTCGTCGAGCTTGAGCATCACGCGCGTGATCTTGGCGTCCCGCTGGGCATGGTCCAGCGCGGCCAGCACATCACGCAGCCGGACCTGGTCGGAAGGCTCTCCCTGCAGTTGCGACAGCACACTCTCGCGGGGCCCGCCGGCTGCCTGTTCCCGCAAGGGGCCCTTCAGATCAAGGACGAGCACCGTCTGGTCCTGCAGAGCCGGGGGTTGGCCGGCCTTGATGCCCAATACGATGCCGGTGACGGCGGCCCCGATGGCCCCCAACACGAACAGTCGCTTGAAAAGCGTCTGCAGGGTATCCAGACCACGACCCAGGCCGGCGCCGATACGGCGCAGGCGTGCGCGGGCAGATGGGGAAGTCGCTTCGTCGTTCATGGCAAGACGGTCTACACAGTGCGGGAGCCCCGATGCTACGGCGAACGGCGAACGGCTGACACGCCTTTCCGACGGAATCCCTGGCGGCCGTGATGGGCCGCAATCTGCGGCGACGAACGGCCGTCGAGCTCCTGGCCTTGCGATACTGGGGCTCCATGCAGGCCATCCTTGCCGTCACCGTTCCATTCTTCGCCCTGATCCTGGCCGGCTATGTCGCGGCCCAGCGAGGCTGGCTGCCCTTGGCGGCGATTCCGGGCCTGAACACCTTCGTGCTGTTCTTTGCCCTGCCCTGCATGCTGCTGCGCTTCTGCATGAACACCCCCCTGGCGGCGTTGCTCGACCCGGTGATCAGTGGCCTGTACATCGCCTGCGCCGCGGTTGTGCTCGGCCTGGCGCTGGTCCTGGGTCGGGCCTCGGGCGCCGGCCCACGAGATGCGGCCTTTTCCGCGCTCGTGGCCGCCTTTCCCAATTCTGGCTTCATCGGGGTTCCGCTCCTGGTCGCCCTGCTGGGGCCCGGTGCTGCGGGCCCCATCATCTGCACCATGCTGGTGGACATGATGCTCACCACCTCAGCCTGCCTGGCCTGGGCACAGCGCGAGCGCCATGCCGCCAGCCCGAGCACCCGCCCGGCCGCCGCTTTCTTAGCAGCCTTGAAGGCGCCCCTGATGAATCCGCTGCCTTGGTCCATCGCCCTGGGCGCGCTGATGAGCGGGTTCACGCTTCAGTTCGTCGGGCCGGTGGACAAGGCCATCGGGATGTTGGCCGACGCGGCCAGCCCGGTGGCGCTGTTCACCATCGGCGCGGTGCTGTACCGGTCGCGGTCGGCACCATCGGGTCCCGCGCGTGGCGGCCTGCTGGGTTCGGTCGTGGCCATCAAGCTGGTGCTCCATCCGGCCTTGGTGTTCGGTGCCGCCCTGCTGGCCCGTCGGATGGGCGCTTCGTTGAGTGACCTGCAGGTGGCCGCCATCACCCTGGCCTGTGCCCTGCCCAGCGCCAGCAACGTCTCGATACTGGCTGAGCGCCACGGCGCTGACAGCGGCCTGGTGGCGCGCATCATCCTGGGCTCGACGGTGGCGGCCTTCATCACCTTCGCGCTGTGGGCCTGGGCCTTTGGAGTGGACCCGATAGCGGCCTCTGCGGGCTGATCGCCGCTTACAGGCTCAAGGGGTCCACATCCAGGGCCCAACGCACCACGGCTCGGTGGCCCTCGCGCAAGGTACGAAGGCGCGGTGACCAGCCCCTCAGAAAGGCTTGCAGCGCCGGACGCGACGCCGACTCCACCAGCATCTGCCATCGGTCGAGGTCGGCCACGCGGGCCACGGGCGCGGGCACGATGGGATACACCGTGATGAGCCCTTCCTCCCGCTCCTGGTCCAGGCCCTCTTGGGCCTGCACCGCGGCTTCGGCCAAGAAAGCCTGGGCGGCCTCAGCCGTGCGGGCCTCCACCCGCAACACCGCCAGATGGCTGAAGGGCGGCAGTCCCACCGCCTCCCGCTCGGCGAGTTGCGATGCGGCAAATGCCTCGTAGTCGTGCCCCCGCAGCGCCTGGACCAACGGGTGCAGCGGGTGCGCGGTTTGGATCATCATGCAACTGCGCTCGGAATGCGCCGAATCGCGTCCCGCACGGCCGGCCGCCTGCATGAGCAAGGCGAACAAACGCTCGGGTGCGCGGAAATCGCTGGTGAACAAGGCACCGTCCGGATTCACCGCGGCCACCAGGGTGATGCGGCGAAAGTCATGCCCCTTGGCGACCATCTGCGTGCCCACCAGCACATCCACATCGCCGCCGTGAACCTGGGCCAACTGGGCCTGCAGCGCGCCGGCCTTGCGGGTGGTGTCGGCATCGATTCGCAGGATGCGCGCAGGCCCGCCATCGCGGCCCCGCAACAAAGGTGGAAGCTGCTCTTCCAAACGCTCGGTACCACGCCCGAGTGCCGACAGGTCCAGGTTGCCGCAAGCGGGACACGCACGGGGCACCCGCTGCGAGGCGCCGCAGTGGTGGCAGCGCAAGCTGCGGTCGATCTTGTGAAACACCTGCCAGGCACTGCAGTGCACGCAAGCGCTCTTCCAACTGCAGGCGCCACACTGCAGCACCGGCGCATAGCCCCTCCGGTTGAGCAGCAACAGGCTCTGCTCCCCGCGGTCGATGCGTTCCTGAACCGCTGCGATCAAAGCTGTGGACAGCACCGTACCCGTCTTGCCGCGCGGCTGGAGGTTCAGGTCCACCACGTCCACGCGCGGCAGGCGGCCCTGCCCGACCCGCTCCCCCATCCGCAACAGCCGGTAGCGCCCCATCTGCGCATGCCGCCAGGTCTCCAAGGCAGGCGTCGCTGAACCCAGCAGCACCGGCACGCCCTCCAGGTGAGCGCGATAGACGGCCAGGTCGCGCGCTGAATAGCGGGCCCCTTCCTGTTGTTTGTACGAGGGGTCGTGTTCTTCATCCACCACCACCAAGCCCAGACGCGGCAGTGACGCCATGACCGAGAGTCGGGTTCCCAAGAGCAGGTCAGCATGACCCAGATGCGCCTGCAGCCAATGGTTCACGCGCTGCGCAGGGGTCAGACCGCTGTGCAAGGTCACCAGGTGATGACCGGCGAACCGCTCGCGCAGCCGGCCCTCCAGCTGAGGCGTGAGGTTGATCTCCGGCACCATCACCAGCACCTGCTGTCCGCGGGCCAGCGCAGCCTGCGCGAGCCGCAGGTAGACCTCGGTCTTGCCGCTTCCGGTCACCCCATGCAAGAGCACGGGCTTGCCGTCCGTCGGCGCGGCGGCCATGTCGGCCAATACCGCCGCCTGTTCGGACGTCAAGTCGGGCGAGTCGGCCAACGGCACGGCAACGACCGGGGCGTCGCCGCCCCCGGGCTGCAGCGGCCTGGTCGGCGATCGGCGCAGCCGTTGGCTGCGCCGGGCCAGCGAATCAGTCGTGGCTTTGCGCAACTCGGTCGGCAGAACTGAGAGCGCCACCTCACCCAGACTGCGCTGGTAGTAGTCAGCGGCAAATGTCAGGAGTTGCCGCCAAGCCCGAGACAGCGGCGGCACGTCGGGCAGCACGGCGCTGATCGAGCGGATGCCCTCGGAGGCCGGGACCTCTCCGGATGCGACCCGCCCCTCCATCCCGGCGGTGTCGAGGTCCCACACGATGCCCAACACCTCGCGCCGGCCCAGGGGAACCTGAACCAAGGTCCCGGGCTGCAAGCGCTGCGGGTGGCTGTAGGACAGGGGGCCGGGCAGGCCGCTGTGCTGCGGCAAATCCACCACGACACGGTGGAGCACCGAGGAGCCCGCAGGCTCTGCGCGGGGAGTGCGAGATGAAGCTTCTTCCTGAACCACCCTGGTTAACTTCCTGATTCAGATCAGTTTTCTCGACTTGCCCACGGTTTCTGTGGATAAGTTTGGGGACAAGCTGCCGATGGTTGAGGCAAGTCCCTGATTTTCCTTTGTGGCGCTTGCGGTGCCTCAGCCTGAGGCACCTCAAATGCTCTCGATAAATCAATAACTTAGGTCATTCAAGGTGAAACTCGATTGATCAGATAGGGCAAAACCCTTGACCATTCGTGGACCGCACCGAAGTGGGGATAAGTCACCGGCTGGCAGGTGGTCGCTGGTGAAATCTCACAAGTCATCAGGTGGCGAACTTTTGCGATTTCAGGCGCTAGTGAGCACACACCTGACCGTCATTGGGCGTGGTTTCGGCGCGAATACCGATGGGCTTCATCGACCAGAGCGGCCACCGCTTCAGGGGGCGTGTGCTGGTTCAGGCCGTGCCCAAGATTGAGCACATGTCCGCCGTGGCGGCCGTCCGCACGGCGCGGCTGACCAAAACGGTCCAGGGTTCGACGCACTTCGGCACGGACCGCCTCCTCACCGCCAAACAGCACCATGGGGTCGATGTTGCCTTGCAGCGCCACCCGGTCATCCACACGCGTTCGCGCCCCACCCAGATCGGTCGTCCAGTCCAGGCCCACCACGTCGGCACCACAGCCGGCCACCGCCTCCAGCCATTGCCCACCGCCCTTGGTGAACACGATGCTCGGGATGCGCTGACCCTGGTGCTCGCGCTGAAGACCTTCCACCACCTTCCGCGTGTAGGCCAGGCTGAAAGCCTGGAAAGCCCCGTCGGCCAGCACACCGCCCCAGCTGTCGAACACCATCACGGCCTGTGCGCCGGCCTGGATCTGGGCGTTGAGGTACTGCGTCACTGCTTGGGCATTGATGTCCAGAATGCGGTGCATCAGATCGGGGCGCCGGTACATCAGGCTCTTGACCCACCGGTAATCGTCGCTGCCCGCGCCTTCGACCATGTAGCACGCCAGGGTCCAGGGACTGCCGGAAAAACCGATCAATGGGACGCGGCTGCGGCCATCGGACAAGGTCAAGGCGCGGCGGATGGACGCCACCGCATCGAACACATAGCGCAACCGGTCCATGTCCGGTACGCGCAGGGCTGCAACATCGGCCTCGTCGCGCACGGCCTTGGCAAAGCGCGGTCCCTCGCCGGCAGCAAAGCTCAGCTCCAGGCCCATGGCATCGGGCACCGTCAGGATGTCCGAAAACAGGATGGCTGCGTCCAGTGGGTAGCGGTCCAGGGGCTGCAGCGTGACTTCGGTGGCGAACGCCGGGCTGGTGGCCAGCCCCATGAAACTGCCCGCCCGAGCGCGGGTGGCGTTGTACTCGGGCAAGTAGCGACCCGCTTGCCGCATCAACCACACGGGGGTGTGGTCGGTGGGTTGGCGCAGGCAGGCGCGCAGAAACTGGTCGTTGGCGTAACCGGCGTGACTCATCCTCGTTCTCCTCCACGCGGATTATCAACGCCCGGAAGTGTCCAGTCGATCTGACAGCCCGAACGATCCAGAAAGAACAACGCCCGCTCGGACCAGCCGGCGGGCGTCGAATCGATTCGCCTTTGACGCGATTACTTCTTGCGGAACTTGCGGATCGCCGCCAGCTGCGCCGCCATGGTCGCGAATTCGCTTTGCGCAGCGGCAAAGTCGATGTCGCTCTTGGCGTTCTTCATCATCTCCTCAGCATGCCGCTTCGCCTCGTTGGCCTTGGCTTCATCGAGGTCATGGCCCCGAATGGCGGTATCGGCCAGGACCGTGACGCGGTTGGGCTGCACCTCCAGGATGCCGCCGGCCACGAACACGAACTCCTCTTCGCCATTGTCCGCGCGCTCGATGCGAACGGCGCCAGGCCTGATGCGGGTGATCAGGGGCGTGTGCTTGGGCAGGATGCCCAGTTCCCCATTCTCACCCGGCAGCGCGACGAACTTCGCCTCGCCCGAGAAGATGTTCTCTTCGGCAGAGACCACGTCGACGTGAATGGTTGCCATGACGGCTCCTTATTGCAGCTTCTTGGCCTTCTCGAATGCCTCGTCGATCGTGCCGACCATGTAGAAGGCCTGCTCGGGCAGCGAATCGCACTCGCCGGCCACGATCATCTTGAAGCCGCGGATGGTTTCCTTCAGGGGCACATACTTGCCCGGGCTGCCGGTGAACACCTCGGCCACGTGGAAAGGCTGGGAGAGGAAGCGCTGGATCTTGCGGGCACGGGCCACCGCCAACTTGTCTTCGGGCGAGAGTTCGTCCATGCCCAGAATCGCGATGATGTCGCGCAGCTCCTTGTAGCGCTGCAGGGTGGCCTGCACGGCACGGGTGGTGTTGTAGTGCTCCTCACCCACCACATTGGGGTCGATCTGGCGGCTGGTGGAGTCCAGCGGGTCGACCGCGGGGTAGATACCCAGGGCGGCGATGTCACGCGACAGCACCACGGTGGCATCCAGGTGGGCGAAGGTGGTGGCCGGCGAGGGGTCGGTCAGGTCGTCGGCAGGCACGTACACGGCCTGGATGGAGGTGATCGAGCCCACCTTGGTGGAGGTGATGCGCTCCTGCAGGCGGCCCATTTCCTCGGCCAATGTCGGCTGATAGCCCACCGCAGAAGGCATGCGGCCCAAGAGCGCGGACACCTCGGTGCCGGCCAGCGTGTAGCGATAGATGTTGTCCACAAAGAACAGCACGTCACGCCCTTCGTCGCGGAAGGATTCGGCGATGGTCAGGCCGGTCAAGGCCACGCGCAGGCGGTTGCCCGGCGGCTCGTTCATCTGGCCGTAGACCATGGACACCTTGGATTCCGACAGGTTCTCCTGCACCACCACCTTGGAGTCCGACATCTCGTGATAGAAGTCGTTGCCCTCGCGGGTGCGCTCACCCACGCCGGCGAACACCGACAAACCCGAGTGGGCCTTGGCGATGTTGTTGATGAGCTCCATCATGTTCACGGTCTTGCCCACGCCGGCACCACCGAACAGACCCACCTTGCCGCCCTTGGCGAACGGGCAGATCAAGTCGATCACCTTGATGCCGGTCTCCAGCAGTTCCTGGGAAGGGGACAGTTCGTCGTAGGCGGGCGCCTTGCGGTGGATGGAGGCGGTCAATTCGGTCGAAACGGGCCCGCGCTCGTCGATCGGATTGCCCAGCACATCCATGATGCGGCCGAGGGTGGCTTTGCCTACCGGCACGGTGATGGGCGCACCGGTGTTGCTGACCACGGTGCCGCGACGCAGGCCGTCGGATGAGCCGAGGGCGATGGTGCGCACAATGCCGTCGCCGAGCTGTTGCTGCACTTCAAGGGTCAGCGCCGAGCCTTCCATCTTGAGGGCGTCGTAGACCTTGGGCATCTGGTCACGGGGAAACTCGACGTCCACGACGGCGCCGATGCACTGAACGATCTTGCCCTGGGCTTGGGTAGTCGACATGTTTCGTTCCTCTATTTCAATTCGTCAATCGTTGGGGGCTTGTGGGGTTCAAGCCTTCGGTCAACCGCTGATGGCGGCTGCGCCGCCCACGATTTCCGAGAGTTCCTTGGTGATGGCGGCCTGGCGGGTCTTGTTGTAGACCAGCTTGAGCTCGCCGATGAGGTTGCCGGCGTTGTCGGTGGCCGCCTTCATGGCCACCATGCGCGCACTTTGCTCGGAGGCCATGTTCTCCGCCACGGCCTGGTACACCAGTGCCTCGATATAGCGCTTGAGCAGCTCGTCGATCACGGTGGCAGCATCGGGCTCATACAGGTAATCCCAGCTGTATTGCGCCTTTTCCGCCTCCGACTGTTGCAAGTGCTCAGCACTCAGGGGCAGCAATTGCTCCACCACGGGCTCTTGCTTCATGGTGTTGATGAACTTGGTGTAGCACAGGTAAACCGCATCGACCTCGCCCGCCACGAAGGCGTCGAGCACCAC
>JBMSQF010000053.1:0-18353 GCA_049423145.1 Burkholderiaceae bacterium
AATGACTCCGACCCCATTTAACGCCCCGCCCATCTAGGCGACCGCTCTCATGCCCTTCGAACCAGCACGGCGGCGAAAAACCCGTCCGTGCTGTGGCGGTGAGGCCACAGGCGCAGACAGCCGTGGGTGGTGAGGTCTGCGGCGGCGGGGACCTTCAGGCGTTCCAATTCGGTCGCGGCGTCGAGCTTCTGGAAGACGGGATGGGCGGCCAGGAAGGCTTCGACAATGGCCTCGTTCTCCTCGGGCAGGACGCTGCAGGTGGCGTACACGAGCCGACCACCCGGCTTGAGCAGCCGAGCGGCGCTGGCGAGGATGGCGCTTTGCAGGGCGGCCAGTTCCGATACGGACTCCGGGGTCTGGCGCCACTTGAGGTCGGGGTTGCGGCGCAGGGTCCCCAGACCTGAACACGGTGCGTCCACGAGAACACGATCAATCTTGCCAGCCAAGCGCTTGATGCGGTCGTCACGCTCGTGGGCAATCTGAACAGGATGGACGTTGGACAGCCCACTGCGCGCCAAGCGAGGCTTGAGGGCCGCCAGCCGGTGCCCAGAGGTATCGAAGGCATAAAGACGCCCCGTGTTGCGCATGGCCGCGCCCAGTGCGAGCGTCTTGCCGCCCGCACCGGCGCAAAAGTCCACCACCATTTCGCCGCGGTGCGCGTCGGTGAGCAGCGCCAGCAACTGACTGCCCTCGTCCTGCACCTCCACATCCCCTCGGGTGAACACTTCCAGGCGGTTGAGCGCAGGCTTTCCCTGAAGGCGCAGGCCCCAGGGCGAGTGCGGCGTGGCCGCACACGGAAAGCCCAGGGATTCGAGTTCGCCCTGCGCCGCCTCACGCCGGGCCTTGAAGGTGTTGACGCGCAGGTCCAGCGGAGCGGGCTGGTCCATGGCCTCCAGAAAGGCGGAGGTCTCATCGACCAACACCGCTTGCACACGATCCAGCAGCCAAGGCGGCATATTGGCGCGGACACGCGCCGGTAAGCTGCTCGTATCCAGCGACCTCACCTGCTGCAGCCACGCCCATTCGGATTCCGTGCTCGCGGCCTTCAGGTATGCATCGCTGCCCTGCCAGGCCAGCAAGACCAGCCGGCGCGCCAGCGGCCCCTGGCCGGATTGCGCCACATGCTGGAGCACCAGTCGCTGGCGCAGGACCCGGTAGGTGGTCTCCGCCAGGATGGCACGCTCCTTGGCTCCCAAAGCCTTGTGCTCGCGAAAGAAGGCCGAGACCTCGCGGTCGGCTGGGTGCACGAGCAGCAACACCCGCTGCATCAGTTCGGTGGCGAGTTGAACCTGGGCCTTGGGGTGCATGGGAGCCTTTTCAATAGATCAATTGCGCCGCGCCGTGGATGTGCCGGACATGGCCGTTTTCGAGGCGCAGTTCTCCGTGCACATGCCAGCCCACCGCCATCGGCAGCAACCGGTGCTCGGCCTGCAGCACCCGCTCGGCCAGCGTGGCTTCGGTGTCCTCGGGCGCCACCGGCACCACGGCCTGCGCAATGATGGGCCCGTGGTCCAGCGTGGGGGTGACATAGTGCACCGAGGCACCGCTCACCTTGACACCGGACTCCAGCACGCGACGGTGGGTCTGCAGCCCGGGGAATGCCGGCAGCAAGGACGGGTGGATGTTGATGAGCCGCCCCTCGTAGTGGCGTACAAAGCCCTCCCCCAGCACCCGCATGAAACCGGCAAGAACGACCGTATCGGCTCGATGCGCTTGGCAGGCCGCCAAGACAGCGGAGTCGAATGCGGCACGGTTGGGGAAGGCCCGATGGTCCAGCACTACGGTGGGCAGGCCCTCAGACCGCGCCCAATCGAGGCCTGGCGCCTCAGGGTGGTTGCTGATCACCGCCGCAACTTCCACCGGCCAAGCCTGGCTGCGCGCAGCCTGGACCAAGGCGGCAAGGTTGCTGCCGCGGCCGGAGATCAGCACGATGAGGCGTTGGAGCATGGGCCACACAGTGTATCGGCCGCGCTCGGTGAGCCCCTCCTACAATTCATCGATGACTCAACGCGTTCTGACCGGCATCACCACGTCCGGCACTCCACACCTGGGCAACTATGTGGGCGCCATTCGACCTGCCGTTGCCGCCAGCCAGGAGCCGGGGGTGGAGAGCTTCTTGTTCCTGGCCGATTACCACGCGCTGATCAAGTGCGATGACCCGGCACGAGTGGCCCGCTCGCGCCTGGAGATTGCTGCGACTTGGCTGGCGTGCGGCCTGGATCCGCAGCGGGTGACCTTCTATCGGCAAAGCGACATCCCCGAGATCCCAGAATTGAACTGGCTGCTGACCTGCGTCACCGCCAAGGGCCTCATGAACCGGGCCCACGCCTACAAGGCTGCCACGGACGCCAACCGTGCGGCCGGTACCGAGGAGGACGATGGCGTCACGATGGGCCTGTTCTGCTACCCGGTGCTCATGGCCGCGGATATCCTGATGTTCAATGCGCACCGCGTGCCCGTCGGGCGTGACCAGGTTCAGCACATCGAGATGGCGCGTGACATCGCCAACCGCTTCAACCACCTCTACGGTCAAGGCCGCGAGCTCTTCGTGCTGCCGCAGGCGCAGATCGATGAAGCCGTGGCGGTGCTGCCCGGCTTGGACGGTCGCAAGATGAGCAAGAGCTATGACAACACCTTGCCCCTGTTCGAGGGCGGCGCGCG
Source organism: Burkholderiaceae bacterium (assembly GCA_049423145.1). Taxonomy (GTDB): domain Bacteria; phylum Pseudomonadota; class Gammaproteobacteria; order Burkholderiales; family Burkholderiaceae_C; genus RFTU01. Next base: position 2,662 of record JBMSQF010000053.1, read on the forward strand.
CGCCATCAAGGAGACGGTGGCGCGCATCATCACCGATTCGCGGTTGCCGGGTGAACCCAAGACGGTCGAAGGCTCCGCGCTGGTGATGATTCACGACAGCCTGGCCACTTCTGAGCAGCAAGTGGCCTTTCACACCGACCTGCGCGACGGCCTCGGCTGGGGTGAGGCCAAAGCCCGCACAACCGCGCTGCTGGAGGCACACATTGGGCCCATGCGCGAACGCTATGAAACGCTGATGGCGCGCCCGGATGACATCGAGGACGCCTTGATCGAAGGCGCGCGCAAGGCCCGTGCGCTGGCCACGCCGTTCCTGGATGAACTCCGGCGCGCGGTCGGCTTGGGTCGGCTGCACGGGTCGAATGGCGCCTTCCCATCTGGATCCCGCACGGCGGATTCGGGATCCGAGCGGCTGGCGGTATTCAAGCAGTACCGCGAGGCCGATGGACGCTTTTATTTCAAGCTCAGCGCGCACGACGGTCGCGTGTTGCTGCAGAGCGCAGGCTTCGACAACGGCCGTGATGCTGGCCAGTGGGTCAAGCGGATGCGCATGGAAGGCCCTGCAGTCGCCAAGACCGCACCGGTGGCCTTGGGCCCTGGGGTGGACTGGGCGCTGGTGGAAGAAGCCCTGCGCGTGCTCGCGGCCCATGAGCAAGCAGCCCGCGCGGCCCAAGCGTAAGCCCAGGGCGCGCCATGGCCGGCATCCACATCACCGATATCGAGTCGGCCATCAACTGGTGGCGCGAACGGTCGCCATCTCCTGACGGCATCAGCGCCTGCGCGGAGGTGCGCGCGCTGGCAGAGATCTACGCGCTGATGGTCTACCACCGTGAAGTGGAGTGCGATGAAGCGAGCATGCCCGGCCGCGCGAAGAAGGCCTGGCTGGAGTGGTACGCCGCCACGCCGGATGCACCCTGCATCGCCATCTGCTCCACAAGCCAGGGCGACGACATCTGCAAGGGATGTGGTCGCACCTTCGATGAGGTGCAGAACTGGACCGTGATGACCCCCGGCGAGAAGCGCCGCACCTGGCGCCGCATCACGCTTGAAGGCACGGCGTGGCGCTTCAACCGGTATGCGGAGCGAGCCTTGGCACACGCCGCAGCGCCTCAACACGCCGACCTCAGCACTTGAGCATCGCCCACACCGCCGCCGCTTTCCGGCACGACACGCAGCGCATCTTCAAGCTGGCCTGGCCGGTGCTGGTGGGCCAATTGGCCGTGCTTGCCTTCGGCACCATCGACACCATCTTGCTGGCCCGCATGGGCTCACAGGACCTGGCTGCGCTGGCGGTCGGATCGGCTGCCTACATCACCGTCTTCGTCGGACTGATGGGCGTTCTGCTGGCCATCGGACCGATCGTGGGCCACCACTACGGCGCCCAGCAGTGGGATGAAGCGGGACGGGAGTTCCATCAGGGCATCTGGCTGGCGCTCGGTCTGTCCCTGCTCGGTGCGGCCGTGTTGGCTTTTCCGCAGCCCTTCCTGGCCTTGGCCCAGGTCGAAGGCGAGGTGGCACGCGGCATCCGGGGTTACCTGGCGGCACTGGCCTTCGCATTGCCGGCATCCCTCCTGTTTACCGTGTACCGGGGATTCAATACCGCGATCTCAAGGCCCAGGGCCGTGATGAACCTGCAGCTGGCTGCTCTGGCCGCCAAGCTGCCGCTGTCGGTGGTCTTGGCCTGGGGCGTGCCGGTCCTGGGGATTCCGTCCATGGGCGTCGTCGGGTGCGGGGTGGCCACCGCAGTGGTGATGTGGCTCCAATGCGCGGCCGCGGCCTGGATCCTTCGCCAGGATGAACACTACGCGCCTTACAGGCTTCCCTTCTGCGCTGCGGGTCGTGCGCTGGATGCACCGGACGTCAGCCGCCTTCGGGGTCTGCTGCGATTGGGAATTCCGATGGGCGCGGGCATCCTGGTGGAAGTGACCGGCTTCACCTTCATGGCGATCTTCATCGCACGGCTGGGCGCGCTACCGGTGGCGGGGCACCAGATCGCCGCCAACCTGGCCGCCCTGCTGTTTATGGTGCCGTTGGCCCTGTCGAATGCGACGAGTACCTTGGTGGCGCAGCGCCTGGGCGCACGGGCGCCACTGGATGCCCAGACCCTGGCCTGGCGCGGCGTGCAGTTGGCCGCGCTGATGGCCTTGTTGATGGGCGGCGCGCTGTATGCCGGTCGAGAAGCGGTGGTTGGTCTGTATACCCGGGATGCGGCGGTGGCATCGGCGGCCCTGGTGCTCATGGCATGGCTGGTGTGGTTCCATCTTGCCGATGCGCTGCAGACGATGGCGGCGCTGGTCCTTCGGGCCTACCGGGTGGCAACCGTTCCGGTGGTGATCTACGCCGTGGCACTGTGGGGAGTGGGCCTGGGCGGCGGCCATCTGCTGGCGTTTCGAGACCCGCCTCAGGCCGGTGGGCCTGAGGCTTGGATACCCTGGGCTACCGGCGCACGCGGCTTCTGGGTCGCCTCCACGGTGTCGCTTTGGCTGGCTGCAGCCTTGCTGCTGGGTCTCATGGCGTGGGTGATCCGGCTCAAGACGGCACAGGCGCTTCGGGATGCGGCGCAGACCGTGCCGCTTGACGCGGCACGCGCAGGATGAAACAACTGCCTCCGCCGGGGCGCGGCACCACCTCGGCTTGCCCACCGTGGTGCTGGGCGATCTGAAGCACCAGCGCCAGGCCCAGGCCCACGCCCCCCTCACTCTCGGCATGGCCGGGTAGGCGGTAGAAGGGCTCGAAGATGCGTTGGGCTTCGTGCGGCGGTACGCCGGGCCCCCGGTCGAGCACGCGGACTTCAGCGGCGGCATGGCCGCCGTCATCGACATGGCGCAATTCCACCTGGACGGGCCCTTGGCCATACCGACGGGCGTTGTCCAAGAGGTTGCGCAGTGCGCGACGCAGCAGACGCTCCTCACCGCGTACCGGCGTGAGTCCGTCGGTATGGGCGAGTTCGGCACCTGCGCGCGCCACCTCCTCGGCCACGGTGGCCAAGAAGTCGAATGATGAAAAGGGTTTGGGCGCTGCAGGCGACAAGGCTTGAAGGCGGCTGGACAGCAGCAGCTCCTCGATGAGCGCATCCAGTTCGCGCAGGTTGTGGTCGATTTCCTGCCGCAGCCGCGCCCTGGTGGATTCTTCCTCGCAGTCCTGCAGCAGCCCCAGGGCCACCTTCAGGCGCGCCAGCGGTGATCGCAACTCGTGTGAGGCATTGGCCACCAGGCGGGAGTGGGACTGCACGAGTGACTCAATGCGCTCCGCCGCGCGGTTGAACGAGGCCGCGAGCTGCGCCACTTCATCCCGTCCGCTGTCGTCCACGCGATGGCCCAGTGAACCACTGCCGAAACGCTCCACGCCCTGCTGGAGGTGCTCCAGCCGGCGGGTCAATCGCCGCACGACCGGATAAGCCCCCAGGGCCACGGCGAGGAACAGGGCTGCCAGCACCGCCACCAGACCGCCACCCGAGCGGACGGGGTCGGCAGCACTCCAGGGCCATGTCCAAGCGGGTGGTGGAGACGCCGGCAGGCGATCGGCACGGTAGGGTCTGTCGGCACGATCGGCGCGGTCGAGTCGCTCGGCTCCGTCGGGACGCGCTCCCCGCATCATCCACAGCGTTCGGCCATCCTCCAGCGCAATAGCCACCGGCGGTGATGCACTGCCGTCCGCCATGCGCCGCTCAAACGCTGCGCTGGTGGCGATCCGACGGCCACTCGCATCATCCAAGGCCAGCGGCAGCCGCAGCCGCTCAGACCAACCGCGCAGCGCGGCAGCTTGTTGAGCCGGATCGTCGTCGGCATCCGGCAGGGCCTGGCCGATGAGTTCGCCCATGGCACGCGCGCGGTTGGCAAAGCCGCCGGCTGCGCCTTGTTGGATGAGTCGCTCACGCTCCTGCTGCACATGCCGCTGGGCCAGCCATCCCGAACCCATGGCGAACAGGGCCAGGACCACAACCACGGTGAGCCAGACCCGCAGGTACAGCGACTTCAAAGGCCGGGCTCCTGGTGGGCATCCGTGTCGCCCGCCTCGGCGCTGCGGGCCAGGAGATAGCCGATTCCACGGACGGTGAGCAGCCGCTTGGGCGTCCGGGGATCCTCTTCGATGGCCGCACGGATGCGCGAGACGTGCACGTCGATAGAACGGTCGTAGGCCTCCAAACTGTGGCCCCGCAGAGACTCCATGATCTGGTCGCGGCTGAGGACACGGCCGGCCTGACGGGCGAGTGCCAGAAGAATATCGAATTGGTGCCCGGTGAGGTCGCACACCTGCCCATTCAGGCGCGCCGTTCGAGCACCCACATCAAGTTCAAGCGCGCCGACACGGATCCACTCGATCGGCGCAGGCCCGGGCTGTGCCCGGCGCAACAGTGCCCGAACGCGAGCCAGCAATTCACGCGGCTCAAAGGGTTTGGCCAGGTAATCATCGGCGCCGAGCTCCAGGCCGAGGATGCGGTCAGCAGGGTCGCCGCGTGCGGTGAGCATCAGGATGGGCAGGCCGCTGAAACGCGACTGCGCTCGCCATTCAGCTGTCAGCGCCAGGCCGTCACCGTCCGGCAGCATCACATCCATGAGCACGAGATCGGGCGGGTGTCGCATCACCGCCTGCCGTGCCTGCGCCACGCTGGGCGCTCGGTCTACATGAAACCCCGCCTGACCGAGGTAATCGGCCACCATCGCGGCCAGGCGGGCATCGTCCTCAATCAGCAACAGCCTGTGCATGCTCATCCAGATCCATGAACTCGGCGCGGCGGTGCCCGCCGCGACGCGCCCAATGCTCGGCCAGCAAGCGCCGCTGTTCCGGTTGCAGAACGGCGCCGATATCCACCATCGCCTGCACCATGCGCTTGCCGGCAGCATCGCGCTGTGCGGCCATCCGGGCGCGTTCGGCCTCCAAGGCGGCTGCATCGATCCGATCAGCGGTCCAAGCCGCCGCCCAGGCCTCCCGGCGGGGCCGGCCATCTTGGCGCGTCTTGCGCAAATCGTCGCGGGCGGCACCAGCGATGCGGCGGATGTCTGCACGCTGTTGCGGCGTGGCCTTCACCAGTTCCAGCGCTCGGTCTTGCCCAGGGCCGAGCAGCATCATGACCGGGCCTGCGGCACCCATGCCACGGCGGTGCATACCCGGGCCACCGTGATGACCGGCAGGACCGGCACCGGGACGCTGCATCCCCGGACCCGCATGGGCTCCTGGTGCCCCCGGCACGGCCATGCGAGGACCGTGGCCAGGCGCGGCCATACCCGCGGGCGGGGGCGAAGCCTGCGCCAGTTGCCCGACGATCGGTGCCTCACCGAAACCAGCCGGCGCGGGCGCAGGAACCTGCGCAAACGCCATGCCGCTGAGCAAGACGGACAGGGCCATCAAAGTCAGCCGGCCCGGCACGGCACCAGCGGATGAAGGAACAAAGCCTTGCGGATCTGCACTAGGGGAAAACTGAACCATGGCGAACTCCTGGGTGGATTGTGAACGGGACGGGTGGAGTGTGTCGCAGTCTTGTAAGGGCTTCTTGGCGATTGCATGAAGATTTGTGAACCGCTGAGCCGGCGGATCCGGACTTGATCCGGGCCTGCAGCGGCCACTTTCGCGTGCGGCAGCGCAGCAGGCACGTGCACCGGTCTTGCGCTGGTGCAATGCCGACGCATCACCCCGCGACCATGATGGCCTCCTCATTCAAGCGCATCCCATCAGATCCAAGAGGAGGACCATCAGCCATGAAGACCGACGCGCAGTTGAAGAAGGACATCGGCGACGAACTCGAGTGGGAGCCCTCGGTCAACGCCACGCACATTGGTGTGTCGGTAGACCGCGGGGTGGTGACGCTCACCGGACACATCGACACCTATGCCGAGAAGGCGGCCATCGAACGTGCGGTGCAGCGCGTGCAGGGTGTGCAGGCGATCGCCCTGGAACTGGATGTGAAACTTGCACCCAACCACCAGCGCAGCGATACCGAGTTGGCCCAATCGCTGCAAAGCGCCCTGCAGGCACAGGCCTTGGTGCCGGCCTCGCGCATTTCGATGAAGGTCGAGCATGGCTGGGTGACGCTGTCGGGCGAAGTGGACTGGGACTATCAGCGCAGCAACGCCGAGAGGACGGTGCACCAGACGATGGGCGTGGTGGGCGTGAGCAACCGCATCACCCTCAAAGCGCGCACGGTGCCCACCGATGTGAGCAACCGCATCAAGGATGCGCTGGCCCGACAGGCCGAGCGCGAGGCGCGTGGGATCGAGGTGTCCATCGCCGGATCCACCGCCACGCTGCGCGGGTCGGTGCACTCGTGGGCAGAGCGCAATGCGGCGCAGGGTGCAGCCTGGTCAGCGCCGGGCATCAGCTTGGTGGTCAATGAACTCAAGGTCCAGCCTTGAGATTCGGGGCGGACGGGGCGGGAAGCGCCTTCTCGGGGACGCTCTGTAACCCATCCCTGAGGTCAGGACAAAAGGCCAGCGTGGAGCGGGCGATGGGAATCGAACCCACGTCTTGAGCTTGGGAAGCTCAGGTCCTGCCATTGAACGACGCCCGCAGGCCGCCCTTATGAGCGGTAAAACCCAAGCATAACGCAGCAAGGCCATCACTCGGAACCGCGGTGGACAATGCGCGGCATGGACGATCACGCGAAGCCGATGGCGGCCGGGCAAGAAGACCCGGCACACCCGCGGCGCATCCGCAGCTTTGTGGTTCGAGCCGGACGCATGGGAACCGGCCAGGTTCGCGCACTGCAGAAACTTGGGCCGCAGTTTGTCCTGCCCTTCTCCCCAGGTGCAGTCGATTGGGACTCGGTGTTCGGACGCCGAGCGCCGCGGATTCTGGAGATCGGTTTCGGCATGGGCCAAGCCACAGCCGCCATCGCGCAGGCGCGGCCTGATGTGGACTTCATCGGCGTCGAAGTCCATGAACCCGGCGTGGGCGCCCTGCTCAAGCTGATCGGTCAACACGATCTGCGCAACATCCGCATCCTGCAACACGACGCCGTTGAGGTGCTGGAGCAGATGGTGTGGCCGGCGGCACTGGCCGGCGTCCACATCTTCTTTCCGGATCCTTGGCACAAGAAGCGGCACCACAAGCGTCGGCTGATTCAGCCCGCGCTCGTCTCACTGCTGGCCTCGCGCCTGGAACCCGGGGGTGTGCTGCACTGCGCCACGGACTGGGCGCCCTATGCGCAACAGATGCGGGAGGTGCTGAGCGCTGAGCCCACCCTACAGAACACGGCAGGCCCCGAGCGAGAGGGCTATGCGCAGCGGCCAGACTACAGGCCGCTGACCAAGTTCGAACAGCGTGGCCTTCGTTTGGGCCACGGCGTTTGGGATCTGGTGTTCCTCAAGCGCGCCAATCTACCCAGCCGCCCCATGCCGTGAGCAGCACCACAGCCCCGAAACCAATCCGGTACCAGGCAAAGGGCACGAAGTTGTGGGTGGACACATAGCGGATGAGCCACCGGATGCACAGCAGCGCGCTGAAGAAGGCCATCACCGTACCCACCGCAAACACAGGCCCATCGGCCCATTGCAGGGCATCGCGCTGTTTCCATACCGAGTAGGCCCCAGCGCCCATGAGCGTCGGGATGCCCAGGTAGAAACTGAATTCCGTGGCGCACCGACGTGAGAACCCCAAGACCATGCCGCCGATGATGGTGGCACCTGACCGGCTGGTTCCGGGGATTAAAGCCAGACACTGCAGCAGGCCCACCTTGAGCGCGTCCATCGGGCGCATGTCGTCAACGGTCTCCACACGGGCCCGACGGGTGCCTTCGAGATCTCGCTGTCCAAAGCGCCGGTGGTGCCAGCGCTCCACCCACAGGATGATCATTCCGCCCACGATGAAGGCCACAGCGACGGGAACCGGATGGAACAGGGCTGCCTTGATCATCTTGCCCATGGCCAACCCTGCCACCACCGCCGGGATGAAGGCCACCGCGACATTGATCGCGAAGCGACGAGAGGCTTCGTCGCTGCCCAATCCGCGCGCCGTGGACAGGAGTCGAACCCGGTACTCCCAGATCACCGCGAGCATGGCACCCGATTGGATGGCAATTTCGAAGACCTTGGCCGTCTCGCCGGTGAAGTCCAACAGGGAAGCCGCCAGGATCAGATGGCCCGTTGACGAGATGGGGAGAAACTCCGTCAAGCCCTCTACCAGGCCGAGAACGGCCGCTTTGAGCAAGAGCATGAAATCCAAGGATTCGGCTTTCGATGGGTGAGCAACGCTCGTCATCATAGCGATGAGGCCGGCCGTGGCCGCCGTCCTCCCAGGCAGCGTCGAACCCGCGCCCTAGAATGCCAGGTTGGGTTCAAGAGGCCGTTTTACATGAACATCGAACAAGCCCGCTTCAACATGATCGAGCAACAGATCCGCCCCTGGGATGTGCTGGATGCGGGGGTGTTGGGGCTCCTGGCCAAGGTGCGGCGTGAGGATTTTGTTCCACCAGCGCACCGCGCCCTGGCCTTCTCCGACACCGAGATCGCCCTGCCAGAAGGCCAGCGCATGCTGGCCCCACGGGTCGAGGCACGCCTCCTGCAGGAACTGCGATTGACGGGCACGGAGCGGACACTGGAAATCGGCGCCGGCTCGGGGTTCATGGCCTGCCTGCTGGGTCATCAGTCACGCGAAGTCACCACCCTGGAGATTCACGCCAGCCTGGTGGAGATGGCGCGCGGTCATCTGGCACGCGCGCGCCTGGCTCATGTGCAGGTGGTGCACGCAGACGGCAGCCTGCCCGAGTCGGTCGATGGCGAGTTTGACGCGATCGTGCTGTCGGGCTCGGTTGCCCTGGAGCCGGTGGCTCTGAAGTCGCGGCTGCGCATCGGCGGCCGCCTGGTGGCCATCGTGGGCACGGAGCCGGTGATGCGGGCCGTTCGGTACACGCGGGTCGCCGAATCGGCATGGGAACAAACCATCCTCTTCGACACCGCAGCCCCCGCCCTGCAGGGCTTTCCCATGCCCTCACGCTTTCACTTCTGAACACCCCTGGCGACTCAAACCATGAACCCATTCCCAATCGGCCGCCCGCTGCGGTGGGCCATCACCAGCGTTTCCTTGGCGGTTTTTCTGGTGGGCGGTGTCGCGGCTCAAAGCCTGCCGGTGCTGATGGAAGCGGCTCGCGGCCACGATGCGGCCTATTTGGCCGCACGGGCACAGTTCGACTCTGCGCGATTCCGGGTGGAGCAGTCGCGGGCCCTGAAGCGCCCGACCGTCACGGCTGACGCCACCGTCGGCCGAACCGAGAACGCCACGCCCTTCAGCCCTTCGGTGACGGGGTCCTCCACCGATGCCACGACCACCAACGTGAACGCGTCGCAGCCCTTGTTCAACCGCGCCAGCGACCTTGCCATCACCCAAGCCGAGAAGTCTCTGGAGGTGGCGCGTACCGACCTGGAATCCGCCGAGCAGGACCTGATCATTCGCGTGGCGCAGGCCTACTTCGATGTGCTGGCATCGCGCGATGCCCTGGCCACCGTGGAGGCCAGCAGAGCCGCGATCACGGAACAGCGTGCTTCGGCGCGCCGCAATTTCGAGGTGGGCACGGCGACGATCACGGACGCACGCGAGGCACAGGCGCGGTTTGATCTGGTCACAGCCCAGGAAATCGCTGCCACCAACGACCTTCGCAACCGGCAGCTGTTACTGGAGCAGGTGGTGGGCCGCCTGCAGGTGCAACCTGCGCCATTGAAGCTGCCCCTGGTGTTGCCCGCCTTGGTGCCGGAGAGCGCTCAAGCGTGGGTGGAGCGCGCCCTGGAGCGTCACCCGGCGGTGCGCAAGGCGCAGCTCGCATTGGAAATCGCCCAGTTGGAGGTCAACCGCGCGCGTGCCGGTCACCTGCCCACGCTCAGCCTCACCGGGCGCTACACCCAACAGCGCGTGGACGGCACGGCGACGGTGCGCAACGCCGCCACGAACAGCAGTTTTCAGGTCGGACAGGTGGGCACCTCCACCAACTCGGTCGTGGGTCTGACCCTCAATGTGCCGCTCTACGCCGGTCACGCCGTCGACAACCGCGTATCCGAGACGCTGAAGCTGGAAGAGCGGGCACGCCACGACCGCGAGGCGGCACGCCGGTCGGTCGAACTGGCGACCCGCCAAGCCTTCACCGGCGTGCAGTCCCTGGCCGCCCAGGTCAAGGCACTCGAAGCGGCAGAAGCCTCGAGCCAACTCGCCCTGGAGTCCACGCAGCTGGGCTACAAGGTGGGGGTCCGGGTGAACCTGGATGTGCTCAATGCTCAGAGCCTGCTCTTCCAAACGCGGCGCGAGCTGGCCAAGGCACGCTACGACTCGATCCTCGGATCGCTGCGCGTGCGACAGGCTTCGGGGACGCTGAGCAACGGCGACGTGCTGGCCCTATCGCCGCTTCTGGGCAACTGACCGCAACAGCGCCACCACCGCCTGCGACTGTCGATCCGCCGCCCCGGCATGGCGGCCACAGAAGGCGTGCGCCGCCGCGCGGTGCATTTCCAACTCGGCAGGCCTCAAGGCGAGCGCCAACGCCACGGCCTGCTGCAGATCCGATGCCCGGCGGGCGGCCCCTTCTTCAATGGCACGGTCCGCTGCCTCTTGGAAATTGAAGGTGTACGGCCCGGCAATGACCGGGCAGTTGCAGGCAGCCGCCTCGATGAGATTCTGTCCACCCAGCCGGGCGTAGCTGCCGCCCAAGAGTGCCACGTCGGCGGCCGCATAGTAGGCGGCCATTTCGCCGATGGAGTCACCGAGCCAGACATCAGCCCGTGCATCCTGCGCGGTAGGTCCCTGAGCAGGCCAGCTGCTGCGTCGGCTCACCGACAGGCCCGCAGCCAATAAGGCCGCGTGAACTTCATCAAAGCGCTGAGGGTGGCGAGGCACGACCATCAGCAAAGGCGTCAGATTCGATGAATCGGCCTCATGGCGTCGGCCTTGGCGCTGTCCCAACCAGGCCCGCAACAGATCCTGGTCTTCCCCCTCACGCCAACTGGCCGCCAGCACGACTCGACGCTGTGCAGCCTTGGCGACACCGGCCCAGTGCTGCCCCTGCTCAAGTTGCGCCACGCTGGGTTGCAAGTCAAACTTGAGGTTGCCCATCACCTGAACCCGGTCGGGCCGCACGCCCGCCAGCACCAAACGCTCGGCATCGTCCGGGGTTTGAGCCAGAACACCGGCCAGACTGGCCATCATCGGTCGGGTGAGCGCAGGCCAGCGCAGACCTTTGAGCAAGCTGCGCTCCGACAGGCGTGCATTGGCCAACACCATCGGTACCTGCGCCACCACCGCCTCTCGCACGAGGTTCGGCCACGTTTCGGTTTCCATCAGGATGCCCACATCCGGGCGCATCAAACCGAAAAAGCGGCGGGGGGCCGTGGCCGTATCAAAAGGTGCCCAGCCCTGCAGATCACCAGGCCGCAGCATGTCCTGGCCGGCGTCCCAGCCCGTCGCCGTGCCAGTGGTCAGCAGCAACTGCATGCCGGGCAGGGCTTGGCGCAAGGACTCCACCAGGGGCTGCGCAGCACGGGTCTCACCGAGCGAGACCGCATGCAGCCACACGCGCGGCGCCGACTGGGGAGTCCTTCGATCGGCCGCATCGGCGGGGTTCCACTGACCCAAGCGCTGCGCCCAGCCGCGACGGTAGGCCGGCTCCAGACGCCCGCGCCACCACATCTTTGCAAGAACCGCCGGCAAGACCAGGGCCCAGGCTGCACTGTAGAGGCCTGATGCCCAGGCCGGCGTGGGGCGGCTCAACCGGCGTCGCTCAGTGTGCCGAGGCCTGGACCATGGCATCGGCCTTGACCGATCGCAAGGCGCCCATCATCGTGCGCTCGATGCGGGCCAGTGCAGCTTCCGTGTGCCCTTCAAAGCGCAGGACCAGCACGGGGGTGGTGTTGGAGGCCCGAATGAGCCCGAAACCGTCGTCGAAGTCCACGCGCAATCCGTCGATGCTGCACACCTGGCCGCCGGTGAACTTCAGCTGGCCGTTCGCAACACGCTCCAGGAGTCGCGCCACCACCCGGTGGTGCTCGCCTTCGGCACAAGGCACATTCAACTCCGGGGTGCTGTAACTGCTCGGCAGGTCTTCCAACACGGCACTTGGATCGATGTAGCGGCTGACGATCTCCAGTAAACGCCCGGCCGTGTACATCGCGTCATCGAAGCCGTACCACCGCTCACCGAAGAAGATGTGGCCGCTCATCTCGCCGGCGAATGGCGAGCCCAGTTCCTTGAGCTTGGCCTTGATGAGCGAGTGTCCTGTCTTCCACATCACAGGCTTGCCGCCGGCCTCGCGGATCGCCACCGGCAGGCGCTGCGAGCATTTGACATCGAAGATGATGGGCGCGCCGGGATGGCGCTTGAGCACATCACGCGCAAACAGCATGATCTGGCGGTCAGGATAGATGATGTTGCCCCGCCGGGTGACGATACCGAGCCGGTCGCCATCGCCGTCGAAGGCCAGCCCCAGGTCGGCCTCGGTGGCGCGCACCACCAGTTTGAGGTCTTCGAGGTTCTCGGGCTTGCTGGGATCAGGATGGTGATTGGGGAAGTCGCCGTCCACCCGGCTGTAGAGGTCCACCACATGGCAGCCCAAGGCGCGCAGGATGGCCGGCGCCGTGGCGCCCGGGATGCCATTGCCCGAATCCACCACGATCTTCAGCGGTCGGGCCATGCGGCAGTCGTTGACGATGCGGGCGCTGTACTCGGCCGTGATGTCCAAGGAGGCGGTTCGACCAGGCCCGCGCGCGTAGTCCTCAGCCTCGATGCGCTCGCGCAGACGCTGGATGTCGGCGCCATGAATGGCGCGGCCAGCCAAGACCATCTTGAAGCCGTTGTAGTCCTTCGGGTTGTGACTCCCGGTGATCTGAATACCGCTGCGACATCCGTGCGCACCGCGTGTGGCCGCCACGTAGTACAGCATCGGCGTGGTCACGGCACCGATGTCCACGACATCGACACCGGTAGAGGCCAATCCACGAATGAGGGCAGCCGCCAAGGCCGGCCCGGACAGACGCCCATCGCGGCCCACGGCCACCGCCTTTTCCCCGGACGCCCGTGCCTCGGTGCCGAAGGCGCGGCCCAGGTGCTCGGCAAAGCGCTCGTCGATGGTTTGTCCGACGATGCCACGGATGTCATAAGCCTTGAAGACGGATGCAGCCACGTCCACGATGATTCCTCCGGGTCCAGCCTCTCGGGTGGCACGCGTCGTGCGGCACCAACCTGTGCAACCCTCATTCTAGGCACGGCCTCTGGGGGAGACACCGCCCAAGTCCCCGGGGCTTGAGCCTGGTGTCCTGCAGGCCCTTGGCCGCGGCGGCGCGGGGAATGCACCTGCCTTGACAAATCACGCCGTGGCGGACCCGGCTCGGCAGGACACTGGCGCCCGCTCATGGCCTGGCCTCATCCACACGGTTTTGACGGTGAACGCGGGCGGCTGCACTTCGGGCCGCCACCGGCCTCGGCTTCGGCAGTGCTGTGCGCCCTGCTGGAGCCTTTGGTGGCCGTCTTGGTCTTCATGTCACTGGCGGCAACCATGGTCCCGTCGGAAGGGCCGCAGGCTCCCTCCTCGGCAGATCTGGCGTTGCTGCTGATGATGCTGGCACTGACCTATCCCTCGCCTGATCGCCTGTTCGCACCCCGCCTTCAGCGCTGGAGTGAGGCGCTGGTCAACGCCGCCATGCTCGCCGGCGTGCTGCTGGTGTGCGCATGGGCCACCCGGGGCCTCCAATCCATCCACAGCTCGCTGTGGGCCGCTTGGGCTTTGATCAACCCTCTGGCCCACCAGACCGCTCTGGAGTTGGTGGCGTGGGGCTGGAACGTCGTCTACAGACCGAGGGCGGCGCCAACTGCGATCATCCTGGGCACCGGAGCCCTGGCACGGCGCACCGCGCGCGCGCTGCAGCAACTGCGGGGTGCCCAACGCCGGAAGGTCCTGGGATGGGTCGACCCGCGCATGGACACCGCAAGGAACTGCCCGGCTTCCCGCGGCGGCCCACTGCGAAAGCGGTCGATCATGGGTTTGCAGGAGCTCGAGCGGCTCTTGCGCGCTCATGCCGTCGATGAGCTCTACCTTTGCATGCCCTCGCAACAACTGGCCGAACGCAGCTTGGAGCGGGTATGGGCTGCCATCCAGGACAGCACGGTGTCGGTTCGCTGGATTCCCGACCTGTGGAATTCGCTGGTCATTCAGGGGCAGGTGAGCACGCTTGACGGCATGCCCCAGATCGGCATTCTCGAGTCGCCCTTCACCGGGGCACGCGCCGCCATTAAGCGGGCCAGCGACCTGTTGCTGGCGCTTGCAGCCCTTGTCTTGCTGTGGCCGCTGATGCTGGTGATTGCACTGGCCATCCGTTGGGAAACGCCCGGGCCTGCCCTGTTTCGCCAACGGCGATTGGGCGCGCGGGGTGAAGTCATTGAAGTGTGGAAGTTTCGAACCATGACCGTCATGGATGATGGCCCTCACATGCGGCAAGCATCCCGTACCGACACCCGCGTCACACGATTGGGCCGTCTCCTGCGGCGCACCTCGCTCGATGAATTACCCCAATTCTTCAATGTCCTTCAGGGTCGAATGAGCGTGGTCGGTCCAAGACCACACGCGTTGGCTCACAACGAACAGTACCGGGGTCTGGTGATGGCCTACATGGTTCGACACAAGGTGCGTCCGGGTATCACCGGTTGGGCGCAGGTCCATGGACTCCGGGGAGAAACCGACATCGTCGACAAGATGCAAAAAAGGGTGGAGCATGACCTTTACTACCTGCAGAACTGGTCCTTGGCGCTGGACCTCCAAATCGTGTTGCGCACCGTGGGCCTGGTATTTCGGGATGCCCACGCGTGGTGAAGTTCCCGCGCGCCGAGAGGGGACCGATCGCCCACTGCGTTTGATGGGTAGGGGGGCGAAGACAGCACTGTGGGCTGCTCTGTCGGTGGCAAACGGACTGGCCGCCGCTGCAGCGGATCCGGTGGCCGAGCAGGGCTTGGTGTGGATGATTGAACAGGCCCGACTTCATGAACGAAATCCCTTGCGAACGGCCACGGAATCAGCCGCATCCGATGCGGCCTGGACCTCCGCTATCGAAGGACGCTACGCAGGCGGATGGGAAGGACAGCGTTTCAGCGCCTTCGGTCGTTGGCTGACGACACGGTACGACCAACAGGATGCGCTGGACCATCGCGCCTATCGGACAGGGATGGCCTGGGATCTGCGCACTGCAGGCGATTGGGGTGCACGCTTGTCTTGGGACCGCCGGCAGGATCCGCTCGAAGGGCAGGTGCGAACAGATCCCGAGACGGGCTCTCGGCGTGTCCAGTCGCTGGAGCAGGCGGGCGGTATCCTGCGATGGGGCGTTCATCGGCGCTGGGGACTTGATCTGCACTGGGTGCGCGAGCGCATGGATCCCAACCGGCCGCAGCCCTGGTGGTCCGGCTACGAGCAGGACAACTGGCGTTTGCAATGGCGAGGCGAGTGGAGCCGAAGATCGTCATGGGGATTGGGCTACCGCCGCGTGATGGGCACCCAGTTCGCCGTCGACGCGCCCGCTTCGAGCCAACCCGCTCAGGACTATCGGGTCGCTCTGTGGGAGGCGGAGTGGGGCTGGCAACCACGGGAAGGTGACCTGCTGAGTCTGCGCCTGGCGGCCGGAGACGGTCAGCGGCAATGGATGACGCCCGCGACAGGCCTTGCACCACCGAGCAACAGCCAAGTCGCCCGGAGCCTCGCGGCCGAGTGGCGCTGGCAGCCGACGGCGCACTGGAGCCTGCGC
>JBMSQF010000054.1:0-17931 GCA_049423145.1 Burkholderiaceae bacterium
CGGCCGCCTGAAGGTGCTGGCGACGCTCGCACCCAAGGGGAAGGTGGAGGCACCGTTCCTGGCCAAGTACCCCAGCATCAATGACAGCCGGGCCATCAAGGACTTCAGCTTCAACATCTGGACGGGCTACTTCGTGCGCAAGGACACGCCCGAGACCGTGGTGCAGAACCTCAACCGTGCGCTCACCAACGCCATGGGGGATGGTGAGGCCAAGAACGCCCTGGTGAGGTTGGGCGTGGCCGTGCCGCCCATGATGTCACTGGCCGAGGCCGCCAAGGAATATGAGGCGCAGACGGCTCGTTTCCGGGCCATTGCCCGGTCGATCAAGCTCGAGGCGCAATAACACCCGGTCTGCGGCCATGTCCACCGTCCTCGACGAACTGCGCCCCAAGGCCGAGGCCTTCACCGCCCTGCGGCGTGAGCTCCACCGTTTCCCGGAACTCGCCTTCGACGAGCACCGCACAGCTGAAACGGTGGCGCGCAAGCTTGAGGATTGGGGCTACGCCGTTACCCGCGGCCTCGGGGGCACCGGGGTGGTGGGCACACTGCGGCGTGGCAGCTCGCGCAAGTGCCTGGGCTTGCGCGCCGACATGGATGCCTTGCCCATTCAGGAAGAGAGCGGCCGTCCCTGGACCAGCACACGGCCCGGCCTGATGCACGCTTGCGGGCACGACGGCCACACGGCGATGTTGCTGGGCGCCGCCCAGCACCTTGCGCAGGCCGGCGGATTCGATGGCACCCTGCACCTGATCTTTCAGCCGGCCGAGGAGGGTGGTGGTGGTGCCTTGAAGATGATGGAAGACGGCCTGTTCGACCGTTTTCCCTGCGACGCCATCTTCGCCATGCACAACATGCCCGGTGTTCCCCAGGGGCATCTGTGGCTGCGCGAGGGCCCCATGATGGCCAGCAGCGACTACGCCACCATCACGGTGCGCGGCAACGGCGGCCATGGCGCGATGCCCCACAAAGCGTCCGATGCGCTGGTGGCCGCAGCCAGCCTGGTGATGGCCTTGCAGACGGTGGTTTCGCGCAATGTCGACCCCCAGCAGACCGCGGTCGTCACGGTGGGTGCCTTCCATGCCGGTCAGGCGAACAACGTCATCCCCGGCAGCGCCACGCTTGAACTCAGTGTTCGCGCACTCGACCCTGTGGTGCGCGAACTGTTGCGCCAGCGCATCCACGCGCTGGCGGCGGCACAGGCCGAGAGTTTTGGGGTGAAGGCCGAGGTTGATTGGCGCTCTGGCTACGCCGTCTTGGTCAATGCTGCCTCGCCGACCGATTTTGCTCGCGGCGTCGCCCAGGAGTTGGTGGGGACGGACCGGGTGAACGCCCAGGCGCCCGCGCTGACCGGCAGTGAAGACTTCGCCTTCATGCTCCAGAAGGTGCCGGGCAGCTACCTGTTGATCGGCAATGGCGATGGCGAGCATTCATGCATGGTGCACAACCCAGGCTATGACTTCAACGATGACAACATTGCCGTCGGCAGCGCCTATTGGGTGCTTTTGACGCGTCGCTTTCTCAGCGCTTGAAACCTTTCACCTTCCCCGAGGAACTTCCGAACCCTTCATCCCATCGAATCGCTCACAGCAGGAGAGTGCTGGGCGTAAAGCCCAGCCCCCGAAGGCGCAATCTCCCATGAACGCTCAGGGCCCGTACTGCACCCCATCAACGCCGTCTGGAGAGCCGTCACACGCGTGACGCACCGAAGGAGCAAGGCGCCGCTCGGGCGGTGGCCGAATCTCTCAGGTACCAAGGACAGAGGGAGCGGCAAGCGCTGACACCAAGCGCGTCACCTCACAGGAGCCTGTCCATGAAAGTCATCGTCCTCGGAGCCGGTCTGCTCGGCGTCACTTCCGCCTATTTCCTGCGCCAGCAGGGCCACGACGTCACCGTGGTCGACCGCCAGGCCACGCCAGCCGCGGAAACCAGTTTTGCCAATGGCGGCCAAATCTCGGTCAGCCACGCCGAACCCTGGGCCAACCCCAGTGCGCCGCTCAAGGTGCTCAAGTGGCTGGGCCAGGAAGACGCGCCGCTCCTGTTCCGCATCCGCGCGGATGTGCGCCAGTGGATGTGGGGGCTGCAGTTCCTGCGCGAATGCACCCCCGCCCGGACCCGCCACAACATCGAACAGATCGTGCGTCTGGGCACCTACAGCCGCGACACGCTGCAGGCCTTGCGTGTCGACCGCGGCATCCATTACGACCAGCGCACCCAGGGCATCCTGCACTTCTACACGAATGAAAAGGAATTCGAAGGTGCGGAAGCCCCTGCCCAGCAGATGCGCGACCTGGGCTGTGACCGCCGCGTCATCAGCGCCGATGAAGCGGTTCGGATCGAACCCGCGCTGGCCCACATCAGGCCGAAGCTGGCCGGCGCCACCTACACCGCTGAAGACGAGTCCGGTGATGCCAACCAGTTTGCGCGTGAACTGGTCAAGCGCTGCGAAGAGGATGGCGTGCAGTTCCTGATGAGCCACACCGTCACCGCCCTGCGCGAAGTGGCCGGCCAAATCGACCATGTGGAAGCCACCGACAGCGAGGGCCGCTTCCAGCGCCTGAGGGCCGACGCCTATGTGCTGGCCATGGGCAGCCTCTCGCCGCTGATCGCCAAGCCGCTGGGCATCGAGTTGCCCATCTACCCGGCCAAGGGCTATTCGGTCACCATGCCGGTCAAGGACGCGCGCATGGCGCATCAGGTCTCGCTCACCGACGACGAGTACAAGCTGGTGTTTTCGCGACTCGGTGACCGACTCCGCATCGCCGGCACCGCCGAACTCAATGGCTACGACCGCGACCTCAACCGCGTGCGCTGTGAGGCCATCGTCCGCCGCGTGGAGGAACTCTTCCCCGGCGCCGGCGACACCGAGCGCGCGCAGTTCTGGACCGGACTGCGTCCGGCCACTCCCAGCAACGTGCCCATCATCGGCCGCTCCAAGGTCAAGAACCTGTTCCTCAATACCGGCCACGGCACCCTGGGCTGGACCCACGCCTGCGGCTCGGGCAAGAGCATCGCGCGCATCGTCACCGGCCTGCAGCCTGAAGTGAATTTCGCCTTCGCCGGACTGAATGGCCGATCGGATTGGCCCCAGCAGCTCAAACCGGCGGCCTGACGATCGCCCCGGGCCCTTCGAATGAGAGTGAGCGCACGCTCACTCTCCGATCCCGGACCGTCTGATGGCCTGATGAGGGCGGGCGCCGGTAATGGCCGAGACGGCCAAGGGCCATTCCCAGGGGGCCGACTCTTGGAGCACACTGGCGGATTCGGCTGCACGCCAAGGCCTTCTGAGGCGGGGTGTGGGCCCTCCAACGGGTGATCTCACGTCCTCCATGCGCTCCGGCCTGATCCACATACGCGGTGCCCGCCAGCACAACCTGAAGAACCTCAACCTGGACATCAGGACCCAGGAGATGACGGTGGTCACGGGGCCCAGCGGCAGCGGCAAGAGCAGCCTGGTGTTCGACACCCTCTATGCAGAGGGGCAGCGGCGCTATGTCGAGACCTTCTCGGCCTATGCACGACAGTTCCTGGACCGAATGGACCGGCCTGCCGTGGACCGGGTGGACGGCGTGCCACCGGCGATCGCCATCGACCAGACCAATCCGGTGCGCACCAGCCGTTCCACGGTGGGCACGATGACCGAGATCAACGACCACCTCAAGCTGCTCTTCGCCCGGGCGGCCGAGTTGATGGACCGTGTCACCGGCCTACCGGTGCGGCACGATACGCCCGAGACCATTGCGCAAGACCTGCTGAAGCGGGCCGAGCAGGCCGGTGACCCGCGCCTCGTGCTCACCTTTCCGGCGGTACTGCCGGCCGACACCTCCGAGGCGCAGCAGGAGGAATGGCTCGCCGCCAGCGGATTCACCCGGGTGCAGGCCGCGCGGCTTGAGGGTGATCGCAAGATCCTGGATGTGGTGGCCGACCGATTCCGAGCCTCGGCTGCCGAGCGGGTTCGCTTGATGGAAGCCATCGAGCTGTGCCTCAAGCGCGGCATGGGGCGTCTGCAGGTGCATGTGATGGTCGAATCCGCCGCAGCCGAGCCGACGGTGTGGCGCTACTCCACCGGTCTGCACTGCCCGGAGAGCGACATCCGTTACGGCGATCCCCAACCCGCGCTCTTCAGTTTCAACTCGGCCTATGGCGCCTGTGAAACCTGCCGAGGCTTTGGTCGTGTGATCGGCGTCGACTGGGGTTTGGTGATTCCCGACGAACGCAAGACCCTGCGCAATGGGGCCATCAAGCCGTTGCAGACGCCCGCCTGGGCCGAGTGCCAGGACGACCTCATGCGACACGCCGGCACCCATGGCATACCCCGAGACACCGCATGGTCCCAACTTTCACCCGCCCAGCGCCAATGGGTCATCGAAGGTGACGCCGACTGGAAGGGCCAGTGGAACAAGCAGTGGTACGGGGTGCGCCGCTTCTTCGAATATCTGGAGAGCAAGGCCTACAAGATGCACATCCGTGTCTTGTTGTCCAAGTACCGCAGCTACACGCCGTGCACGGTGTGCAAGGGGGCGCGGCTGAAGACCGAAGCCCTGCTCTGGCGTCTGGGCAGTCGGCATGATGCCGACGGGGCGATGGCCTGCGAGGACGGGCGCTACACGCGATTCATGCCCGCGGGCGTGCAGTGGACCCGCGAGCAGCTCGAAGCCTTCGACGGGCTGTGCCTGCACGATCTGATGCAGCTGCCGCTGTCCCGGCTGCGGGGGTTCTTTGATGGACTCACCTTGCCATCGACGATGCTCGATGACGCGCTCAAGCTGCTGTTGGACGAGATCCGCAACCGGCTGAAGTACCTGTGCGATGTGGGCTTGGGCTACCTCACGCTGGACCGCCAAAGTCGAACCTTGTCCGGTGGCGAGGTGCAGCGCATCAACCTCACCACGGCCCTGGGCACGTCCCTCGTGAACACCCTGTTCGTGCTGGACGAGCCCAGCATCGGTCTGCACCCGCGCGACATGAATCGCATCGTGCAGGCCATGCACCGATTGCGCGACGCCGGCAACACCCTCGTGGTGGTGGAGCACGACCCTGCGGTGATGCTGGCCGCAGACCGGCTCATCGACATGGGCCCTGGCCCGGGGCAGCGCGGCGGGGAAATCGTGTTCGATGGAACGCCCGAGGATGCCAAGGCCGCCGCCACTCTGACGGGGGACTATCTCGGTGCGCGCAAGCACATCGGCAGCGGGTTCACGCGACTGGTCGACGCCTCCACGCCGCGCTTGATCCTGGAAGGCGCGCGCGAACACAACCTTCGGAATGTGAGCGTGGAGTTTCCGCTGCAGCGCCTGGTGTGCGTGACCGGCGTATCGGGCAGCGGCAAGAGCACCCTGATGCAGGATGTGCTGTACCCGGCACTGGCCCGCCACTTTGGAAAAGCCACCGAGGCACCGGGCGCGCACGATCGGCTGCTCGGTGCGGACTGGCTGGCCGATGCGGTCTTCGTCGACCAAAGCCCCATCGGCAAAACGGCCCGATCCAACCCCGCCAGCTATGTGGGCGCCTTCGACGAAATCCGCAAGCTCTTCGCCGATGCACCGGCCGCACGCGAACGCAGCTACACCGCCGGCATGTTCAGCTTCAATGCTGGTGACGGTCGCTGCCCCACCTGCGGCGGCTCGGGCTTTGAGCATGTCGAGATGCAGTTCCTCTCCGACGTGTATCTGCGTTGCCAGGACTGCGATGGCCGGCGCTTTCGCCCGGAAATCCTGGAGGTGAAGATCCTGCGCGGGCCGCGAGAGCTCAGCGTGGCCGATGTACTGGACCTCACGGTCGCCGAGGCGGTCGACTTGTTCCGACAGGACCGCGAGGTGGTGGCCAAGCTGCAGCCCATCGTGGATGTGGGCTTGGACTACATGCGCCTGGGCCAACCGGTGCCCACGCTCTCGGGTGGTGAGGCGCAGCGATTGAAACTCGCGGGTTTCCTGGCCGAGGCAGCCACGTCACCTTCGCAGCGCGTGGCCAGGAAGGGCACGCTCTTCCTCTTCGACGAACCCACCACCGGTCTGCACTTCGACGACATCGCCAAGCTCATGCGCGCGCTGCGCAAGTTGCTCGAAGCGGGCCACTCCATCATCCTCATCGAACACAACCTCGATGTGATCCGCGCCAGCGATTGGCTCATTGACCTCGGTCCTGAAGGTGGCGAAGAGGGCGGTGAACTTGTTTGCCAGGGCAGCCCCACCGATGTGGCCCAACACCCCACCTCCCACACCGCCGCCGCTCTGCGCGAGTACGCCCAGGCGCTCGGCACCGTCGTCGAAGTCCGCGATCAAAAAATGGGGTCAGAGTCATTTTTTCCGCGAACAAATGAGCCGGAAGGCCGCCACCTCAGCGAAGCCATCCGCATCGTCAATGCTCGCGAACACAACCTCAAGGGCTTGTCCGTCGATATCCCGCGTGGGCGCTTCAATGTGATCACCGGCGTCAGCGGTTCGGGCAAATCCACGCTCGCCTTCGACATCCTCTTCAACGAAGGTCAGCGTCGCTACCTGGAAAGCCTCAACGCCTACGCGCGCAGCATCGTGCAGCCGGCCGGTCGGCCCGAGGTGGATGCGGTCTACGGCATCCCGCCCACCGTCGCCATCGAGCAGCGCCTTTCGCGCGGTGGCCGCAAGAGCACCGTGGCCACCACCACCGAGGTCTGGCACTTCCTGCGCCTGCTGTGGGTGAAGCTGGGCCTTCAGCACTGTGTGCACGATGGCGCCCCGGTGAAACCGCAGAGCACCGAAAGCATTGCCGCCCAGTTGCTGCGCGACTACAGGGGACAGCATGTGGGACTGCTCGCGCCCTTGGTGGTCAACCGCAAGGGCGTCTACACGGATCTCGCGAAATGGGCGAAGGCCCGCGGCCACACCCATCTCCGCGTCGATGGCGAATTCCTGTCTGTGGACCCCTGGCCCCGCCTGGACCGTTTCAAGGAACACACCCTTGAACTGCCCGTGGGCGACCTGGTCATCGACCCTTCTCATGAAGCCGAACTGCGCGCCCTGCTCAGCAAGGCCCTCGACATCGGCAAGGGCGTGATGCACCTGCTGCACCCGCTGGACGGTCTTCAGGAGGCGATGGCCGACGGCCAAAGCACCACCCCCATCGGCCGCGTGACCGTATTCAGCACCAAGCGCGCCTGCCCGAGCTGCGGCACCAGCTATGCCGAACTCGACCCACGGCTGTTCAGCTACAACAGCAAGCATGGCTGGTGCAGCGGCTGCGTGGGCACGGGCCTGAAGCTCAGCCGCGAACAGCGCAAGGCCTTTGATGATTCCGTGCGTGATGACGAGAATCGCGGCCGCGAGCAGAGCTTCCCCTCCGAAGAAGCCGAGGTGGAAGGGCTTATCGACGAAGCCTGCCCGGACTGTCACGGCACGCGCCTGAGTGCCACCGCCCGCGCGGTCACCTTCCAGGGTGAGCCCATCACCGATGTGGCGCAGTGGTCGGTGACCCAAGCCCGACACTGGGTGGAGCAACTCCATCTGCAGGGAAGAGAAGCCGAGATCGCGCGCGACGTGGTCACCGAGATCCACAGCCGTCTCACCTTCCTGGAGGAGGTGGGCCTGGGCTACCTGACGCTCGACCGCGCCGCGCCCACCCTCAGCGGGGGCGAGGCACAGCGCATTCGCCTGGCCGCGCAACTCGGCAGCAACCTCCAGGGTGTGTGCTACGTACTGGATGAGCCCACCATCGGCCTGCACCCGCGCGACAACCAGATCCTGCTCAAGGCCTTGGCCCGGCTTGGCGACAAGGGCAACACCCTGGTCGTGGTGGAACATGATGAAGACACCATTCGCCGTGCTGATCATCTCATCGACATCGGGCCCAGCGCCGGCAAGCGCGGTGGTCGCGTGATTGCTCAGGGCAGTGCCGCAGACCTTTCAGCGACGCCCGAATCGGTCACCGGCCGACTGCTGGCCCACCCCTTGAAGCATCCGATCCACCCACGCCGCCCGGTGCCGGCCACGCAACCAGCCATGGCGCTCAAAGAAGCCCGGCTTCACAACCTGCAGAATCTGAATGTGCGCGTGCCCCTGCACCGCCTGGTTGCCGTTACCGGGGTCAGCGGCAGCGGCAAAAGCACGCTGGCGCGCGACGTGCTGCTCGCCAATGTGCAGGCCGCCGTGGCGCAGAAGGGCAAGGGTGATCCCTTGTGGCAGGGCTGTAACGGTATCGAAGGTTGGGGCGCCGTGGACCGCGTGCTCGAAGTCGACCAGACGCCCATCGGCAAGACGCCGCGCTCCTGCCCCGCCACTTATATCGGTTTCTGGGACGCCATCCGCAAGCTCTTCACCGAAACCTTGGAGGCCAAGGCGCGTGGCTATGCCGCCAACCGGTTCAGCTTCAACACCGGTCAAGGCCGCTGCCCTGCGTGCGAAGGCCAAGGCATGCGCACCATCGAGATGAGCTTCTTGCCGGATGTGAAGGTACCCTGCGACCAGTGCCACGGGCAGCGCTTCAATCCCGAAACCCTGGCCGTCACCTGGCGTGGCAAGAGCATCGGTGATGTGCTCCAGATGGAGGTCGACGAGGCGGTGGAATTTTTTGCTTCGATGCCGTCGATTGCCCATCCCTTGCAGTTGCTCAAGGATGTTGGGCTGGGATACCTCACACTGGGGCAGCCTTCTCCCACGCTGTCTGGCGGCGAAGCGCAGCGGATCAAGTTGGTTACCGAGTTGAGCAAGGTGCGAGACGACGTTGGCCGGCGTGGGCAGAAGGCTGCCCATACCCTGTACGTGCTCGACGAACCCACGGTGGGCCTGCACATGGCCGATGTTGAAAAACTCATCCATGTTCTGCACCGCTTGGTGGATGGCGGGCACAGCGTGGTGGTGATCGAACACGATCTGGATGTGATCGCCGAAGCCGACTGGGTCATTGACCTTGGGCCCGAAGGTGGCACCGGCGGTGGTCGTGTGGTCGTCGCCGGGCCGCCCGACGCTGTCGTCCGCTCCGGGTCCCCCACGGGCGTCGCGCTCCAAGGCGTCCTTGCGCGCTAAACATGGGATCAGTGGGTCCCACGACCCAACAGCCGCCGAACGCGCCACCCCAGCAACGCCGCCAACAGAGCCGCATACACCGCCACATCGCCGAAGTTCAGCTTGCCCGCGCGCATCCAAAAGAAGTGCAGGATGGCCAGCAAGGCCACTGCGTAGACCGCCTGGTGAAGACGCTTCCATCGCGATGAGCCCAGCGCTTTGACCGCAGCATTGAATGAGGTCAAGGCCAGCGGCAGCATCAACAGCAGCGCCAGCATGCCCACCAGAATGAAGGGCCGCTTTACGGTATCGCGAACGATGTCGTCCAAGTAAAAGCCCATGTCCAGCCATGAATAGGTCAGCAGGTGCAGCATCGCCCAGCTGAAGGTCAACAGACCCAGCAGGCGACGCAGTCGCGCGAAGGCCGCCACGCCGGTCCACTCCCGCAGCGGCGTCACCGCCAGGGTCAAGAGCAGGCAGCGCAGTGCCATTTCGCCGCTGTTGCGGATCAAGGTCTCCGCAGGGTTGGCGCCCAGCGTGTCGTTCAGTGCACCCCACACCAGTGCCACCAACGGCAGCAGCAGCACCAGGGCCACCACCGGCTTGCACAGCGGGTGCATCAGCACCGCGCCCAAGCGTGCCTTCATCAATAGAATTTACGCAGGTCCATGCCCGCGTACAGCTGCCCCACCTGCGCCTCGTAGCCATTGAACATCAGCGTGGGCCGCTTGCGCTGGAACACACCGTCTTCGCCGATACGGCGCTCCGTGGCCTGACTCCAGCGGGGGTGGTCCACCTTGGGATTCACATTCGAATAGAAGCCGTATTCAGACGGGATTGCCACTTCCCATGAAGAGCGGGGTTGTCGCTCCAACAAGCGGATCTTCACAATGCTCTTGGCGCTCTTGAAACCGTACTTCCAAGGCACCACCAAGCGCAACGGCGCGCCGTTCTGGTTGGGCAGTACCTCACCATACAGACCGAAGGCCATCAGCGTCAGCGGGTGCAGGGCCTCATCCAGTCGCAGGCCTTCCTTGTAGGGCCAATCCAGCACACTCGAACGCAGTCCGGGCATCTGCGCACGGTCGGCCAGCGTCACGAACTCCACGAATTTGGCCTTGCCGGTGGGTTCCACCGCACGCAGGATGTTCGACACCGAATACCCCACCCAGGGCACCACCATGGACCAGCCCTCCACACAGCGCAGCCGGTAGATGCGTTCCTCCATCGGCGCCAGCTTCAGCAGGTCCTCGATGCCAAAGGTGCGCGGCTTGGCGCACTCGCCTTCCACGCTCACCGTCCAGGGTCGCGTGCGCAAGGTGTGCGCGTTGCGCGCCGGGTCGGACTTTTCGAGGCCGAACTCGTAGTAGTTGTTGTAGCCCGCCACGTGCTCGTAAGCGGTCAGCTTGTCCATTACGAAGGCGCCGTCGATAGCTGAACGCACCGCCGGCAGCCGTGCCAACTTGCCCGGCCCCGTGGTCAAGGCTGGCGCAGCAGGCGCCGCAGCACTGGCACCCGCCGCCTGGGCTCGCGCATCGCGCGCCGCCCACAGCCCCAGCGGCGTTCCGGCCCCGACCACCGCCAAGGAGCGCAAGAACGCGCGCCGCTCCTCAAACACCGCGCGCGGTGTGATTTCGCTGGCGATCGGGTGCGCGTATCCTTGATCGGTCTTGATCAGCATGGCCAGGCTCCTGCCTTGAAGGTGCAGGCAGCCTATCCGCCCGCACCCACCCCGCGGTTGCGCGGGGGTTTACAACTCCCCGTAGGAGTGCAGCCCCGACAGGAACATGTTCACGCCGAGGAAGGCAAATGTCGTCACGGCCAGGCCCACCAGCGCCCACCAGGCCGACACCGCTCCCCGCAGGCCCTTCATCAGCCGCATGTGCAGCCAGGCGGCATAGTTCAGCCACACGATGAGGGCCCAGGTTTCCTTCGGATCCCAGCTCCAGTAGCCGCCCCAGGCTTCCGCGGCCCAGAAGGCACCGAGGATGGTGGCGATGGTGAAGAAGGCAAAGCCCACCGCGATGGACTTGTACATCACGTCGTCCAGCACCTCGAAGGCGGGCAGTTTCGGGCCGATGCGTCCGCGCAGCGACAGGATGCCCGCCACGATCAGCGCGCTCACCCCGAAATACACCGCCCAGTATGAGCCCGACTGCGCCGCGCCTTTGCGGAACACCAGGGGCTCAAAGCACAGGACCACGCCCAGCAGCCACAAGGGCGCCAGCTTCCACCAGCGCGTCTCCGTGGCCTGTTGCTTGATGAGGTAGGCAAAGGCCACCATGGCCGCCAGCGCAAAGGTGCCGTAGCCCACGAAGTTCGCCGGCACGTGCAGCTTCATCCACCAACTTTGCAGCGCAGGCACCAGCGGTTGGATCTGGTGCGCCCCGCGCACCACCGTGTACCACAGCAGGAAGCCCACCGCGGCACTCACGATCAGCATCACGAAGGCGCCCATGGCCGCCGTCTGGTACTGCTGCTCGTAGTAGAGATAGAACAGGGCCGTCATCCAGCAGAACAGCACGAACACTTCGTACAGGTTGCTCACGGGAATGTGGCCGATGTCCGGCGCGATCTGATGGCTCTCAAACCACCGCACCAGCGTGCCCACCAGGGCCATGAACACCGCCGCCCAGGCCAGGCGCGAGCCCAGTCGGTAGCCCGTGTTCTCCCCACCTTCGGCCGGCTGACGCCCCAGCATGCCGATCCAATAGAACACCGTGCTCAGGAAGAACAGCATGCTCATCCACAGGATGGCGCTCTGACTGGAGAGGAAATACTTCAACAGAAACACCTGCTCGGCAGCGGCCAGATCTGCACCAAAGGCATCAGTCGACCGCCCATACAAGTGGATGGCCAGCAGCGTTGCAGCGCCCACGCCCAGGCTCAGGCCACGCAGTGAGGGCCAGAACCACACCAGCCCAATCAGGGAGGGCACCGCGCCGATCAGGATCCAGGTTTCGTAGACGTCCATCGACGCGCCGTAGCGGTTCAATGCATAGGCTGCACCGGCGATCACCAACAGTGCGGTCAGCGCATCGGCCACACCGACCCGCAGCCGCCATCCGCTCTTGCCGATGTCCAGGGTGGTCGTATTCATCGTCTTGTTCCCTCCGCCGCAGCCGGCTCCAGCAGCGCAACCTTCAGCGCTTCGAATTCCTTGTCGGCGTCCAGCGTCTTGCGCGTCGTCGACAGCGCAGCGCTGAGCCTGCTGCCGCCCGCGCCGTCATCTTGGATCCAAATCCACAGCCGGCGTTCCCGCACATAGAGCATCGCAAAGACGCCAATGATCAGCAAGACCGAGCCGACATACACCAGCGTCTTGCCGGGGGCGCGCGCCACCTGGAACACGCTGGCCTGCTTCTGCTCGAAGGATGCCAGCTGGGCCATCACCGGCGCCGGGTAGTAGAAGCTGTCCGACAGGGAGAGCACCGCCTGTGTCATGAAGGACTGCGCCCGCTCACCGGATTCCATGGCGGGCATCCCGCTCTGCTGCCGCGCCATGTTCAGCAGTTCAAACAGCGATCCATTGAGGATGCGCAGCAGAACCTCCGAAATGCGAGCGCGCTCCTCGGCGGGAACACTGCGCTCCAGGAAGACCGTCAAAGAGGTCAGGCCTCCCGGTGCGTCCTCGGTGGAAACGCCGTCAGCTGGCCGCTCGGAGCCGGCAAACAGCGACAGCGCGCGCAAGGCCGTGGCCTGAATCTGGGACTGCAATTCGGGCTGCCCCGGCGGGGTCGCCTGGATGGCGTAGCGGCGTGCCGCCAGTTCCCGCGCCTGTGGGTTGAGCAGGGCATGCCGCAAGATCATCCAGGAATCGATGGCACTGTTCTCGTCCACCGGCAGGCGCAGGTAGCGGAAGGGCTCATTCACGTTGTCGCGTACGCCGGCCAGCAGCACCATCTGCCCGTCGATTTCGAAGGGCACCATGTAGTTGTGGAACTCGCGCGCCTGGCCACTTTCGTCACGCAGACGGTAGGTTACCGACGGCCCCACATTGCGCATCGTCTTCTCGCCCGGCGCCTTGGCGCCGCTGCCCAGGTGGTCGGTGATCGAGGTCTTGAGGTCCACCTTGCGGACGTCCGCACCGCTCCCAACCGCGCCCGTGGTGTCGGTGAAGTTCTCCACATTGATCACCTTCAGGCCCGCGAACTCCAGCTTCAGGCGTTCCTTGTCGCTGACCAGGGCCGTGTCCTCGCCCACCCGACCCTCTACCTCAAACGTCTTGCCGCCGCCCAGGGGCAGTACGCGCAGTTTGAGTCGGCTGCCGCCGTCGTCGAAGCTGCTTTGGTAGATGGCCACGCCGCGGTGGAAGGCCGGCTCGTTGACCTTGACCGTGGCCGGCCGCGCGTCGCCGGTGGCCCGGTCGTGGATGACGATTTCGCTGGCGAACAGCTTGGGCATGCCCGTTTCGTAGTAGTCGACGATGAACTTCTTGAGTTCGATATCGAAGGGCAGGTCCTGGAGCACCACGCCCCCGGGCATGTTCAGGAGGGCCACACCCTGGCGGCCACCCTCGGGCACGAGCACATTGCCGCGGTAGGTCAGGCTGCCCTCGGGCAGGCGGTGCTGTTCGGGCACTTCCGTGATCAGGCCGCCACCCGAAAACACGCTCTTGCCTTGGAGGGCCATTTGCAGGCGCACCATCATGTCGCCATCGCTCAGGCCGCCCACGCAGATCAGCACGATGGAGGAGTGGGCCGCCAGATAGCCCAGCTTGTTGGCCATGCCTTTGCGCGCGGCGATCATCGTGCCCGCCTGCCCCTTGGAATCGGCTCCAGGGCGGCGCACCTGCGCCTTGGCCCGCCACCCTTGAGCCACCAGGAGCGCGGCCACGCGGTCATAGGCGGCTTGCGGCGTTTCCGCCACCGTGCCATGAACCTTGTGGTGGAAGGCCTGCAGCGATTGCTCCCGAATGTGCTCCTTGTAGGTGCGCAGTTCGGCCATGATCTTGGGCGTGTTGCGCACGATGCACAGCGTGGTGGAAATCACCAGGAACGCCAGGATCAGCAGGAACCACCACGCGCTGTAGACGGTGTAGAGGTTCACCCGACCGAAGAGATCGGCCCAGAACGGCCCGAACTGGTTGACGTAGTTGTTCAGCGGCTCGCCTTGCTTGATCACCGTGCCGATCACCGAGGCAATGCAGATGACCGTCAACAGCGAAATCGAGAACCGCATGGAGGACAGCAGCTCCACCGCCTCCTGAACGACGGCCGAGCGGGCGCGAATTTCCAGTCCGCCGGTGTGGGGGGTGCTGCTCATGTCAGGCTGATTATCCCGGAGGCTTCCTGCCTGAAAAGAAGAAGGCCGGTACAAGACCGGCCTTCCATCGGGGTGTTGCAGACGGGTGATCAGCGCAGGCCGGCGATGTAGTCCGACACCGCCTTGATCTCGCGGTCGTTCATCTTCGCCGCGATGGCCGACATCTGGGCGCTGTTGCCGCGCGCGCCGACGCGGAAGGCCACCAGCTGCGCTTCGGTGTAGTCGGCATGCTGGCCGCCCACCCGCGGATACTGGGCGGGAATGCCCGCGCCGGTGGGGCTGTGGCAGCCTGCGCAAGCCGGAATGTTGCGGTCGCCGATGCCGCCGCGGTAGATCTTCTCGCCCAGCGCCGCCAGGTCCTTGTCCTTGGCCGCGCCAGGCTTGGCCGTCTTGCTGGCATAGAAAGCCGCCACATTGCGCATGTCGTCGTCGCTGAGTGTGGCGGCAAAGCCGGCCATGATCGCGTTCTTGCGCTTGCCGGCCTTGAACTCCTGCAGTTGCTTGACCAGGTATTCCGGGTGCTGGCCGGCCAGGATGGGGTTGGCCGGGCTGCCACGGCTGCCGTCGACGGTGTGGCAGGCCGAGCAGACCTGGGCCGTGGCCTGGCCCTTGGCCAGGTCGGGGGCCGGTGCGGCTGCGGGCTTGGCGGCCAGGGCCGAGGCGGCGCCCACCGTGGCGGTGGCAACGAGGGCAGACAGGAGAGCGTTCAGGGCCTTCATGGGGGCAATCAAGTTGTGGGCCTTGCGGCCAGGTGTTACGACCAAAACCCACCGATTTTACAATGCTCCATGACGACCGAAACCCGCAAGCCCGACGCGGCTTCATCGGAATCTGGCGAACCCGCGGATTCCGCAGCGCGCGACAGGGCGCTGGCCTGGGCCCATGGCGCCCGATTTCTCACCACTGCCAGCCGGTTGGACCAACTCCCAGCCTCGGAGCTTTGCGAGATTGCGTTTGTGGGCCGCTCCAACGCCGGCAAGTCCACCGCCATCAATACCCTGGCCCAGCAGCGGCGTCTGGCTTTTGCCTCCAAGACTCCTGGCCGCACGCAGCACATCAACCTGTTCGCCCTGGGCCCAAAGGAGGCACCCAATGCCTTGTGGGCCGACCTTCCGGGCTACGGATATGCCGCGGTGGAGCGCGATGCCAAGCTGCGCTGGCAGCAGGTGATGGCCGATTACCTCGAATTGCGCCGCAGTCTCTCAGGCGTGGTGCTCATGATCGACTCCCGGCTGGGCTTCACCCCCTTGGACCAGCAACTCCTGGAGTTCATCGCGCCGCGGGTCACCACCGGCCAGGTGCGTCTCCTGGTCGTGCTCACCAAGGTCGACAAGCTCAACCGCAAGGAGGCCCAAGCCGCCCTGCAGTCCGCCACCGAAGCCCTCGGCCCCTACGCGTCCGAATCCGCCGATGTCGGCGTCGTCCTGTTTTCCGCCCTCAAGAAAACCGGCGTGGGCGATGTCGCCCACACCCTCCACAGCTGGAAATAAATGGGGTCGGAGTCATTTATTTTGCGAACACAGGCCGCCGCCCGCCCCGTTCATCAGGGGGCGGTGGACCTGCCCCACGGCATCCGCCTGACCCTGCGGCACAACGCCCCCACCGCCGCACCCACGCCGCCCCTCCCGCGCGCGGTGTTGCTCCATGGATTCCCCGAGGCCGCCTTCGCCTGGGATGCGGTCCAGCAGCGGCTCGGCGGCCTGGTGCACACCATCGCGCCCAACCTCCGCGGTTTTGCCGATTCGAGCCGCCCCGCCGATGCTGCTGCCTACCGAGCCAAGCACCTCGTGGGGGACTTGGTGGCCCTGCTGGAGCAGTGGGGGGCACCGCTCGATCTGCTGGTGGCCCACGACTGGGGCGGGGCGCTGGCCTGGAATCTCGCAGCCCAGCGGCCCGACCTCATCAAGCGGTTATTGATCATCAACGCCCCTCATCCGGCTGCCTTTTTACGTGAACTGCTGGCAAATCCCGCTCAGCAGGCCGCCAGCGCCTACATGAACTTCCTCTGCCGGCCCGATGCGGAACGGCTGCTGTCCGAAGACGACTTTCGCCGCTTGTGGGGACTCTTCACCTCGATGGGTGCGGCCGATGCCGCCCGGCCGGGAGGCGGCTGGCTCGATGAACCGACGCGCGAACAGTACCGCCAGGTTTGGCGCCAGGGTTTGCAGGGAGGCCTGAACTACTACCGCGCTTCGCCGCTTCGGCCACCCCAGTCCGCAGACGATGCCATCCACCGCCTGGCCTTCCCGGCCGAGGCTGTGACGGTGAACATGCCGACGACGGTGCTCTGGGGCGAAGGGGACACGGCCCTGTTGCCGGGTTTGCTTCAGGGCTTGGAGCCATGGGTGCCCCGGCTTGAGCTCATCCGGGTGCCCGAAGCGACGCATTGGATCGTCCACGAACAGCCCGATCTTGTGGCCCGCACCATTGCGCGGCTATCCTCCGCCGCATGCTGAATCGTCTGGCTTTGCTGATCGCGCTGCTCCCGGGCCTTGTGCCCCAGGCCCTGGCCTTTGCCGGGCAGCCCGAATTGACGGGCCCGCCACTCCTCCTGCAGGTGGGCCTGCGGATCGCCTCGCCCGCTGCGGCCGGGGGTGCGAACGTGGTGGCCAGCGCCGGTCCCCCGGTGGAGCCCATCGAGACCAGCGTTCGGGTGCGCGAAGGCGAGACCGCCCGGTTGAGCCTGGCTTGGGCCGCCCCTCCGAGCAGCCTGCAGCGCCGCGCCCCACAGCCGCCGGTCACCATGGCGGTGGAGTTGTCGGTGCGGATCGACGGGGACCGCGCCCAGGTTCAGGCGCTGTGGATCGGCCAAACCGTACCCATGCCGTTCAGCATGCCGCTGGCCACCTGGGTCGATGTCACCGGCCGCGGGCCCTCGAACCGCAGCGACCGGCAGGTGATCTCGTCCACCTCTGCGCGTCCGGAATCGGCTCTGATCCTGTTGCGGGTCGATCCCTTGGGGCGCTGAGCCGAGCCTGCCGCGCGTCGACCATGAAAAAAGCCCCACGATCGCTCGCGGGGCTTGTCGATGGGGCGGGGCACCAAGGGCCCGGCGAGGCCGCCAGGCCGAACCCCAACCGCGCCAGGACTTACATGTCCATGCCGCCCATGCCACCCATGCCGCCCATGCCACCGGGCATGCCGGCCGGAGCCTCATCCTTCGGGGCTTCGGCCACCATGCACTCGGTGGTCAGCATCAGCGATGCCACCGAGGCGGCGTTCTGCAGTGCGGTGCGGGTCACCTTGGTCGGGTCCAGGATGCCCATCTCGATCATGTCGCCGTAGGTGTCGTTGGCAGCGTTGAAGCCGTAGTTGCCCTTGCCGGCCAACACGGCGTTGACCACCACGCTCGGCTCACCGCCGGCGTTGTAGACGATTTCGCGCAGCGGGGCTTCAACAGCCTTGAGCACCAGCTTGATGCCGGCGTCCTGGTCGGCGTTGTCACCCTTGATCGTGCCGGCGTTCTGGCGGGCACGCAGCAGGGCCACGCCGCCACCGGCGACGATGCCTTCCTCCACGGCGGCACGCGTGGCGTGCAGTGCGTCTTCCACGCGGGCCTTCTTTTCCTTCATTTCCACTTCCGTGGCGGCACCCACCTTGATCACGGCCACGCCGCCAGCCAGCTTGGCCACGCGCTCTTGCAGCTTCTCGCGGTCGTAGTCGCTGGTGGCTTCCTCGATCTGGATGCGGATCT
>JBMSQF010000055.1:0-17416 GCA_049423145.1 Burkholderiaceae bacterium
TTCACGGCGAGCGACTTCGGCCGCACCCTGAGTTCGAATGGCGACGGCAGCGACCATGGCTGGGGCAGCCACCACTTCATCATGGGGGGCGCGGTTCAGGGCGGTCGCTTCTATGGTCGACTGCCCGAGGTGGCGGTCAACGGGCCTGATGATGTTGGTCAGGGCCGCCTGCTGCCCACCACCGCGGTTGACCAGCTCGCCGCCACGCTGGCAACCTGGATGGGCGTGAACACCAGCGACCTGCCCCTGGTGGTGCCCAATATTGGCAACTACAGCGTGCGTGATCTGGGTTTGATGCGCCGCGCATGAAGGCTGTCCCGCCGCAAGAGGCCTCTTCGCCTGCCCTTACCGCGCCCTTTCCCCTTGAGGGCGCGTCGCTCGGCTTGGTGGCCACTGCCGCCTTGTCGGGCTGTGCCGTCATCAGCACGCCCGGCGACCGTGAGGCCGAATCCCGGGTGGGCCACAGGCCCACCGCAATCCGCCCGCAGCAAGCCGCCCGCTTCCTGTCGCAGGCCGCGTTCGGCGCCACACCGGAACTCATCGCGCGTGTCCAAGCCATGGGCCCTGCGGCCTGGATCGACGAGCAGCTGCAGTGGCCTCGCGGCACCGGCCATGTGGCCTGGATGCTGGAGAACGGCTACGGCGAGGAGCGCTTTCGCAACAACTTTCAGGGCGTCGACAACACCTTGTGGCGCCAGTTGATGGGGGCGCCCGATGTGCTGCGGCAGCGCGTGGCCTTGGCACTTTCGGAGATCTTTGTGGTGTCCATGCAGGGCTTGCCCGTGCCCTGGCGCGGGCTGGTGGCCGCTCATTACATGGATATCTTGGAGGAACAGGCCTTCGGCCACTACCGGAACCTGCTGGAGGCCATCACGCTTTCGCCAGCCATGGGCCTGTACCTGAACATGCGGGGCAACCGGCGCGGCGACCCGGCCACGGGCCGCGTGCCCGACGAGAACTACGCGCGTGAGGTGCTGCAGCTCTTCTCGATCGGCTTGCACGAGCTCAACGACGACGGAACCCCGAAGTTCGATGCACGCGGCCAAGCCATCGAGAGCTACGACCAGGACACCGTCTCCGGCTTGGCCCGGGTGTTCACCGGCTGGAATTTCGATCGATTCGACCGCAACCGTCACGACTGGGCACTGCGCCCCATGAGCTTTGCGGCACCACGCCATGAACCTGGCGAGAAGCGATTCCTTGGCCGCACCATCGGTGCGGGCACGCCCGGCCCACGCGCCTTGGCGCAGGCCCTGGACACCATTGCCGCACACCCCAATGTCGGCCCCTTCATCGGTCGCCAACTGATCCAGCGACTCGTCACCAGCAATCCGAGCCCGGCTTATGTGAAGCGCGTGGCCCAGACCTTTGCCGACAATGGACAGGGCGTGCGTGGGGACCTGGCCGCAGTGGTGCGCGCGGTGTTGCTCGACCCCGAGGCGCGCCGCGACCCCCGCCCGAAGGAACAACAGGCCGGTCGCCTTCGGGAGCCCGTCGAGCGCTTCGTGCAGTGGGCCCGCACCTTCAGGGCCACTTCACAAAACGGACAGTGGGCCATCGGGCCCACCGTCAATCCTGCATTCCGTCTGGGGCAGAGTCCCTTGCGAGCGCCCTCGGTCTTCAATTTCTTTCGACCGGGCTACATCCCGCCGAACTCACGGCTGGCCCATAGGGGGCTGCAAGCGCCGGAGTTCCAGTTGGCTCACGAGAGCTCCGTGATCGCTTGGATCAATTTCGCTCAGCAGTTTGTGGCGGCCGGCATCGCCGATGTTCGACCGGACTATGGCCGTGAAATGAGTCTGGCCAGCAAGGCCGAAGCGCTCGTCGACCACCTGGACCTGCACCTGTGCGCCGGCTCGCTCGGCCCATCCAGCAGAGCCCTCATCACCCAGGCCATCAGCACCATGCCCGCCACGACGGTGCCACAGCAGCGCCAACGCATCCATGCGGCCGTCCATCTGGTGCTGTCGTCCCCGGATTACCTCATCGCGGTTTGATGGTCGGCCCGGCGGCCCCCTGTTCAGCGTTGGAAGATCTTTCCGGGATTGAAGATGTCCCGCGGGTCTAGCGAGTGCTTGATGGCGCGCATC
The DNA here is from genome assembly GCA_049423145.1 of Burkholderiaceae bacterium. Taxonomy (GTDB): domain Bacteria; phylum Pseudomonadota; class Gammaproteobacteria; order Burkholderiales; family Burkholderiaceae_C; genus RFTU01. Next base: position 2,091 of record JBMSQF010000055.1, read on the forward strand.
AATTCAACCGCATCCTCACCGGCCTCATCCAACAGGAAGCCCTGCTTGTGCAGGCCGATGCCGTGCTCGCCCGTGCAGGTGCCCTCCATCTGCAAGGCACGCGCCACCAGCTGCGCGTTGAGCCGTTCGGCCGTTTCACGTTCCTGGGGTTGGTGGGGGTCGATGAGATAGCCCATGTGGAAGTTGCCGTCGCCCACATGGCCCACGAGGAAATAGGGCAGGCCGGCTTCATCGGCCTCGGCCACGGTCGCATTGATGCATTCGGCCAGACGCGAGATGGGTACACAGGTGTCGGTGGTGACGCTCCGACACCCCGGCTTGGTCTGCAGCGCCGCGAAGTAGGCGTGGTGCCTGGCCGTCCACAGCCGCGTGCGCTCCTCCGGGGTGCTGGCCCATTCAAAGGCCTGACCGCCGAATTCATGGGCAATTTCCTGCACGGCCTGGGCCTGTTCGGCCGTGCTGCTGGGGCTGCCATGGAACTCCATCAGCAGCATCGGCGCCTCGCGCAGCGTGAGCTTGTCATGCGCGTTCACCGCCCGCACGGTGTGGGCGTCCAAGAGTTCTACCCGTGCGATGGGAATCCCCAGCTGGATGATCTGGATCGTGGTCTGCACCGCCGCATCGATGGAGGGGAAGGAGCACACCGCTGCGGTGATGGATTCGGGAATCGGGTACAGGCGCAGGGTGATTTCGGTCATCACGCCCAGCGTGCCTTCGCTGCCCACGAACAGACGCGTGAGGTCGTAGCCGGCGCTGCTCTTGCGCGCCCGCGTGCCGGTGCGCACGATGCGGCCCTCGGCCGTCACGACCGTTAGGCCCAGCACGTTCTCGCGCATGGTGCCGTAGCGCACGGCATTGGTGCCGCTGGCGCGCGTGGCCGCCATGCCCCCGAGCGTGGCATCGGCGCCAGGGTCGATGGGAAAGAAGAGGCCCGTGTCCTTGATCTCGCGGTTGAGTTGCATGCGCGTCACGCCCGCCTGCACCGTCACCGTCTGGTCTTCCGCGTTCACGCGCAGCACGCGGTTCAGGCGCGAAAGGTCAATCGACACACCGCCCTGCACCGCCAACAGGTGCCCTTCCAGGGACGAGCCCACGCCGAAAGGAATCACCGGCACACCGTGTTGCGAGGCCAGTGCCACCACGGCCGCCACCTCGTCATTGCTTTGGGCAAACACCACCGCCTCGGGCGGCGGCACATCAAAGGGGGATTCGTCGCGGCCGTGCTGCTCCCGAACGGCCTTGGCCGTTGAGCAGCGGTCACCGAATCGGGCTTTGAGCGCCTCGAGCATGGCCGCCGGCATGGGTCGGGGCTTGAGGATGGGCCAAGCGGCCAAGTCGTGAGGGGCGTTCATGCAGGGGGGCCTCCAAGGTCGGTGGCTTTGAATTCAGGGTGCGATTATTGGGGTTGCGGCACCGAGGTAGCATCCTGCCATGGCCAACCGACTCACACAAATCGCCACCCGGACCGGCGACGATGGCACCACAGGACTGGGTGATGGCACCCGGGTCCCCAAGCATCACCTGCGGGTGCAGGCCATGGGCGATGTGGATGAACTCAATTCGCACATCGGTGTGCTGCTGGCCGAGCCCTTGCCGCAGGACATCCGGGAACTGCTGGTGGTGATCCAGCACGAGTTGTTCAACTTGGGCGGCGAACTGTCGATCCCGGGCTTCGAATTGCTTCAGGAGGCGGCCCTGTTGCGCTTGGACCAGGCGCTGGAGCACCACAACGAGCAGTTGCCCCGTCTGAAGGAATTCATTTTGCCGGCCGGCACCCGCAGCGCTGCACTGGCGCATGTGTGCCGCACGGTCGCACGCCGGGCCGAGCGGGCGGTGGTGTCGCTCAGCTCGGAAGACGCCACAGTGCGCGCCACGCCTCGGCAGTTCCTCAACCGCCTCAGCGATTTGATGTTCGTCCTGGCCCGTGTGCTCAACCGCGCCAACCTCGATGGCCTGGGCGGTGACGATGTGTACTGGAAGAGCGAGCGCCTGACACGGGAGTGAGGCGCGATCTCGGCGGGATCGCCCCGGGGCTGCCGGTGTGTTGCCGGGTTCGACCCCGCGCCGTCACCGTCCGCGCCGCGCCCGGACGGCGCCGCTCAGGATGTTGAGCACGTCCAGGGAGTGTTCCCAGCCGATGCAGGCATCGGTGATGCTCTGCCCGTAGGTCAGGGCGGAAGGGCTGTCCTTGCCCGGCGTGAATTTCTGGGCGCCGGCCCGGAGGTGGCTTTCCACCATCACCCCAAAGATGGAACGGCCACCGGCGGCCACCTGGCCCGCCACGTCCCGGGCCACCTCCACCTGCCGCTCGTGCTGCTTGGCGCTGTTGGCGTGGCTGAAGTCCACCATCAGCGATGCCGGCAACTTCGCCGACTCCAGCTCCTTGCACGCCGCGGCCACACTCGCGGCATCGTAGTTTGGTGACTTGCCACCCCGCAAGATGAGGTGGCCATCCTGATTGCCCTTGGTTTCCACGATGGCCACCTGACCGTTCTTGTGCACCGAGAGGAAGTGATGCGGGCGCGAAGCGGCCTGGATCGCATCGAGTGCAATCTTGATATTGCCGTCGGTGCCGTTCTTGAAGCCAATCGGGGCACTGATGCCACTGGCCAGCTCCCGGTGCACCTGGCTTTCGGTGGTGCGTGCGCCGATGGCGCCCCAGCTGATGAGGTCACCGATGTACTGCGGCGAGATCACATCCAGAAACTCGCTGGCCGCGGGCAGGCCCAGCCGGTTGATCTCCAGCAGCAGCTGCCGCGCCATGCGCAGGCCCTCGTCGATCCGGAAGCTTTCGTCCAGGTAGGGGTCGTTGATGAGGCCCTTCCAGCCCACGGTGGTGCGGGGCTTTTCAAAGTAAACGCGCATCACGATTTCCAGCGTGTCCTGGTAGGCCTGGCGCTGTTCGCGCAGCTTGCGCGCGTATTCGATGGCCGCCGCCGGGTCATGGATCGAACAAGGCCCCATGATCACCAGCAGGCGGTCGTCCTTGCCGTGCAGGATCTGGCTGATGGAACGTCGCGTTTGACTGACCAGGCCTTCCATGGGCGTGTTGCGCACCGGGAAGAAGCGGATGAGGTGTTCGGGGGGCGGCAGGGGAACCACGTCCTGGATGCGCTGGTCGTCGGTTTGGCTGGTGCGGTCGGGCGGGCTGGCCCAGGCGTCGGCGCTGGCGGTGGTGGCTTTGGCATTCATGGCACTTTTCTCCTGTCGGGGCGAAAAAAAACCGCCGGGGCTGCCGGCGGTTCTTTGGGGGCTTGTCTTGCGTTTTGTCTGCTTACGCGAGGGCCTCTCCAACCGCCGGGCGGTGCGAGAACCAAAAATAAGCAAAGAAGAACGAAGAACAGCGCATGGACAGATGCTAACACGGGCACGCTGGCCAGCCGCTGACGACGCGCTGGCGCGATCTCACCAGGGCCGCTCCACCGGGAAGGGGCGCTGGCCGGGTGGGTTGTAGACACGGTCCATGAACACCATCCAGTGGTCCATGCGGCGCATGGCGATTTGGGCCGCAAAGCCGGCGGCAACCAGGCCGGCCAGGGCCAGCAGGACGTAGAAAACGATGGTCATTGGGAGGCTCCCGCTGCGCAAAAGCCCGCATTGTTCGCTGAACGGGATACCGGAGTGGGTTCGGAGGCTTAAGCGGGGTTCAGGCGGTGCCACCAACGGTCAGGCCGTCGATGCGCAAGGTGGGTTGGCCCACGCCCACCGGGACGCTCTGACCTTCTTTGCCGCAGGTCCCAACGCCGGTGTCGAGTTCAAGGTCCTTGCCGATCATCTTCACGCGCGTGAGGGCATCAGGCCCGTTTCCGATGATGGTCGCGCCCTTGACCGGATAGAGGATGCGCCCGTTCTCCACCCAGAAGGCTTCGCTGGCGCTGAAGACGAACTTGCCGCTGGTGATGTCGACCTGCCCGCCACCGAAGTTGGTGGCGTACAGGCCCTTCTTCATGCTGCGCACGATTTCCTCGGGCGCTTTGTCGCCCGCGAGCATGTAGGTATTGGTCATGCGCGGCATGGGCACATGGGCGTAGCTTTCGCGCCGGCCGTTGCCGGTCGGGCGCACCTTCATCAGCCGTGCGTTCATCGAGTCCTGGATGTACCCGCGCAGGATGCCGTCCTCGATCAGTACCGTGCGCTGTGAGGCCTGGCCCTCATCGTCCACATTCAGCGAACCACGCCGGTCGGGCAGGGTGCCATCGTCCAAAACGGTCACACCCTTGGCGGCCACGCGCTGGCCCACTCGCCCCGAGAAGGCGCTCGATCCCTTGCGGTTGAAATCGCCCTCCAAGCCGTGGCCAATCGCTTCGTGCAGCAGGATGCCGGGCCAGCCGGGGCCCAGAACCACGGTCATCTCGCCCGCGGGAGCGGGGCGGCTTTCCAGGTTGGTGAGAGCGGCGCGTGTGGCGTGCTCCACGTACTCGGCGATGCGTTCGTCCGTGAAGTAGGACAGCGCATGGCGACCACCACCACCGCCGGAACCCATCTCGCGCCGCCCTTGCTGTTCAGCGATCACCGTCACGCTCAGGCGCACCAAGGGCCGCACATCGGCTGCGCGTGTCCCGTCGGCCCGGGCCACCATCACCACATCGTATTCGGCCGCCACGCCCGCCATCACCTGCACGATGCGCGGATCCTTGGCGCGGGCCATCTTCTCCACGCGCTCCAAAAGCGCCACCTTGGCCGCACTGTCGAGGGTCCCAATGGGGTCGGTGGTGCCATACAAAAGGCGACTGGCCGACACCACCGGTTTGGTGCCGCCCACCTGGATGCGGCGGCTCTGTCCGGCCGCCGCAATGGTTCGAACCGTCCGCGCCGCTTCCATCAGCGCGGATTCGGAGATGTCGTCCGAATAGGCGAAGGCCGTTTTTTCGCCCGCCACGGCACGCACCCCCACGCCCTGGTCGATGCTGAAGGAGCCGCTCTTGACGATGCCCTCTTCCAGGCTCCAGCCCTCGTGTCGGGTGAACTGAAAGTAAAGGTCCGCGTCATCGATGCGGTGCTCGCCGATGGTGGCCAGGGCGCGCGCGAGTTGCGCTTCTCCCAGCTGGTTCGGTTTCAGGAGCAGGCCCTCGGCGATGGCCAGACGGTCCAAGGTGGGTTCGCGTGAAATCATCGTTCGATTCTAGGAGTCGGCTTCGAAACCGGGTTGAGCCTGCGGCCATCCATCGGTGCCCGGCGCGGCGGATTTCAACGCCAGTGCGAGCTGATACAGCCGCTTGCGCGGCAGGCCGGTGAGCTCGGCGGCCAGGCCCGAAGCCTGTTTGACGGGCAACTCGGCCAGCAGCACTTGCAGCACCCGACGCGCAGGCCACAGGGAGGACGGGGTCTCCTCATCGTCCGCCGGGGCAGCCGATGGGTGGGCGCCTGTCTGGCCATGCAGTACCAGCACGAACTCCCCTCTCAGACGGTTGGGATCGGCGGCCAGCCAGCTGGGCAATTCCCGGGCGGCCAGCGTGTGGACCGACTCGAACTGCTTGGTGAGTTCTCGGGCCACCGTCAGCAGGCGACCTTCTCCCCCGGGCGATTGGGCTGCCGACAAATCGGCCCATTCCCTGGCCATGTCGGCGGCCAAGGCCTCCATGCGGTGCGGCGATTCGAAGAGCACCACGGTGGCGACATCGGCCAGCGCGGCGCGCAGGCCCGCTCGCCGGGCGGCTCCCTTGGCGGGCAGGAAGCCCATGAACCGAAACCCGTGTGGAGAAATGTCGCCGGCCACGCTCAGTGCAGTCACCGCACTGTTGGCACCCGGCAAGGGCATGCAGCGAAAGCCTGCTGCCCTGACGGCCTGCACCAAGGCAGCCCCCGGATCGCTCACGGCAGGGGTGCCGGCGTCGCTCACATACGCCACCCGCTCGCCGCGCCCAAGGCGTTCCACCACGCGCGCCGCCGCTTCGCGCTCATTGTGTTCATGCACCGCCATCAACGGCTTGTGCAGGCCCAGCGCCTGCAGCAGGTGGGCCGTCGTCCGGGTGTCTTCGCAGGCCACTGCATCGACCCGAAAGAGGGCGTGGACCGCCCTGAGGGTGATGTCGGCCAGGTTGCCGATGGGCGTGGCCACCACATACAGTGTTCCGGGGGGAAACGATTGGGCGCCGGCCGCTTCGGCCGCCGCGCTGAGCACAGCAGTGGGATTCACGCAGCAAAAAGGTCAAGAGGCCGAAGACCGCGCCTGCCGTTACTTGCAGGCCCAGGGTCTGACGCTGGTGCAGCGCAATTATCGGCTTGCCGGCGGCCCTCACCGCCACGGCGGTGAGATCGACCTCATCATGCACACGCCGGAGGGCACCTTGGTGTTCGTTGAAGTGAGGGCCCGTGCGCAGGCCCGCCAGGGCGGCGCTGCTGCCAGCATCACCCCGCACAAGCAACGGCGCATCCAGCGCGCCGCGCAGCATTTCCTGCTGCGCTGGGGAACCTGCCCGCCTTGTCGCTTTGATGTGGTGGCCTTCGATGGCGAGGCGCTGGCTTGGTGGCCCGGCGCATTCGAGGCCTCGGCCTGAAGCCGCGCCTTGACGCCCTGCCGTATCATCCCAGCCCATGCTCGAGCCGCGCATTCAGCAGCACTTCTACGACACGGCGGATGTGCTGGTCCAGGCGGCCGAGCCGCTGACCCGCCCACTGGTTGCGGCCACCGAACTGGTCCTGACAGCGGTGACCGGTGGCGGCAAGCTGTTGTTCACCGGTTCGGGTGCGGCGCAGGCCGATGCCCTGTACGCGACAGCCCTTTTCATGGGCGGCGCCGAGCGGCACCGCCCGGGCCTGCCCGCATTGACTCTCGGCGCCGACCCTGCTGTGGTGGCGGCCCTGTCCCAAGCCGAAGGCGCCTCGTCGACCGATCTGATGGCCCTGTTGGCCCGCCAGGTGCACGCCCTGGGACTACCGGGCGATGTACTCGTCGTGTTTGAGGCACCCTCCTCCCTCGGCGCGCCGCCCAGCTTGGCACCACTGGTCACGGCCGCCCACGACCGGGAACTCTCGGTGGTGCTGTGGACGGCTTCCCCGCGCGAGGCGCCGGTGTCGCCCAGCGCGGAACTGCTGACCGATATCGATGTCCATATCCCGGTCCGCGCAGACCGGCTGGCCCAGTCCAGTACCCTGTACCGCCTGGGCTGGCTGGCACTCATGGACGCACTGGACCTGCAACTGCTCGGAGAAACCGAATGACCTTCAAGATGTGCTCGCCACTCGATTCAGCATCGAACACCCGCCCGGCCCCGTTCAGGCCCAGCCGCCCCCTGCCGGGCGCGCGCGCTGCTCTGTTGTCGGCCGCCCTTGCATCGGTCTTTGCGCTGCAAGGGTGTGGCGTTCTGGCGGTGGGTGCGGTGGCCGGGGGCTCGGCCATCGTGGCGGTGGACCGTCGCACGGCCGGCACCCAACTCGAGGACAAGACCATCGAGGTGAAAGTGGGGCAACGCGTCCGTGAAGCCCTGGCCGACAAGGCCAACGTGAACGCCACGGCCTACAACCGCAGCGTGCTCTTGACGGGCGAGGTGCCGACCGATGCGGCACGCGCCAACGTCGAGCGCCTGGCCCTGCAGGTGGAAAACGTCAAGGGCGTGATCAACGAACTCACCGTGGGTTTCCCCTCCTCGCTCTCGGCCCGCGCCAACGACGGCATCATTGCTGGGAAGGTGCGCGCCAAAATGATCGAGGCCGCCGATGTCCCGGCCTCGGCTTTCAAGATCACCGTCGAGGCCGGCGTGGTCTACCTCATGGGCATGGTGTCCGAGGCCGAGTCACGGCGCGCGACCCAGCTGGCCGCCTCCGTCTCTGGGGTCAAGAAGGTCGTCCGGGCACTGGAGACCCTCTCGCCGGAGGAAGTGATGCGGCTGCGCTCCAAGGCCGATGGCACGCGCTAGCGACAGACCGCTCGGGTTCAGCGCAGCCGTTTGATCAGGCTGGAGGTGTCCCAGCGTGTGCCTCCCATGGCCTGCACATCGGCGTAAAACTGGTCGACGAGGGCGGTGACGGGCAGCTGGGCGCCGTTGTGTCGAGCCTCCTCCAGGCACAGCCCCAGGTCCTTGCGCATCCAGTCCACGGCAAAACCGAAGTTGAAGCGGTCTTCCACCATCGTGGGCCCGCGGTTGTCGAGCTGCCAGCTCTGGGCCGCGCCCTTGCCGATCACCTCCAGCACCAGTTTCATGTCCAGCCCCGCCTTCAGCCCGAAGGCGATGCCCTCACTCAGCCCCTGGATGAGTCCGGCGATGCAGATCTGGTTGACCATTTTGGCCAGTTGACCGGCACCGCTCTCACCCACTCGGGTCACCGCGCGTGAAAAAGCCATGGTTGCGGGCTTGACCGCCTCAAAGGCGGCCTGATCACCGCCACACATCACCGTCAACAGACCATTGACGGCGCCGGCTTGACCGCCCGAGACCGGGGCGTCCACAAAGTGCAGGCCTTGCGCCTTCGCGGCCGCGTGCAGTTCGCGCGCCACCGCTGCCGAGGCCGTGGTGTGGTCCACGAAAACCGCGCCTGGCTTCATGCTGCCGAAGGCCCCATCAGGCCCCGTGGTCACGGCACGCAGGTCATCGTCATTGCCCACGCAGGCGTAGACGATGTCGGCGCCTTGGGCTGCCTCGCGTGGGGTGGGGGCCGAAGCGCCGCCGAACTCGGCGACCCAGGCTTGTGCCTTGGCCGGTGTGCGGTTGTAGACGGTCACCGCATGACCGGCTCGGACCAGATGCCCGGCCATGGGAAAGCCCATCACGCCCAGGCCGATGAAGGCCGCCCGCCGCGCCCCCACGGGTTCATAGGTCTTGTTGCCGATGCTGCTCATGAAAGGTTCTCCGGGTAGCGGGCATGCCGGCGCGCCTCTTCAGCCGAAATCAGACCGCTGCGCCACAGGCGGGACAGATCCTGGTCCAGCGTTTGCATGCCCTGGGACAGGCCAGATTGCATCACGGAAACCATCTGGGCCACCTTGTTCTCTCGAATCAGGTGGCGGATGGCAGGGGTGCCCAGCATGATCTCCAGCGCTGCGACGCGGCCCTGGCCATCGAGTCTTTTGCACAGCGTCTGCGCGATCACCGCCTGCAGCGACTCCGACAGCATCGCGCGGGCCATGTCCTTGTCACCGGCGGGAAACACGTCGATCAGGCGACCCACCGACTGCGCTGCGCTGCTGCTGTGCAGGGTGGCCAGCACCAGGTGGCCGGTTTCGGCGGCCGTCAAGGCCAGCCGTATGGTTTCGAGGTCTCGCAACTCGCCCACCAGAATCACATCGGGGTCCTCCCGCAAGGCCGCGCGCAAGGCCGGCGCGAAGCCTGGCGTGTGCGTGCCCACCTCGAGCTGGCTGACCAGACAGCCCTGGCACTCGTGCAGGAACTCGATGGGGTCCTCGATGGTGAGGATGTGGCCGGCCGTGCGCCGGTTTCGGTGATCCACCAGGGCGGCCAGCGAGGTGCTCTTGCCCGAGCCCGTCGGGCCGGTCACGAGGACCAAGCCCTGTGCCCTCATCGCCAGATCCGCCAACATGGGCGGGCCTTGCAGGCTCGTCAGCTCGGGTACGGATGGAGGGACAACCCGCCAGGCCGCCGCCGGGCCGCGCTGCTGCTGGTACATGTGGACCCGAAACCGCGAGAGCCCCGGCATGGTGCAGGCGAAGTCCAGTGCCCCCTTGCGCTCAAAGGCCTGCAGCTGGGCCGGGCTCATCACCGCGGTCATCAGGCCCACCACGTCCTGCGCCGCAAGGAATGGGCCGTCGAGTCGGGTGATCTCTCCGTGAACCCGCACCAGGGGTGGCAGGCCCGAGGACAGGTGCAGGTCCGAACCCTGTCGGCGCAAGGTTTCCTTCAAAAGATCAAGGATGTCCATGGTGGGTCGTCGCGGCATTTGGACGCGAAGCCCGCCGCCTGCGGTACGCTCTTCTGATTATGTTGAGCATCCCCGATGCGCTCGCGCGCACACGCCAACGGATTTCACAGGCCTGCGCGGCTTGTGGGAGGGATCCCGCGACCGTCACCCTTTTGGCGGTCAGCAAGACACACCCTTGGGAGGTGGTCCGGGCCGCAGCCGATGCCGGTCTGCGGGCCTTTGGTGAGAACTATGTTCAGGAGGGCGTCGACAAGATCCGACGCTGGCGCGAACACGCCGATGCTTCGATGGATGTGCCGCATCTGGAGTGGCATCTCATCGGTCCCCTGCAGAGCAACAAGACCCGCGAGGTCGCGGAGCACTTCGATTGGGTACACAGCGTGGATCGCTTGAAGGTGGCCCAGCGCCTGTCGGACCAGCGACCGGGGCACCTGCCCCCGCTGCAGGTGTGCCTGCAGGTCAACATCAGTGGTGAGGCCAGCAAATCGGGCGTGGCACCCGAGCAGACGCTGGCGTTGGCACGGGCAGTGCACGCCCTGCCGCACCTGCGCCTTCGCGGCCTGATGGCCATTCCCGAACCGGCCGCCGATTCCCCAGGGCGGCGCGCCCCGCTGCAGGCCCTTCGAATGCTTCGCGATCGGGTTCAGCAGGCCGAGCCCGGGCTGTTACTGGATGTACTGAGCATGGGCATGAGCGATGATCTGGAGGAGGCGATCGCCGAAGGTGCCACGGTGGTGCGCGTGGGCACGGCCCTGTTCGGAAGGAGGAACCATGGTGCAGCGTCCCCTGCAAGCCCCCATGATGGCGCTGCGTGACGCGGTCCTGATCGGCGCCCCAACCGACATCGGGGCGGGCACGCGCGGGGCCTCCATGGGGCCTGAAGCGCTGCGTGTGGCGGGCTTGCAGCAGGCGCTCGAACAGCGCAGCCTGCGGGTTCGCGATGCGGGCAACCTGTCTGGCCCGGCCAATCCCTGGCTTCCACCGCAGGCCGGCTACCGCCACCTGCGCGAGGTACTGGCCTGGAACCGGGCGGTGCACGAGGCCGTCGCTGCCGCGCTGCGGCAGGAAGCCCTGCCCATCCTGTTGGGGGGTGACCACTGCCTGGCGGTGGGGAGCATCAGCGCGGTGGCTCGGCATTGCCGCGACAGGGGCAAGAAGCTGCGCGTACTCTGGCTGGACGCGCATGCCGATTTCAACACCAGCGCGCTCACGCCCAGCGGCAACCTGCACGGCATGCCGGTGGCGGTGCTGTGTGGACAGGGCCCGTCCGATTTGGTGGGCCTGGGGGGCTTCTCGGATACGGATCCGGCGCTCAAGCCCAAGTGGGTGCGGCAGATCGGTATTCGCAGTGTGGACCCTGGTGAGAAGCGCTTCGTGCACGAGCAGGGACTGGAGGTGTTCGACATGCGCTACATCGACGAGATGGGCATGCGCCACGCCATGGAGCTCGCCCTGGCCACGATGGATGAGCACACCCACCTGCATGTGAGCTTTGATGTGGACTTCTTGGATCCCGAGATCGCACCCGGCGTGGGCACCACCATCCCCGGTGGACCCACCTACCGCGAAGCGCAGCTGTGCATGGAGATGATCGCCGACACCGGTCGCCTGGCCAGCCTGGACATCATGGAACTCAATCCCGCGCTGGATGTGCGCAACAAGACAGCGGTGCTGGCGGTGGACCTGGTGGAAAGCCTGTTCGGCAAAAGCACGCTGATGCGAAAGAACTGAGATGGACCTCTCCCGTTTCCCCCGCCGCCGCTACACGCCCTTTGCCACACCGATCGAGCCCATGCCGCGCTTCTCGGCCGCGCTGGCGGCCTCATGCCCCGGCGGCGTGGGCCCGGAGGTGTGGGTCAAGCGCGATGATCAGCTGGGCCTCTTCCCCGGCGGCAACAAGACCCGCAAGCTGGAATTCCTGGTGGCCGATGCCTTGGCCCAGGGTTGCGACACCCTGGTGACCGTGGGCGCGCCGCAGTCCAACCACTGCCGCATCACGCTGTCCGCTGCGGTCAAGGAGGGGCTGAAGTGCCGCTTCGTTATCGAAGAGCGCGTGCCCGGCAGCTATGACCTCAAGGCCAGCGGCAACCAGTTCATGTTCCATCTGATGGGCGTCGAATCGCAAAGGGCCGTGCCGGCCGGCAGCGACTTGAAGGCCGCCCTTCAGGAGGAGCTCGATGCGCTGGCCGCTGCCGGCCGCAAGGGCTACGCCATTCCCACCGGCGGGTCGAACGCCATCGGCGGCCTGGGCTATGTGGCCTGTGCGCAGGAACTGCAGCAGCAGTGGTTCGACATGGGCCTGCGCTTTGATGAGGTGGTGGTGGGTTCGGGCTCATCGGGCACCCACGGCGGCCTGGTGGCGGGCTTTCTGGGCAATCGCATCGATGTGCCGGTGGTGGGCGTTGGCGTCAGCCGCGACCCGGCCGACCAGGTGCCGGTGGTGCTCCGCGAGGCGCAGGCGGTGTGCGACCTGCTCGGTCTCAACCTGACCGTGCCGCTGGAGGCGGTGCAGTGCGTGGGCGGCTACTGGCAGCCCAAGTATTCGGTGCCCAACGCCCGCATGGTGGAGGCGGTGCAGCTGCTCGCACGCACCGAGGGCATCCTGCTGGACCCTGTCTACACCGGCAAGATCATGGCCGGGCTGATCGGCCTGGCCCGCGCCGGGCGGTGGAAAGGTGGCCAGAAGGTACTGTTCCTGCATACGGGCGGCTTGCCTTCCCTGCACGCATACGAAGCGATCGTGCTGGGTGACGGCGCCGGCCTGGCGCCTTGATCAGGGGTACAGGCCGCGGTCCCGCCGCACCATCAGGATGCGCTCGCAGGCGACTGCGAAGGCGGCGGTGCGCAGCGTGATGCGGTGTTGATCGGCGGTGTCCCAGATCTTTTTGAGTGAAGACACCATGATCTTGTCCAGGCGCAGGTTGATTTCGTCTTCGGTCCAGAAATAGGAACTGAAGTCCTGCACCCATTCGAAGTAGCTGACCGTCACGCCGCCGGCGTTGCAGATCACATCGGGCACCACCAGGATGCCCCGCTCGGCGAGGATATCGTCGGCCTCGGGCAGAGTCGGTCCGTTGGCGCCTTCCAGGACCATCCGCGTCTGCAGGCCTTGCGCCCGCTGGGCGGTGATCTGTCCTTCCAGGGCGGCCGGTATCAGGATGTCGCTGGGCACGTCCCAGAAGGCGTTGCAAGCCAGCGCCTCGCCACCCTCAAAGCCCGCGACGCCGCCTGTGGCCTTCACATGGGCCAGGAGATCGGCCATGTCGAGTCCGGACGCTCGGTACACCGCGCCTGTGTGGTCCTGAACGGCCACCAGGCGTGAGCCGGCGCCCACGAAAAGCTCAGCAGCGGCCGAGCCGACATTGCCGAAGCCCTGTACCGACACACGCGCGCCGTTCAGGTCCAGACGCATTCGCCGAGCGGCCTCGCGCCCGGTCACGAAGACACCGCGCCCCGTGGCCTTGACACGTCCCAGACTGCCGCCGAGGTGCACCGGCTTGCCGGTGACCACGCCGGTGGCCGTCGAGCCGGTGTTCATCGAATACGTGTCCATCATCCACGCCATGATCTGCGGGTTGGTGTTCACGTCGGGCGCCGGGATGTCCTGGTGCGGGCCGATGATGATGCCGATCTCGCTGGTGTAGCGGCGCGTCATGCGCTCGAGTTCCTTGACTGACAGTTGCCGCGGATCCACGCGGATGCCGCCCTTGGCGCCGCCGAAAGGCAGGTTCACGGCGGCGTTCTTGATGCTCATCCAGGCGGCCAGCGCCATCACCTCTTCGAGCGTGACCTCCGGGTGAAACCGCACGCCACCCTTGCCCGGGCCGCGGCTGAGGTTGTGCTGGACACGAAAGCCCTCGAAGTGCGTGACGGTGCCGTTGTCGAGTTCGATGGGGACATCCACCACGAGGGCGCGCTTGGGGCGCTTGAGCGTCTCGGCCCAGCGGCTGAGTTCGCCCAGGTAAGGGGTCACGCGGTCCACCTGGGCGAGGTAGGTGTGCCAGGGCTTGTCGTGCGCTTGCGCGGTGGGGGCGGTGACGTAGGACAGGCCGGCGCTGGCCGGCCTAGCAGCGGCCAGAAGCTCGGCTGCGGGGTGCTTCGTGTTCAAACGGGATCTCCTTCAGCGGGTCTGAGAAGGCACCTCTCCACCCTCTCGGCGGCCTTGTGGACCCGGGGCGGGCGGTTGGGGTGTGGCCGCACTGTAGGCCGATCGAGTGGGGTCCTGCCGGTGTGGTTATGCGTTTCTTGCATGACCGAGGGGCGTGCGGTTCATGTCGATCCGACAGCGGCCTGGGACGGCCCCTACACTCAAGCGCATGAACGCCGCTCACAACACCGATGCCCAGCCCATCGTGGCCTTTATTGGCGGCGGGAACATGGCCAGCGCGCTGATTGGCGGCTTGGTGCAGTCTGGGACGGAACCGGCGCGGATCCGCGTGGTGGAGCCTTCGGAGCCGCAACGCCAGGCGCTGCTGCAGCGCTTTGGCGTCCGGGCGCAGGCCGCTGCCGACGGGGCCCTGGCCACCGCATCGACCGTGGTGTGGGCGGTCAAGCCGCAATTGTTCAAGGCAGCCGCCGAGCCCTGCTCAGCCTTCGTCTCGAGCGCACTGCAGCTCAGTGTGATGGCCGGTATCCGCAGTGCCGCCATCGAGGTGGCGACCGGTACGGCACGCATCGTGCGGGCCATGCCCAATACCCCGGCCCTGATCGGTCAGGGCATGGCCGGTCTGTACGCCCGCGAGGGGGTCTCGGCCCATGAGCGGGCGCAGGTGGAGCGCCTGTTCGCGCCCACCGGCCGCAGCGTGTGGGTACAGGAGGAAGCCGATCTGGATGCGGTGACGGCGCTGTCGGGCTCCGGCCCGGCCTATGCCTTCTACTTGATCGAGGCCATGGTGGACGCAGCACAGCGCATGGGCTTGAGCGCCGAGCAGGGCCGCGAGATGGCCATTCAGACGATCCTGGGTGCGTCCGCGCTGGCGCAGCACTCGCCCCTCTCACCGACCGAGTTGCGCGCGCAGGTCACGTCCAAGGGCGGCACCACCCATGCGGCCATCACCTCATTGGACGCCGATGGGGTCAAGGATGCGTTTGTGCGTGCGCTGCTCGCCGCACAGACGCGTGCCCGCGAATTGGGGGATGCCTTCGGCGCCTGAGGGGCCGAGTGCTGGTGTGGCTGGGCGCCCTGGTGCAGGCGCCCCAGCATCAGCGCAAGGCCAGGTCGACCGCTGTGCCTGCAAACACCGCAAAGCCCAGCCAGTGGTTCAAGCGAAAGGCCTTGAAGCAGCCGGCCCGTGAGCGGCCGCGGATCAGCGTGTAGTGCCAGGCCACCTGCAGGCCTGCGGCCACGATGCCCAGTTGGAACCACATCCCCAGGCCCATGCCGGTGCCCAGCCAGCTCCAGGTCCACAGGTGCACCAGGTAGAAGGCCATCACGGCGGCCACGTCGTAAGGGCCCAGGGTGATGGCCGAGGTCTTCATGCCGATCTTCAGGTCGTCGTCGCGGTCGACCATGG
>JBMSQF010000056.1:0-16459 GCA_049423145.1 Burkholderiaceae bacterium
CGTCTTCAGCAGAGCCCGCCATTGTGACACGATTTCTCAACGAATGTCAATGTCCGACGAAACATCGGGTGATCACGGATCGCGCTTCGTCAGCGGAGCCTTCCAGTATACGACACCCGCGGCCTTGGTCCGAAGCTGTCTTGGCCAGCCTTCTCCACGGGGTGGAGAACCCGTACGCTCAGCGTGCTGCCCGCAGCAGCCGCGCCGCAGCTGACTCGGGCTGCTCATCCCGCAGCACTGCCGACAGGTGGTCGGCCAGATGCCGGGTATCGGCGCGCAGGATGCGCTGCTTGACCTCGGCAATCCGCGAGGGGTGCATCGAAAAGCTGCGCAAACCCATGCCCAGCAGCAACTCCGTGAAGGCCGGATCACCGGCCATCTCGCCACAAACGCTCACCGAGCGCCCGAGCCGGTGCCCGCAGGCGATCGTCGTGGCGATCAACTGCAAAACGGCGGGGTGCCAGGGATCGTAAAGATGAGCCACCTGTTCGTCAGCGCGATCGATGGCCAAGGTGTACTGGATGAGGTCGTTGGTGCCAATGGACAGGAAATCGAAATGCGGCGCAAAGCGCTCGATCATGATGGCCGCCGCAGGCACCTCGATCATGGCGCCCACCTCGGCATCGGTGTAGGCAATGCCGGCTTCGGTCAACTGCCGCTTGGCCAGAGCGATCTGGGCCAGCGCCTGCCGCACTTCGCTGAGTTGGCCCACCATCGGCACCAGGATGCGGACCTTGCCGAAAGCACTGGCCCGCAAAATGGCGCGCAGCTGCTGCAGGAACATCTCCGGTTCCGACAGGCTCCACCGAATGGCTCGCAAACCCAGCGCGGGATTGAGCACATGCTCATGGCGCAACTCGTGGACCGTCATGCGGTCTAGGGGCTTGTCGGCCCCCACATCCACTGTCCGGATCGTCAAGGGCAGGCCCTGCATGTTCTGCAGCGCACTGCGGTAGCACTCAAACTGCTCATCCTCCGAAGGCAGGTGGCCATTGCGGTTCATGAACAGGAACTCGGTGCGAAACAGTCCAACGCCAACCGCCCCGGCTTCCGTGGCCGCCTGCGCATCGCGCGGCATCTCAATATTGGCCTGCAGCTCTACCCGCTGACCGTCCAGCGTCACTGCCGGCGTGTGGCGCAGTCGGTGCAGCCGTGCGCGCTCAAGCTCACTCTGGCGCTGCCGGAACCGGTACTCCTCCAGCACGATGGCCGGAGGGTTGATGATCACCACACCCGCATCACCATCGATCACCACCCAATCATCGTGACGGATCAGGCGACTGGCCTCGCGAGCGCCGACGACCGCTGGGATGTCCATGCTGCGCGCCACGATCGCGGTGTGCGATGTTTTGCCACCGACATCGGTGACGAAGCCGGCAAACACGCTGCGCTTGAACTGCAGCATGTCGGCTGGGGCGATGTCGTTGGCCACCAGGATCAGAGGCTCTTCACCGCCGAAGTCAGGCTGCAACTGTGCGGTGGGTCGGGCGGGGGCGCCAGACGCTGAACGCTGGAGGGAGCGCAATAGTCGCTCGACCACCTGCTCGATATCGGCCTTGCGCTCACGGAGGTAATCGTCCTCCATCTCATCGAACTGGCGCGACAACACTTCCAACTGGGCCGACAGGGCCCACTCGGCGTTGTAATGTCGTTCTCGGACCCACTGCTTGGTCGCTGAGATCATGGTCTCGTCATGCAGCAGCATCAGATGCACGTCCAACAAGGCATTGAGTTCGCCGGGGGCATCGGCCGGCATATCCCGCTGCAGGGTTTGCAGTTCGGTGGCCACCTCATCGCGCGCTTGGCGCAGCCGGTCGAGCTCCCCATCGACCGCCGAGGCATCCACGAAATAGTGGTCCACGTCCATCCGGCTGGACGCGATGAGCACCGCGCGACCGATGGCCACGCCCTTGGAGACGGCAAGACCGAAGACCTGGATGCTCACCTCTGGCTCCCCCGGGCGCAGCGCGCTAGCGGCCTTCGCCGAACTTGTCGTTGATCAAAGCCACGATGGCCTCCAGCGCCTGCTGCTCATCCGGACCATCGCACTCGATTTCCACCTCCGCACCCAAACCCGCCGCCAACATCATGACACCCATGATGCTCTTGGCGTTGATGCGGCGCCCATTGCGGCTGAGGTGAACGGCACAGGCATAAGTGCCGGCCAGTTTCGTGAGCTTGGCCGAGGCGCGGGCGTGCAGGCCCAGCTGGTTACTGATCGTGATGGCGGTTTTGACCATGGTTGGATCGAGGCTCCTGGTATTGAGGCGCGCGAACTTCCACCGGCATCACACCCTGCGTGGCGCCGCTGACGGCACGCTCGGCCAGCCGTTCGGCAGGCTCCTGGGCGTAGCAAAGCACCCGCCACAGCATGGGGACGTTCACGCCCGTGACCACGCGGATGCGTCGGCGGTCGGTCAGGCGCTGTGCAACATTGCACGGCGTGGCACCGAACACATCGGTGAGCACGAGAACTTCCTGCTGGGGCAGCTGGGCCAGGAGCGAACGGGCCTGGTCCTCGATCTGCGCTGGAGATGAGCCGGGCGCCACGTCCAAGGCCATGAGCCGCGCGGCGCAGTCGGGATAGACATGCTCCGCGACCGCGCGCAAGGCCGAGGCCAGGGGCGCATGCGCGATCAGGAGAACGGCGGTTTCATTCATGACGGGAGCGGGACATGTCGAGGGCTATTCTGCCCCTTTTACTCGTGACTGCCGCCGTGGGATCGGGGTCCGCTCACCTGGACGCGTCCTCGCCACAGGAACCACAGGTAACAGATCGCGCAACCAGCCGCCAGGACGGCAAAAGCGCCTTGGAAAGCCGGGACCCGCGCCCAACCGAGAGCCACCAAGGCATCAATGACCAAGCCCAAACCCCACTGCACGCAAAAGACCCCGAGGAAGATGAGCAAGTTGTAGGCCGACAGCGCACGGCCCACCAAGTGAGGCGGGAAAGCTTGCCCCACCGCCGGCTGAGACAGGGACAGCAGTACGCAGGACAGGCACCAAAGGGCCAACATGAATGGGCCGGCCGCAGGCCCCATGAACGCCACCAAGGCCAAGACTGCCGTGCTGAGGGGACTTGCCCAGGTGACCAGCCGATCCGTGTGCCAACCGATGCGCGCCAGACGCGGCACGACCGCACCCAGGCTGGCAAATGCCACCAGCATGGTGAGGTTCACGATGAACAGGCCCCGAGCCGCCTGAGCCGCATCCAGTCCCGTGACCTGGCTGAACCACGGGCCCGCCCACAAGGCCTGTACCGCAATCAAGCCACCGTAGTGCCAGAAGCCCAAAGGTGCCAAACGAACGAAGGTCGGGTGGGCAAAGATCTCGCGATAGCCCGCAGACGCCCGGTCGGGCGGTGGCACCGCCGGAGAACGGGAGGGCCCGCCATCGGCGGGTACCGGCCGATCCGCAGGAACGATGAACAGGATGAGCAGGGCACACGCCGCAACACCCACCGCCGATGCCCAGAACAGCCCACGCCACCCCAGCAAAGGCAAGAGGGCGTGGACGGGGATCGTCGACATGAGCATGCCGAGCGACCCGGTCATCAGCATCCATGAGGAGGCACGCAATTGAGCCTCCGGACTGTAGGCATGGCGGAAGCTGGTCAGTGCAGCCATGAGGCCGGCGGAGAGCCCCACCCCCATGAGGGCTCGCGCCACCAGCAGGGCCTCGAAACTGCGGGCCATGGCGAAGGCGCCGCATGCCAACACGGCCACGGCCATCAGGGCCAGAAGGGCGCGCTTGGGACCTATTCGGTCGAGCGCGCTGCCCAGGGGCAACTGGGTGCTGGCAAAGCCCGCGAAGAAAACGCCCGCCAGCAGCCCCAAGTCGCCGGCGCTCAGACCCAGCTCCGCACTGAATTGCGGCGCCAGCGTCGCCGTGATGGCCCGCAGGAGGGCTGAAAAGAAGTAGCCCAGCGCGAATGCCAGGAACAGCGCCACCGCCCGCATCGCGGGCAGACGCGTCGCGACCTCAGGTGCGGCTGCGCTCATGGTTGTGCGCGGAGCTGTCCGAAGAAGGTCTCGGCAGCGGCATCGCTGATCACCCGTCCATGGATGCTGATTTGCACGAGATGGGCGCCATCGGCCAGACTCAAGGCTTGGGTCATGATGGACTGGCCATCCGGCCCCACACGCCGATGGCGCGTCCAAACGCCCTCCACAGCGGGGGGCAGCTTCATCGCAGCGGACGGCTCAGCGCTTCCCTCAGAGGGGCCCCATCTGCCGGGCAGTTCTCGAACCAAAGCCTGCAGGGCCGAGCGGGCTTCCTCGGCTGAACCCCCGGTGGCATCACCCGAATCGCGCGGAGACAGCGCAAGCGCGGCAAAGGTAAGGTCAGCCGCATCACAGGCCACCAGCCGCGCCACCCAGGCCTGTCCGGCCAACTCCAGCGGCCGCTCCTGGGCTTGGGGCTTGCACGGGAACAGCAGGATCCATCGGGTGGGCTGCAGGCGCAGCTCGCGCCAATCGAGTGCGGGTGAACACGCGCTGAGGCTCCAGCTGGCCGACAAGCTTGCGAACAACACCAGAAACGGACGCCAACAGAGCATGCGCAAGCCACCGAAACGAAGATTCGAAACCAAAAACACCCGTGTGGGTCACAGGAGCGCTGAGGGAATTATCGCGAGGGCTGATCCGGAAGCCCCGCGGTTCGATAATTCAACAGATGAAGACCGACATCTCCGATCCCGCACGACGCCAGTGGCTTGGTCACCAAGCGGCCTGGGCCCTGGGCACCGCAGCCCTCGGGGGCATGGCCCTGATGGGCGGCTGTGCCGGTCGGGATCCGGCGCCAGACGCCGCCTTTGTGCGGCTTGATGGCACGACAGGGCGGATCGCGGACCTGCGCGGCAAGGTGGTACTGGTGAATTTCTGGGCCACCAGTTGCGCCACCTGTATTGCGGAAATGCCCGGCTTGATCGACACCCACCAACGCTACCAGGCTCGGGGCTATGAGACGCTGGCCGTGGCCATGAGCTACGACCCACCGGCTTACGTGGCCAACTTTGCCGAGCGCCGCCAGTTGCCGTTTTGGGTGGCCATCGACAACACCGGCGCCATCGCCCGCGCCTTCGGCGACATCCGGCTCACGCCCACGACTTTTCTCATCGACAAGCGCGGTGGCATCGTCAAGCGCTATGTGGGTGCGCCGGACTTCACAGCGCTCAATCGTTTGGTCGAAGACCTGGTCGCCGAGAAGGGCTGAAGGCGGGCTCGTTTCAGGCCACGCCGGCAGCGTGGGCCTGCTGGTCCGCATGGTAGGAACTGCGGACCATCGCACCGACCGCCGCATGACTGAAGCCCATCTCGTAGGCGGCCTCTTCGAAACGCTTGAAGATGTCGGGATGCACATAGCGGCGGACGGGAAGGTGATGCCCCGAGGGTGAGAGGTACTGTCCGATGGTGAGCATGTCCACATCGTGCGCACGCAGGTCGCGCATCACCGCCAGGATTTCCTCATCGGTCTCACCCAGGCCGACCATCACGCCGCTCTTGGTGGGAACCTTGGGATGCAGCGCCTTGAACTTCTTGAGCAGATTCAGACTGAAGGCGTAATCGCTTCCCGGTCGGGCCTCCTTGTACAAGCGCGGCACGGTTTCCAAGTTGTGGTTCATCACATCCGGCGGTGCTTCCTTGAGAATCCCCAGGGCGCGGTCGTCACGGCCCCGGAAATCGGGCACGAGGATTTCTATGCGGGTCGCTGGCGAAAGCTCGCGGGTGCGGCGGATGCAATCAACAAAGTGGCCCGCGCCGCCATCGCGAAGGTCGTCGCGGTCCACGCTGGTGATGACCACATAGGACAGCTTCAGGGCTGCGATGGTCTTGGCCAGGTTCAGCGGCTCATGGGGGTCCAGCGGATCGGGACGGCCATGGCCCACATCGCAGAAGGGGCAGCGCCGCGTGCACTTGTCACCCATGATCATGAAGGTGGCCGTTCCCTTGCCAAAGCACTCCCCGATGTTGGGGCATGAGGCCTCTTCGCAGACGGTGTGCAGCTGGTGCTCACGCAAGATCTGCTTGATCTCATAGAAGCGCGTGCTGGGGCTGCCGGCCTTGACGCGGATCCACTCGGGCTTGCGCAGCACCTCAGCAGGCACCACCTTGATGGGGATGCGGGCGGTCTTGGCCTGGGACTTTTGCTTGGCGCTGGCGTCGTACTGGTCGGCGCTGGCAGCCTCGCGAACGGTGTTGGGCGTGTCGTGACGGCTCATGGATGGAATTGTCGCGCGCTTGAGGCCTGTTGTGCAGAGCCTTGGCTGCTAGGGGCTGAGCAGGCGGTCCAGCGAAGACGACCAGGCCTGCGCCACTGATTCCCAAGACGGGGTCACACCGAAAGTGGCCAGGTCCACCGTGCGCAGGCCGGCATATCCACAGGGATCGATGCGGCTGTAGGGCTCCAGATCCATGTGCACGTTCAGGGCGGCACCGTGGTAGGCGCAGTGCCGCGTGACCTTGATGCCCAACGCGGCGATCTTGCCCAGGCCGCGGAAAGGGTCGGCAGCCGGGCGCGGGCCGGTGAGCGCGGCATGGGAAAACGGATCGTCGAGGCGGACATAGATCCCGGGCGCACCCGCCAGGCGGTGGCCTGTGACGCCGAACTCAGCCAGCACCGCCAGAATCGAGGCTTCAAGCCGATAGACGTACGATTTGACGTATATGCCCAAGCGGCGCAGATCCACCAAAGGATAGGCCACCACTTGGCCGGGCCCGTGGTAAGTGACTTGACCCCCACGGTTGGTGGGCAGCACCGGGATGTCACCCGGCGCCAGCAGGTGCTGCCCGCGGCCGGCCAGTCCCTGGGTGAACACGGGCGGGTGTTCCACCAGCCAGATCTCGTCGGGCGTCTGTGCGGTCCTGGATTCGGTGAACGTCTGCATGGCGCGGACCACCTCTTCACAGGAGCGCAGGCCGAGCGTGCGGATGATCATCAGAGCACGACCTTGACCATGGGGTGGGTGCTCAGGGTGCGGTAGAGCTCGTCGAGCTGCTCCCGGCTGGTGGCGTTGATGGTGATGGTCAAACCCATGTAGTTGCCGCTGCTGCTGGGCCGGCGCTCCACGCTGCTGGGGTCGAACTGCTGATCAAACTGCAGCGCCACGGCCACGACAGCAGCCTCGAAACCCTCCACATGCGCACCCATGACCTTGATGGGAAAGCGGCAGGGATATTCGATCAGGCTCTCACGGGGCGGCACAGCCGAAGGAGGTGGGCTCATCGGTCACTCACTGGATCCAAAGACGCAGCGTGTCCCAAGTGCGGCCGATGATGCCGGCTTCGGGAACGGCCTCCATCACCACCAGCGGCACCTCGGCAACCGCCGCGCCGCCCACCGTGGTCACCTTCACCGAGCCCACGCGCTGGCCAGCGGCCAGCGGGGCCACCAGCGGGTCGGACCGTTGCAATTCGGTGCGCAGCTTCTCGGCGTCGCCGCGCGGCACGTTGACCACCACACCCCCCACCGCACCCAGCTTGACCTCCTTGGCCTTGCCTTTCCACACCGAAGCGGAAGCCAGGGGCTTGTCTGCTTCGAACAGGCGCACCGCATCCCAAGCGGCATAGCCCCAGTTGAGCAACTTTTGGCTCTCGTTGGCGCGCGCCTCGCGGGAGGCCGTGCCCATCACCACGGACAGCAGCCGCCGTTTACCGCCGGGAAAGTCGCGCTGGGCAGACGCCACCAAGCAATAGCCGGCCGCATCGGTGTAGCCGGTCTTCATGCCGTCGACCGTCGGGTCGCGACGCAACAGCAGGTTGCGGTTGTCCTGTCGAATCTTGTTGTAGGTGTACTCGCGAACGGAGTAGTAACGGTAATAGTCGGGGAAGTCGCGGATGACGCGTGAGGCGATGGTGGCCACATCGCGCGCGCTGCTGCGATGACCAGGCTCGGTCATACCCGTGACGTTCTTGAAGCTCGTGTTCTTCAGCCCGAAGGCCTGAGCCTGTCGATTCATCATCGAGACAAAACCTTCCACGGAGCCGCCGACGGCTTCGGCCAGCACGACCGACGCATCATTGCCCGACTGCACGATCATGCCGTGCAGGAGTTCATCCACCGATGGTGTCATGGTGGTGTCGACAAACATGAGCGACGGATCGCCCTTGCGCTCGCCCCAAGCGCGCTTGCTCACCGGCAAGCGCTGCTCGAGCGTCAGTTTGCGCTCCTTGAGGGCCTGAAAGGTCAGATAGGCCGTCATGAGCTTGGTCAGCGAGGCCGGATCGGAGGCGGCGTCCGCTTCTCTTTCAGCCAGCACCTGCCCCGTGGTGATGTCCATCAGGATGAACTGGCGTGCAGCCAGCTCGGGTGGTTGCGGGGCCTGCGCGTGGGCGGGCAGCGAGAACGCCAGCAGGAGCGTGCCCAGCGCGGTCAGACGGGCGAGCGTCGAGGGTGCCGGGATGAATGCCACACGACCGGGGGTCACAAGTGATGACAGGGCAGATGCGAAAAGCGTCATGAAGGGCTTCGGAAGAAAGGCTGTCGTTGTTCAAGAGCTTGGCTGCAGGGCGCGCAGCACGACCGATTTCAGCAGGGGCAACTGCCCATGGAAAAAGTGTCCCACGCCGGGGATCACCACCACGGGCAGGTGCTGTGGGCGGGCCCAGTCCAGTGT
Source organism: Burkholderiaceae bacterium (assembly GCA_049423145.1). Taxonomy (GTDB): domain Bacteria; phylum Pseudomonadota; class Gammaproteobacteria; order Burkholderiales; family Burkholderiaceae_C; genus RFTU01. Next base: position 8,615 of record JBMSQF010000056.1, read on the forward strand.
GGCCTGCAGGGGCACCACATCATCGGCTTCGCCGTGGACCACGATGGTGTCGGGTGCCACCACCGGCACGGGGAAATGCTGTGTCGCAGGTCCCACCAGCACCAAACGGGCCACCGGGCTGCCGGACTGCGCCAGGCGCTGCGCCAGGTTCGCGGCCACGAATCCCCCAAAGGAAAAACCAGCCAGCAGCAGGGGCTCGCCTGGGGTTGAATACGCCCGCAAGGCGTGCAGGGCGTCTTCGGTCTCGCCTCGCCCTTCGTCCCAGCCTCCTTCGGATTCACCCACCCCACGGTAGTTCAAACGCAGGCATCGCCAACCCAGTTGAACAAAGGCACGCGCCAGGGTCTGCACGACCTTGTTGTCCATCGTCCCGCCATGCAGCGGATGAGGGTGACACACCAGGGCGAGCCCGCGGAGCGCCGTGCCCGGTTCCGGCACATCCAATGCCGTTTCCAGGACGCCGCAAGGCCCGGGAATCCGTTGCCGCACGGTGTGCGCGTTCACGGCTTGAGCCCCCAGAGTTTCTGAAGGGTGGCCGCCAGACTCACCGGCCCACGTCCGGCGCCAACATGAGACGCTCCACAGGCCGACCCTGGGTCAGGTGCTCGTCGATGATCTCATCGATGTCGGCCTTGTCCACGAAGGTGTACCAGGTGCCCTGCGGGTAGACCACCGCCACCGGGCCGCCGGCGCAACGGTCCAAGCAACCGGCCTTGTTGACACGCACACCACCGGGCCCGTTGAGGCCCAATTGCTTCACACGCGCCTTGCAATGATCGAAGGCCTGTTGCGCATCGTGCTGCGCGCAGCAGGCGTCACCGTTGTCGCGCTGGTTCAGGCAGAAGAAGATGTGGTGCTTGTAGTAACTCATGCTCGAATTGTAGGGAGCCGCTCCTGGCCATCCGTCAGCCGCACCATCAGCCACACCATCGCGAGATACGGCCACAGCCAAGCCACCCAAAGCGCCAGTCCGTGAAAGCGAATGAAACGGCCCTGCTCCCAGGACTGGAGATTCAACTCATGGTAGACACCTGAGGGCATCTGCGCACCGAGTGCAACGGCCACGGCCAGCACCAGCAGTCCCACCGCCGCACACCAGCGTCGAGGCAACCACAGGAAGGGCAAGGCCAAGGGCAAGACCACCGCACAACCCAGCGCTGCGGCGGGCGTGAGCCAAGAAAACGCCTGCTCTGGCCCAAAGTTCAGCGCCGTGGAAAGCGTCATGCCGCCCAGGGCCGCCGCGGCGATCACCACCATGGGCAAGACGCGCCGTGGGCCCGGGGAGAGCGCGGCACTGCACAGCGCCATCGGCGACAAAGCGCCCAGCGCAATGGCCAACAGTTGCATACCGAAGGACGGCAAGGGAGGCGCCGCCGTCACCGGCCACTCCACATCGACCGCCCACCCCCAAGCCTGCAGGGGGAGGTGGCCCAGGAGGGTCAGGAACAGCCCATGGATCTCATCCCAACACTGACCCAGCCCGAAGGGTAGGGTCGAGGGCGCAAGCAGCGCGGCGGGCCACAGCAGGAGCAGGACCAGCGCACCCGCGCTGTCGCGAAGGAACCAACGGTCGCGCAGCCGGCGCAAGCGCGGTAACCACCCGGTGACCTCCAGAATCAGCGCGAACGTGCCACCAATGGTCGCTCCAACGGTATTGCCCACCCAGTCGCGCAGCGACGGCACCCGCCGCGGAAGCAGCATCTGCAGCAGTTCCATGCTGTAGGACAGGCAGGCACCGCCCGCAACCGCGAGGATAAAGGCCGGCATCACCGCCCATCCCCGCCGCATCAGCGCCAGGGCGAACAGCAGACCAACCGGCACATAGCCCAGGATATTGAGCCACTCATCCGCGCGGTCTCTCCAGCGCGGCCAAGGCAGTCGCCATGCGTTCGCCCAATCCAGCCCGGCCGGCCATTGCCAACCTTCGAAAGGATAGAGGCTGGCATAAACCACCAGCACCAACATGAAGGCCGCCGTCAGGGCGGAGAAGCTGCGCGCGCCCGCCGAGTCGTCCCGGCGTCCGTCCCAGGCACGCCGGGTCGCCATGGGCTCAGAAGGGCTTGACCACCACCAGCACGACGATGGCGGCGAACAGAAGCACGGACGACTCGTTGAACACGCGGAACCAGGTGTGTGTCCGGGTGTTCCGGTTCTCTTCGAAGGTGCGCAGGATGCGCGCACAGGCATGGTGGTACAGGCCCACGCCCAGGATGAGCGCGAGCTTGGCGTGCATCCAGCCACTGTCCGGGCCACGCCCGATGCCCACCACCCACCACAACCACAGGCCGGCCCCCACGGCCGGCACCATCAGCAAGGTGGAAAAGCGCAAAAGCTTGCGTGACATCAGCAAAAGCCGCTCACGCTCGGCGGTGCTGCCCGCCTCCACCATGGCCAGGTTCACGAACAAGCGAGGCAGGTAGAACAGGCCCGCGAACCAACTGGCCACGAAGATGATGTGCAGGGCCTTGACCCAAAGGTAGGACTCGCTCATGCGGACATTATCGTCAGCCGCTGCGGCCGGGCAGGAAGCGGTGCGAGGCCGCGAGGTCGACGACGCGCTCGAATCGGCCATCCACACGCTGGCGCAAGGGTGGCCACAGGCTCAGGAGCAGCTGCGCGGTGGCCAGCGTGTCGGCTGCGGCCTGGTGCCGCAGCAGGCAGTCGATGTGGTGTCGGGCCAGCCAATGGTCCAGCGCGCGGCGGCGAGGATCTTCATGAAGCACCGCAGCCAGCGGCTCCAGATCCAGCCAGGGATTGGGCGGCTTCCGGCCGCACACACGCTGCATGGCCCGGTTGATCATCGTCTCGTCGAAAGCGCTGTGGTAGGCCACCAGCGGTGACGTGCCCGCAAAGGTCAACCAAGCCGACAGGGCCGTCCGTGGGTCCTCCCCGGCTCGCTGCGCGCCCACTCCAATGCCGTGGATGAGGATGTTGTGCTTGTCCACTTCCCGGATGCTGTCTGCCGGCTGCGCAATGAACACCTCGAAGGAGTCCGCCAATTCAATGCGTGGCTGCCGAAAGTCCTCATCGAAATGGACGGCCACGGCGGCGATGGCCAACAGCCGGTCTCGCGCGGCATCGAGCCCGCTGGACTCCACGTCCACCACCAGCCACCGCCGGGCAGACGCGTCCGTTGCGGGCTTGCGTCGCCCAGGCCATCTGAATGAAAGGCCACTCCAACCCATGGCATCAGCCCCGGCGGTAATCGAGTTCCACTTCCTGCTGCAAACGCCGCACAAGTCGCAGCGTCTCCTTGAGGATGCGCTCGTCGATGTCGTTGAGGCTGTCCAGACGGATGTGGTTGGGGCCTGCGCCCGGTAAGCGGGCCTCGCCTTTGATCTGGGTGCGCAGCCGCAGCGTCTGCAAGAACTCAAATCCGGTGACCCACGCCTGTGCATGGTGCTCGGGAACCCCCTTGGAACGCGCCACCGCCTCCAATCGACGGCGGGTGTTCACCTCGGTGATCCCCTGGGCCAGGCAACGAAGGCGGGCCACGGCCACGAACACGGCCGTGCCGTGCAGCTTGAGGTCGAGCATGGGCACGCCATCGATCACCTCAGCCTCGATCCCGCCCAGCCATCCCAGTGCAGCAGGGCTGCGCAAGACCTCTTCGGCCAATTGGCGGCAAAAGCGGGGATTGGCCTGTGCGCGTCGGCCGATCTGGTCGCGCAAGGGTTGTGCGAGCTCCAGGTTGCCCGCCAGGGGTCGCAGATCGAAGTAGATGCTGGCAGCCAGCAAATCTTCGGGCGAACCGTGTTCAATCCAATTTGAAAAGCGGCTCTGCCACTCTGCCGGCGTCAGGCAACAGGCCGGGTTGCGCGCCATGATGTTGCCCTTGCAAAGGGGGAAGCCGCAGTCGGCCAGCGCTTCATTGACATCGTGGGCGAAAGCAAGCCAGGCCGGGCGGTCGCGATCGGGGTCATCGCTCACAAAGATCAGGCCGTTGTCCTGGTCGGTGGCCACCGTCTGCTCGGATCGGCCCTCGGACCCGAAGGCAAGCCAGCAGGCCTGGTTGAGGTCCCTCCCATGGGCCTGCGCCTTCACCGCCACCAACTGCTGCGTGAGCACATCGTTGAGGTGACTGATGAGTTCGGTGAGTTGCTGGGCCTGTACACCCTGGGCCATCAGGGTCACGGTGGTCTGCCGGATGTCGGCCGAAGCGGCGCGGAAGTCCTCGGGACTGCGCGCGGTTCGGATGGCCGTGTGCAATTGCTTGATCGACATCTGTTGCATGGCGAACAGATCGCGCTCGGTCACCACACCCACCAACCGGTTGTCACGGGTCACCGGCACATGACGCAAGCCCATGCGCGTCATCAGGATGGCCGCGTCCGCAGCGGTGTGCTCCACGCTGAGACTCAGGACGGGGCTGGTCATCACGCGGCTGATCGGCTCGCTGAGCGGTACGCCAGCCAAGGTGATGCGGCCCACCACATCGAAGCGCGTCAGGATCCCGCTGGGGGCACCGACTTCGTCCACGATGTGGACCGAATCACGGCGGCTATCGTGCATCAGCCGCAAGGCCTGCTCGATCGACTCCTGAGGTCCGCAGGTCAGCGGTGCACGGCGAATGAGGGCGCCCAGGGGTCGCTCCAGGCCCTGGCTGCTCAGCGCTGCCGAGGCCTGTTCCACCTGCATGGCGCGGCGTGAGACCTCAATGAACCGCAGCATCTGGCGGCTCAGAACTTCAGCAAATGGTGGGCTCTGGGCCGCCAAGGCTTCCACAGCCTCGCGGGGAACACGCAGGCAAAAGGTGTCGGCATGGGCCTGGAAGGTCAGTGCCACGGGGCGGCGCCCCATGAAAGCGGCAATGGGAAAGAGGTCGCCAGCGGCGTATTCGATGTTGGCGTCATAGACGCTTTGCGGGCCACGCAAGCCGGTGACACTGCCCTGACGAAGGAAATACAAGGCGTCCACGGCCCCACTGTCGGGCTGCAGGATCACCTCGCCGGGCGCAAAGTAGACCTCGGCGGCGGCTGCAAGGAAGCGGTCGATGTGCTCGGGCCGCATCTGCGAAAAAGGCAGGTAGCGCGCCAATCGATCGCGGAGTGCCACGGTCAGCGCCGGCGAGGCCAAATGCGGGCCTGGGGACCCGGATGGATCGCGCGGATTCATGAATACCCTCCACACAAGATAGCCCGCGAAGCGTGGACACCCGGCGGGCTGACGGCTCCGCCGGCAATCCTAGCGCCGGATGCCCCACAGGGGGCGAACGGGCGCAGGATGGGGTGCGGCTGTCCACAGGCGGACCCTACTTTGATCAAGGGCTCGCGCCGGCGACGGACTTGGTGGCGGCAATTGCCTGGTGTTGAACGAAAAAGGGGCCCCGGCGAACCGGAGCCCCTTTGAGAGGTGCGGCGACCCGATGAGTCGGGCCGCTGCAACAGGCGATCAGGAAGCCTGCGTGTTGAGCGTGTCACCCTTGATGTTGGGATAACGCACGTGCTCGATGAGCTCCTGGATCTCAGCCTTGGGAGCCGGCGTGAACAGGCTCACCAGGATGATGACCGCAAAGCCCACCGGCACACCGAACAGACCCGCAGAGATCGGCAGCACGCCGTACCACAGGTCCACCGGCTGGGTCACGCCGAAGATGGTGCGCATCCAGCCATGGTTGGTGGCCATGTAGTACAAGGTCACACCGAACCCGGCGATCATGCCGAGTACCGCACCGGCCGATGTCGCCCGCTTCCAGAAGATACCCAGCACCAGGGCTGGGAAGAAGCCGGCCGCCGCGAACGAGAACGCGGCAGACACCAGGAACAGGATGTCAGCCTGCTTGGTCACGTACACCGTGTAGGCGGTGTAGGCCGCGGCCAAAGCCACCACCAGGAGCAGGGCCTTGGAGATGGCCACGCGCCGAGCGGTCGAGGCGTTCGGATCGATCATCTTGTAGTACAGGTCGTGCGACAGCGCATTGGCGATCGTCAGCAGCAGGCCGTCCGCAGTGGACAGCGCCGCAGCCAGACCACCCGCGGCCACCATGCCCGAGATGACATAGGGCAAGCCACCGATTTCCGGCGTGGCCAACACGATGATGTCGCCACCGATGCGCATTTCACCCAACTGGAAGATGCCGTCCTTGTTGATGTCGGTCACCGACAGCAACGAAGGATCGACCTTGGCCCAGCTGGCGATCCACACCGGCAACTTGTCAAAGGGCAGGCCCACGAGGTTGTTGAACACCTCGTACTTGACCAGCACCGCCAACGCGGGCGCCGTGAAGTACAGCAGGAAGATGAAGAACAGCGACCAGGTCACCGATTCGCGAGCCTCCTTCACCGACGGCGTGGTGTAGTAGCGCATCAGGATGTGCGGCAGTGCAGCCGTACCGACCATCAGGCAGAACACCAGGGCCATGAAGTTCAGGCGCGACTCGTTGAAGGTCTTTTGGGCCTTCTCGTCACCCTTGGGGTCACCCGCGTAAACCGTGGCATGCCCGGGCATGCCGGCCAGCGGACGTGCACGCGCCTCGTTGGCGGTCTTCGCAGCGGTGTAAGCCTTCTTCGCATCGGCTTCCGTGGCCGGCAGCGCATCCAACGCCTTCTGGGCGGCCTGGATGTCGGCCACCGGTGCGTTGGCTTCCTTCAGGTCGGCCAGCTTCTTCTCGGCAGCAGCCTTGTCGGCGGCCATGGCAGCCGGCACATCCTTGAGCTTCTCGGTGGCGGCGTCCGCACGCTCCTTGAAGATGGCGATGACTTCCTTTTCCTTGGCGTCTTCGCGCAGCTGCTTCTCGCGCTCGGTCACCTTGGCCAGTTGCTGACCGTAGATCACCTGGGGCACGGGCACACCGGTCTGCTTGACCGACAGCCACACCACGGGAATCAAGTAGGCAATGATCAGAATGATGTACTGCGCCACCTGGGTCCACGTGACCGCGCGCATACCACCCAGGAAGGAGCACACCAGGATGCCACCCAGCCCCAGGAAGATGCCGACGCCGAAGTCGACGCCTGTCAGACGCGTGGTGATCAGGCCCACGCCATAAATCTGCGCCACCACATAGGTGAAGGAGCAGATGATGGCGATCACGATGCCCACCAGACGCGCCAGGTTCCCGCCGTAGCGCTCACCCAGGAAGTCGGGGATGGTGAACTGACCGAACTTGCGCAGATACGGCGCCAGGAACAGCGCCACCAGGCAGTAGCCACCCGTCCAGCCCATGATGAAGGCCAGACCACCGTAACCCGTGAGGTACAGCGTTCCGGCCATGCCGATGAAGGACGCAGCCGACATCCAGTCGGCACCGGTGGCCATGCCGTTGTACACCGCTGGCACGCGGCGGCCAGCCACGTAGTACTCCGAGGCGTCATTGGTCCGGCTCATCACGCCGATGCCGCCGTACAGGAGCACGGTGGCGATCAGGAAGATGAAGCCGATGTAGTTGCGCGGCAGACCCATCTGTTCCAGGATGGCCAGAACGATGATGAACACCACGAAGCCCCCGGTGTACCAGCCGTACACCTTGTTGAGCTGCTGCTTGAAGGCCTTGTTGGCAGCTGCAGAAGAGCCACCGCCTCCGGTTTCAGGAGCGAATCCAGCCATGTTATTCCTCCTCCTCGGCCACACCGTGCTCGATGTCGAGCTCGTTCATGCGCTTGGCGTAGTACCAGATGATCAGGCAGTACACGATGAGCGCACCTTGCGCGCCCATGTAGAAGCTCAACGGCCAGCCGAAGAAATTGATGGACGCCAGATCCCTGGCGAAGAATGCGACGACGTACGTCACCAAGAACCAGATGAACAACAAGACTGCTGTGAGCCTGAGGTTCTTCTGCCAGTAGCGACGATGGTTTTCCGTCACTTCCATGAGCAAGACTCCTGTCTCCAATCACCCCGACGGGG
>JBMSQF010000057.1:0-15985 GCA_049423145.1 Burkholderiaceae bacterium
GTCAAACCCTCGACATCGGGCACCAGCAGGTAGGCATAGGCTTGGTGGTGGCTGCGACCGACGCGGCCTCGCAACTGGTGCAACTGGGCCAACCCAAACTTGTCCGCGCGGCTGATCACGATGGTGTTGGCGGTGGGGACGTCGATGCCGGTTTCGATGATGGTCGAGCAGAGCAACACATTGTGACGCTGGGCCACGAAATCGCGCATCACGCGCTCAAGCTCACGCTCGGGCATCTGTCCATGGGCCACGGCGATGCGGGCCTCGGGCAGCAGTTCGGCAAGCTTGCTGCGCCGGTTTTCGATGGTCTCGACTTCGTTGTGGAGGAAGTAGACCTGGCCGCCACGCTTGAGTTCGCGTAGCACCGCTTCGCGTATCGTGCCGCTGCTTTCGTTGCGTACGAAGGTCTTGATGGCCAGACGCCGCTGCGGCGCGGTGGCGATCACGCTCAGGTCACGCAGTCCCTCCAGCGCCATGCCCAGCGTGCGCGGAATGGGCGTGGCTGTCAGGGTCAGCACATCCACCTCTGCACGAAGTGCCTTCATCGCCTCCTTGTGGCGCACGCCAAAACGGTGTTCCTCGTCAATGATCAGCAGGCCCAGCCGTGCGAACGTGACGTCGCCGCTCAAGAGCTTGTGTGTGCCCACTACGATGTCGATCGTTCCGTCAGCCAGTCCCTGCATAGCCTCCTTGACTTCCTTGGCGGTGCGAAAGCGGCTCATCTCGGCCACCTTCACCGGCCATTTGGAAAAACGGTCGCTGATGTTCTGGAAGTGCTGCTCGGCCAACAGCGTGGTGGGTGCCAGCAGGGCCACTTGCTTGCCCGCGGTGACGGCGACGAAGGCCGCACGAAGCGCCACCTCGGTCTTGCCGAAGCCCACATCGCCGCAGATGAGCCGGTCCATCGGCTTGGGGCTGACCATGTCCTGGATCACCGCGTGGATGGCTGCGCGTTGGTCGGCCGTCTCTTCGAAACCAAAGCTGGCCGCGAAGGCTTCGTAATCAGGGGCGGAAAACCGAAAGGCGTGCCCCTCTCGGGCTGCGCGGCGCGCGTACAGGTTGAGGAGCTCGGCGGCGGTGTCGCGGACCTGCTCCGCCGCCTTGCGCTTGGCTTTTTCCCACTGGCCTGATCCCAATCGGTGCAGTGGGGCCTCTTCGGGACTCACGCCGGTGTAGCGGCTGATGAGCTGCAGCTGGGAGACCGGCACGTACAGCGTCGCGCCGTCCGCATATTCCAGATGGAGGAATTCGGAGGTGCCGCCATCCGCCCCATCCGACAAGTCCATATTGACCAGCCCCTTGTAGCGACCGATGCCGTGATTGACATGGACCACGGGGTCACCGAGCTTGAGTTCGGCCAGGTCCTTGATCAGGGCCTCAACGTTGCTGACCTGCTCCTGCTTGCGCCGTTTGCGCGCGGTGGGTGTGGTGGAGAACAGCTCGCTTTCGGTGATGAAGTCCAGTGGAGCCGGACCGTCCGGGCGCAGCCAACGGAAGCCCATCGCCAAGCCCGCGGCGGTGATGCCGGCACGCTCGCTGTCGGCCTCGAATTCGGCCAGTGTGGCAAAGGCCGGCACCGCCAGGCCATGTTCGCGCAGCAGATCCAGCAGACTCTCTCGTCGACCTTCGCTTTCAGCGACGATCAGCACGCGGCTGTTCGCATGCCGAAGGTGGTGCTCCAGTGCGGCCAATGGTGCTGGCGCGCCGCGCGTGATGCTCACATCCGGCAGGGCCTGCACCCATTCCAGCGGTTCATGGCCACGAAGCGACAAACACCCGTGACCTTGGGTCCGGGAATAGAACTCTTCCACCCGCTGGTACAGCGATTCCGGCGGCAAGATGGGCCGCTCCGGGTCGTGCTGCAGGAACCGATGGCGTTCACGCGTGTCCTGCCAAAAGCGCTCCAGGGTCTCATCAACCGGTCCATGGAGCACCACTTCGGCCGATGCTCCGGCGTAGTCGAATATCGTGGCGGTCTCATCGAAGAACAGCGGCAGGTAGTACTCAATGCCGGCCGTGGCGATGCCCTGACCGATGTCCTTGTAGACGCGCGCCTTGGTCGGATCCCCCTCCAAGCGCTCGCGCCAACGGGCGCGAAAGGCCGTCCGTGCCGCCTCGTCCATCGGAAACTCTCGACCGGGCAACAGGCGGATTTCAGGCACCGGGTACAGACTGCGCTGGGTGTCGGGGTCGAAGGTGCGGATGGAGTCCACCTCGTCGTCGAACAGGTCGACCCGATAAGGCACAGGGGAGCCCATGGGAAAGAGGTCGATGAGCCCACCGCGAACCGCGTATTCACCGGGTGACACCACCTGACTGACGGATTGATAGCCCGCCAGCGTCAACTGCGCCTTCAGGGCCGCTTCGTCCAAGCGCTGCTTCTGCCGGAACTCGAAGGTCGTGGCCGCCAGGAACGAGGCGGGGGCCAGACGCCCCAAGGCCGTGGTCGCGGATAGCAGCAAGACATCGATGTCCCGTATCCAGTGCAGGCGCCAAAGTGTGGCAAGGCGCTCGGAGATCAGATCCTCATGCGGGCTGAAGCCGTCGTAGGGCAGCGTCTCCCAGTCGGGGAACAGGGCGGTGCGCAGGCTCGGGTCGAAGAAGGGCAGTTCATCGTTTAGGCGCGCCGCATCGGAGGGCTCCGCGGTGAAGACTACCAACGGACGGCCCTGCAACTTGCTGCGCTGCGCCGTTTGCGCCAGCAGGAGGGCATCGGCCGAACCATGCGGACGGGATAGGGTGTAACGCTTGCCCGGGGCCAGCGCAGGAACGATCGAGGGCATGGTGGAAGGGATTTTAGAATCGCGGGGATGAACGACTGGCGCCGCGCGCGAGCAACCCTTCATCGCCCCTTGCGTGTGGCCCTGGTGCCCTGCGCCGGCCGTGGGGAGCGAGCGGGAGGCGACCGTCCCAAGCAGTATGTGCCGGTGGCGGGCAAGACCGTCGTGCACTGGACCCTCGAAGCCTTCAAGTCATTGCTTGATGAAGGATCTCTGGACGGCATCGTGGTCGTACTGTCGCCGGGTGATGACGGTTTTGAGCAGGCCATTCCAGCCGAATGGCGCGCCTCGGTCGTCCCGGTCTTCGAGGGCGGCGCCACGCGCGCGCACAGCGTCTTGTCCGGTTTACAGGCCTTGGCCCGTGCCGGTCTCCAGGAAGACGATTGGGTCTTGGTGCACGATGCGGCGAGATGCCTGATCGAGCCGCACGCGATCGATCGGCTCATCCAGGCCTGTGAATCCGACCCAATCGGGGGGCTCCTGGCCCAGCCGGTGCCGGACACGATGAAGAAATCCGACGCCAGTGGCCGTGTCCAGACCACCGTCCAACGGGATCACCTCTGGGCCGCGCAGACGCCTCAGATGTTCAGGCTGGGCCTACTGGCCCGGCGGCTGGGCGATGCCTTGGCCGCCGGCATTCCCATTACCGATGAAGCATCGGCCATCGAATGGGGCGGAGGTGCGCCCCGCCTGGTGACCGGATCGGCCGACAATTTCAAGGTGACCTACGAGGAAGACTTCGTTCGCGCGGCTCGTCTCTTGGCCGCTCGGTGCATCAATCAGGACCAGACACGATGACGATCCCATCATGGCGCGTTGGAGAAGGTTGGGACATCCATGCACTGGTACCAGGCCGATCCCTGGTGCTGGGTGGGGTGGTGATTCCACACACCACCGGTTTGCTCGGGCACTCCGATGCCGACGCTTTGCTGCATGCCATCACCGACGCGCTGCTCGGTGCGGCGGGTCTGGGTGACATCGGTGCCCACTTTCCCGATACCGACCCCACCCATGCGGGCGCGGATTCCCGTGTATTGCTGCGGCATGCCCTTCAACAGGTGCGGTCCCTGGGGTGGGTGGTCGTCAACGTCGACAGCACGGTAGTGGCACAGGCGCCTAAATTGGCTGGGCACATTCCGGCGATGCGGCTCAGCATTGCCCAATGCCTGGGGCTGGACCCAGAGGCGGTCAATGTGAAGGCCAAGACCAGCGAGCGGATGGGGCCCGTCGGTGAGGGTCGCGCCATCGAGGCGCGCGCCGTCTGCCTCTTGCTCCGACCCTGACCCGCGCCGAATCAGACTGTACGGCTGAGCAGCTCCCCCCCGTCGGGGACGAAGACATAGCCCACGCCCCAGACGGTCTGGATGAACCGTGGATGCGTGGGGTCCTCCTCCAGCATCCGACGCAGGCGTGACACTTGGACGTCGAGACTGCGGTCATAGGGTCCGAAGGCGCGACCCCGTGCCAGTTGTGCCAGCCGTTCCCGGCTGAGGGGCTGCCCCGGATGCCGCGCCAAGGCCTTGAGCATCGCGTACTCTCCGGTCGTCAGGGGGACAGGCTGAATTCCCTTGCGCAACTCGCGCCGTTGGAGGTTGAACTCGAAGGGGCCGAAATGGATCACCTCGGCGGCGCGCGAAGGGGCTCCCGGTGGTTCGGGTGGAGGCCTGCGCCGAAGCACCGCTTGCATGCGGGCCCGCAGTTCTCGTGGGTGGAAGGGCTTGGCCAGGAAATCGTCGGCGCCGACTTCCAAGCCGACGATGCGGTCCACATCGCTTGCTCGGCGGCTGAGCATGATCAGCGGCGTTTCGTCACCGCTGCCCCGCAGACGCCGACAGATCTCCAGACCTTGACCCTGGTGGAGGCCAGGATCCAAAACGACGAGATCGGTGGCGGCGGCGGCCAGCAGCTTCTGCAGGGATGCGGCGTCGTGGGCCATGAGCAGGTCCACGTCCTGGTCGGAAAACTCCTGCCGCAAGGTGGCCTGCGTGACCGGGTCATCGTCGACCAGCAAGACGCGCAGCCGCCGGTGCGGGGCCCCACGATCGTCCATGCCCACTCCCCATCCGAATCGAGATCGGCGGGCCGCCCCATGCGGCACCGACGCTGTTGGATTCTGTAAGAGAGCTGTCCGGTCGGCCTTGTGCCCGATCAATCCGGCCCTACTGGGCCACCCATCCGCCGTCGACATTGATGGCCGCTCCCCGAATGTTGGCCGCAGCCTCGGAGCACAGGAAGACGGCGAGTTCCCCGAGTTGCTCGGGTGTCGTGAATTGCAGGGAAGGCTGCTTTTCGCCGAGCAGCCGTCTCTTGGCTTCTTCGATGTCGACGCCCTCCGCAGCGGCACGCGCATCCACCTGCTTTTGCACCAGCGGTGTCAGTACCCAGCCCGGACAGATGGCATTGACCGTGACGCCCGTGGTGGCCGTTTCAAGTGCCACGGACTTGGTCATCCCCACGAGGCCGTGCTTGGCCGCGACATAGGCCGACTTCTGTGCCGATGCCACGAGGCCATGGGCCGAGGCGATGTTGAGCACGCGACCCCAGTTTCGCCGCTTCATACCGGGCAAGGCCAAGCGGGTGGTGTGAAAGGCGGAGGTGAGGTTGATGGCGATCACCGCATCCCATCGATCCACCGGGAATTCGTCGATGGGCGCGACATGCTGGATGCCGGCGTTGTTCACCAGGATGTCCAGTCGACCGAAGGCGGACTCGGTGGCCTTGATGAGGTCTTCAATGTCGGCAGGCCGGCTCATGTCGGCGCCGTGGTGGCGCACCTCGATGCGCACATCGGCAGGCGCTGCAGCCTGGACCGCTGCGCGGGCCGCTTCCGCATCGCCGAAGCCATTGAGCATGAGGTGCACACCCTGGCGGGCCAGGCTCTGGGCGATACCCAGGCCAATCCCGCTTGTGGAACCCGTGACAAGCGCGACTTTTCCGCTGATCGACATGAGGTCTGTCCTTCTGGCCCTGATTCGGCCTTGTTAGCATTGGCCCGATTATCGAATGTTGCAAAGCAACAAACTTACGGACCCTGTTAAAGATGGACCAACCCCGCCTGAACCACGTGCAATGCCTGAACCCACAGGGCCTGCACCGCATGGCCTACTGGGAGTGGGGGGCTGCCGACAACCCGCGGGTGCTGGTGTGCGTACACGGACTGACCCGGCAGGGTCGTGATTTCGATCGGCTGGCGCAGGCGATGTGTGGTCATTACCGTGTGGTGTGTCCCGATGTGGTGGGCCGAGGGGAATCCGATTGGTTGCCGGATCCCATGGGCTATGCCGTTCCCTCTTACCTGGCCGACATGGTCACGCTCCTGGCCCGCTTGAATGCCCAGACCGTGCATTGGGTGGGCACGTCCATGGGCGGGCTCATCGGCATGGGTCTGGCAGCGCTGCCGCGCAGCCCGATCGCCCGCTTGGTGCTCAACGATGTGGGGCCCCGCATCGAATTCGCTGCGCTGGAGCGGATAGGCCGCTTCGTGGGAGCCCCCGTGACTTGGGACAGCTTTGAGGAAGCAGCGCAAGCCGTGCGCCTGGTGTCCCTCGGTTTTGGCCCGCTGACCACCGAGGAGTGGCATGCGCTCACCCGCCCCCACCTTCGACAGAACGAACAGGGGCGATGGATGGTGCGCTACGACCCGGGCATCGCCTTGCCCTTTCGTTCGCTGACCCCGGAGCGGGCTGCCGCTGGTGAGGCCCTTTCGTGGCAGATGTGGGACCGCATCACCGTCCCAACCTTGGTTCTGCGAGGGGCGCAAAGCGATCTGCTGAGTGCCCAGACGGCCACCGAGATGGGCGCGCGCGGGCCGAGGGCGCGGGTGGTGAGTTTTGAGGGCGTGGGCCATGCGCCTTCGCTCGTACCCGCCGACCAGGTGGCGGTGGTCGGTGACTTCTTGCTGGCGTGAAGACCGGCGGCACATCGCTCAACGCCGATTCGGCAACGCCCATCATGGCGTTGGCCGATTTGCAGCAACAGGCTGATGGGCACGCCGATCCTCTGGCGCAGGTTGCGCTGACCGATATTGAGCGCGCCCGCATCTTTGCCGAGCCGCTGCTGGCCGGGCGGATACTGGACACCGGCGAGGATGCGCTGGGACATGCCCAGGGCGTGGCGGCCATCCTGTCGGGTTTGGGCGCTGCACACAGCCTCCAGGCCGCCGCTTATCTGGTGTATGCCGCCGACTTCATTCAGAAACCCGATGAGGTGATCGGCCGCGCCTTCGGCGCCAGTCATGGTGCGATGGTGGCCCACACCCGCAAACTCGTTCAAATTCAGCGTGCAGCCATGAAGGCGCGCTGGGATCGTGATGACCGTTCCCAGCAGACTGAACGGGTACGCAAGATGCTGCTGGCCTTTTCACGCGACTTGCGCGTGGTGCTGCTTCGGCTGGCATCTCGCTTGCAGACCCTGCGATGGTATGCGGCAGCCAAGCGCCTGTGCCCATCCCCGTTGGCGCGTGAATCATTGGAGGTCTTCGCACCCCTGGCCAACCGGCTGGGCATCTGGCAAGTCAAGTGGGAGCTCGAGGATCTCTCCTTTCGCTTCCTGCAGCCTGATGAATACCGAACAATCGCGCAGCATCTCGACGAGCGGCGGGTTGAGCGTGAGGCAGGCGTTCAGGCTTTCGCCCAAACGTTGCGCGATCTGCTGTCTTCGTCCGGCCTTCCGCAAGCGCAGGTGCAGGGTCGACCGAAACACCTCTACAGCATCTGGCGCAAGATGCAGGGCAAGCATCTCGATTTCAGTCAGGTGATGGATGTTCGGGCCATGCGGGTGATCGTGGATGATCTGGCGCAGTGCTATTCGGCGCTGGCCCGTGTGCACGAGCGGTTCACGCCGGTGGACGGTGAGTTCGACGACTACATCGCCAAGCCCAAGTCCAATGGGTATCAGAGTCTGCACACGGTGGTCCGCGATGCCGCCGGCCGTGCGGTGGAAATTCAGATTCGCACCCGGGCGATGCATGAGCATGCGGAGTTCGGGGTGGCGGCTCATTGGGCCTACAAGGAGGCCGGCAGCAAAGGCTATGCAGGTGTGGCTGCCACCGGAAGCTTCGAGGACCAGGTGGCGCAGGCCCGCAAGGCGGTGCTCCGGCAGCTGTTGGCTTGGGAGCGGGAGGCTGTGGACCAGGCCGCGCCTGGATTTGAGGACCGTATCTATGTGTTCACGCCGGAGGCAGCCATCGTGGATCTGCCGGCCGGCGGGACGGCTGTTGACTTTGCTTATGCCTTGCACACCGACCTGGGGCATCGGTGCCGTGGTGTGCGCGTGGACGGCGTGATGGTTCCGCTGAATACCCCTCTGCAGACCGGTCAGACGATCGAAATCGTCGCAGCCAAGGAAGGTGGCCCTTCGCTGGACTGGCTCAATCCCGACTTGCAGATGCTGGCCAGCCCTCGCTCGCGGGCCAAGGTCAGGGCCTGGTTCAATGCCTTGGAGCTGGCCCAAACGGTGGCCAAGGGCCGTGAGGCCGTTGAACGGCTGCTTCAGCGCGAAGGCCGAACGGCCGTCAAGTTGGACGATCTGGCCGGGCAGCTGGGCTTCAAGTCTGCCCAGGACCTCTTCGAGGTGGTGGGCAAGGACGAATACTCATTGCGCAACATCGAGGCTCTGTTGCGTCCTGCGGCTCCGTCCAAGACGGAGGATGACAACCTGGTGCTCAAGCGGTCCAAGGCCGATGCAACAGGCTCCGGGGTGCTGGTGGTCGGTGTCGATTCCCTGCTGACCCATCTTGCACGGTGTTGCCGTCCGGCACCGCCCGACGCCATCGCCGGCTTTGTTACCCGAGGGCGCGGGGTCGCCATTCATCGCCGAGACTGCACCAGCCTGGCCCACATGATGCGGCAACAAGCCGAACGGCTGATCTCAGTGGAGTGGGGACGGCCGCGGGGAGAGTCCCTGTATCCGCTGGATGTGCAGGTCGAAGCCTCAGACCGTGCCGGATTGCTGCGCGATATCAGTGAGGTTTTTGCGCGCGAGAAGATCAATGTGACCGGCGTGAAGACGCAATCGCTGCGAGACCACCATGGGGTCTCCGCGCACATGACCTTCACCGTCGAAGTCGCCTCAACCCAGCGCTTGCCGGCGGTCCTGCAAGCGCTGATGCAGGTGGCGGGCGTGCGGGCGGCGCGGCGTCGGTGAGCTATACTGAAATGCTTACAGGCGCATAGCTCAGTTGGTTAGAGCACCACCTTGACATGGTGGGGGTCGTTGGTTCGAATCCAATTGCGCCTACCAACCTTCCAGCGCCAAGAAAAACGCCCCGCGATGCGGGGCGTTTTTACTTGTGCGGGGCCGCTTCAGAAGCGGTGGCGCACGCCCACACCCACGGTGTTGCCCGAACCGGCCGGCGCGCGCTCGTTCATGTACACGGTGTACAGGTCGGTGCGCTTGCTCAGGAAGTGGTCATAGGCCACGGTGGTGGTCTTGCTGGACTTGGCGTTGCTGGGCTCCATTTGGGTGTACTGAACCAGTACCTTGCCCGCAGCACTCAGGGGCACGGCAGCACCGACACCCATGTGGTCATAGTCAACCCGGAAGGTCTTGTTTTCGACCTTGCTGATTTGCGCAAACACCTTGACGACCTTGGCGTCGTAAGCCGCACCAATCTGCCAGGCATCGGAATCGCTGGCACCCACCGACCCCGGGGCACCGTCGCGGCGGCGAACTTCCTGCCAGGATGCGCCCATGCTCAAGGGACCGCTGAAGTGCAGGGCCGACACGTTGGTGTTGGCGCCGGGACGGCTCCCCTTGACCGCGTGCAGCACGCTCACGGTGGTGCCGCTCATCGAGGGGGCGGTGTAGCGGATGGCCTCGTTCCAACCGGTGTCGCCGCTGACCTGGCCAGAGCTGAGATGCAGCAGGCGAATGGCCGGCGAGAAGCCGAAGGAATCACCCAGGGCGTTGAAGATCAGGTTGTTGACGAACAGCGAGTTCGTCACGCGACCAGCGGTCACCGTACCGAAGCCGCCTTTGAGCGCGACATTGGCGTTGCGCGAGAACAGCGGGTCACCGTTGAAGCGACCGAAGCTGCCGCTGTCCAGTCGCACGAAGCTTTCGAGGTTGGCCTCGGCGGAGAGACCGCCACCGAGGTTTTCCGTCGCCTTGAGCCCCCAGTAGCTGGTGGTCATGTTGCCGCTTTGCAGCGCAGTCGTGGAAACCGCTGCACCGGGCGCCTTCGCATTGACCATCGACACGTCAAGCAGGCCGTAGAGCGACACGCTCTGGGCCTGGGCGCCGAAACAGGTCAACGCAGCGGCTGCGGCGACGAGGAGCTTCTTGTTCATGGGAGCGATCCTTCCGAAGGGAGCAAAAGAGATGACAAGGGGAACAACTGGGTAAATTCTATGAACCCTGACGCGAACAGGGATGAATTCAGGCCCTGGATGCTCCAGAATCGGGGCCCTCTGTTGGCAACACGCCACAAACCCGGCCGCTTGGCGCACTGTTGCGGTGCATCGACGGCTGCGCCAGCAGTTGAGCCGCCACGGCGACCGCAACGGCCATCGGTTCTTTGCCAGTCAGGCCCGGTGTGCCGATCGGGCAGACCAAGGCGGCCACCCGATCGGCCGATACGCCCCGAGCCAACAGCCGATGTTCAAACCGTTGCCGCTTGGTGCGCGAACCGATCAAACCCACCATTCCGGTGTCGTGTCGGCGCAGGAGGGCCTGGACGAGGTCGAAGTCCAGGGCATGGCTGTGCGTCATCACCACATGGTGGGCACCTGGCGGTGCCGCGCAGGCCTCGGCAACCGGGCCATCGGAGACGACGCAGCGCAAGGTGGGTGAACGCGTCCAAGCCTCGGGCGGCAGGGCCTCAAAGGCACCCTCCCGGACATCGATCCAGTCCACGGCGCAGTCGATGTCGGTGAGGATGCGGGCCAGGGCTTGGCCCACATGCCCGGCCCCGTACAGGCACAGGTGAAAGCGCGCCGCCGGCAGGGTCCAGCATTCGAGGAGGCCCGGTTCCAGCGCCTCGAAGCGGAGCTCGACGGCGCCGCCGCAACACTGGCCCAGGGCGGGCCCCAAGGCGATCCGTTGGGGTGAAGGGCAGGGACTTTGGGTCTTGAGGCTCTGCTGTGCCGTTTGCACGGCCAGCCACTCCAGGTGGCCGCCACCGATGGTGCCCAGAACGGCGTCTTCCGCCACGATCATGCGCGCTCCGGCATCGCGCGGCACCGAGCCCCGCGCCGACCGAACCTCCACGACCAACGCGGCCCGGCCGGACTCCAACCACTGCCGCGCTTGGCCTTTGAGAAACGCCTGGTTCATGAGACCTGTGGCCCGTTGGCGACAGCCCCCGGTTCCCGCAGTCGATGGAGGGCAGCCAGAAGGGCCTCTGGCGTGGCCGGCACCGGCAGGGACAGCGTGGCCAACCGAGCCGCATCCGGCGGGCCGCAGGCGGCCAGCGCATCTCGAAGCGCCATCAGGACCGAGAAGCTCAGCAGCAAGGGGGGCTCGCCCACCGCCTTGCTCCGGTGGATGGTGGCAGCGGGGTTGGCCTGTCCGAACAACCGGACCTGGAAGTGCGGCGGTGCGTCGTTTGCGCAGGGGATCTTGTAGGTGCTCGGCGCATGTGTCATCAAGCGGCCGCTCTGCGGATGCCACCACAGTTCTTCCATCGTCATCCAGCCCATGCCCTGGATGTAGCCGCCTTCAATCTGCCCGATGTCCAAGGCTGGGTTCAGCGTGTGCCCCACGTCATGGAGGATGTCAGCACCGACCACACGCGACTCGCCGGTGAGGGTGTCCAGCAGCACTTCACTGACGGCTGCGCCATAGGCGAAGTAGTAAAAGGGCTTCCCCGTCATCGTCTGGCGGTCCCAATGCAGACCTGGCGTGGCATAAAAGCCATCGCTCCACAACTGCACGCGTCCCGTGTAGGCTGCCGCCACCGCGTCCTCGAAACTCAGGCGGCGCGGACCCACGCACAGCCCGTCATGGGCCAGCGTCACCGATGCAGGGTCCACTCCCTCTCGCTGGGACCAGAACGCCAGCAAGCGTTCGCGAATGGTCCGTGCGGCATCCTGCGCCGCCTTTCCGTTCAAGTCGCTGCCCGTGGATGCTGCGGTGGCCGATGTGTTGGCCACCTTGGTGGTGTCCGTGGCCGTAACCCGGACCCGGGACATCGCGATCCCCAACTCCTGCGCCACCACTTGCGCCACCTTGGTATTCAGGCCCTGGCCCATCTCGGTTCCGCCGTGGTTCACCAGCACGGTGCCATCGGTGTAGACATGCACCAGCGCCCCCGCCTGGTTCAGATGCGCCAGGTTGAATGAGATTCCGAACTTCACGGGTGTGAGCGCCAGTCCGCGCTTGACGACCTCGCTGCGCGCGTTGAAGGCGGCCACTTCAGCCCGTCTGGCTTCGTAGCGGGACGTCTTGACCAGTTCGTCGATCAACTCATGAAGGATGTTGTCTTCAACCACCTGGCCATAGGGCGTCAAGGTGCGCGTGCGCTCGGTTGAGCGCCCATAGAGATTGGCTCGGCGAACCGCCAGGGGGTCACGGCCCAGTTGGCGCGCCACTGCGTCCATGATGGCCTCGATCACCAAGGCCCCCTGTGGGCCACCGAATCCCCGGAAGGCGGTGTTGCTCTGGGTGTTCGTGCGCGCGCAGAAGCCCTGCAGGTCCACGGCCGGAAGGAAATACGCGTTGTCAAAGTGACAGAGGGCGCGCGTCATCACCGGGGCCGAGAGATCCGCCGAGTAGCCGGCATTCGAGAGGAAGATGGCGCGCGCAGCGAGCAGGCGTCCTTCGTCATCAAAGCCCACTTCCCAGTCGACTTCGAAGGGGTGGCGCCTGCCGGTGACCATGAAGTCGTCGTCGCGGTCGACGCGCAGCTTCACCGGGCAGCCGAGTTTTCGCGCGGCCACTGCCGCAACGCAAGCAAAGATCGCCGATTGCGATTCCTTGCCGCCGAAGCCACCGCCCATGCGCCGGCATTCGACCTGCACGCGGTGTGAGCCCACGCCCAGCGCATGGGCCACCAGATGCTGCATTTCGCTGGGGTGCTGGGTGGAGCAATGCACCTTCATGCCCTGGTCTTCCAAGGGGATCGCATAGCTGATCTGCCCCTCCAGGTAGAACTGCTCCTGCCCGCCGATCACCTGTGTGCCCGAGAGCCGATGGGGCGCTTGGGCCAGGGCCGAGGCGGCATCACCGCGTCGCATGGCCATGGGTGGGACAACGTACTGGCTCAACGCGTGCGCCTGTCGCACCGACAGCACCGCCGGCATCGGTTCGATCCGCAAGGCTTTATCGGCAAGGGCGGCCGCGCGCAGCGCCAGATTCCGATGAGTGGCCACCACGGCAAACACCGGTTGGCCGAGGCAGTGAACCGTGTGCTCAGCCAGGATGGGGTCGTCTTTGATGATCGGGCCGCACTGGTTGTCGCCGGGGATATCTGCAGCGCTCAGCACGGCAATCACGCCGGGTTGAGCCAGCAGCAGTTCCTTGTCCACGGAGAGCAGGCGGCCATGAGCGACGGGCGAAAGCCCGAGTGCTGCATGGAGCGTACCGGCCAGTTCGGGCATGTCGTCCACATAGGTGGCCTGCCCCGTCACATGCAGGTGGGCCGACTCGTGGGGCAGGGGACTTCCAACCGCGGGACTCACTGGGCTGGCGGTCTTCGAGAAGCGCGCGTTCATCGCCAGACCTCCAGGGTGGTCGCCTGCGGTCGAGTGGACAACCACAGTCGCTGGAGCAGTGACCGCGCCACTTCCAATCGGTAGTCCGCCGACGCACGAAGATCCGACAGCGGCTGAAAATCCTTTTCCAGGGCGGCCTGGGCGGCCTGGATGCCCGTCTCGCACCATCCCTGCGCCCGCAAGGCCTGCTCGGCAGCAGCCGCGCGCCGGACCGTGGCTGCCAGGCCGCCGAATGCCAGCACCACGTCGGACACCTCGGCGGCGGTGGCCTCCGTTCCCGGTCCCGCCGGCGGTGCCAGGCGCAGGCCGAACGCTCCACAGACTGCGGAAATGTCGCTGTCATAGCGCTTTGAAATCTTCCACGCGCGCAGGACCTGGCCGGCCGCCGGCAGGGGAACCTCGATCCATTCGATGAATTCACCGGCTTGCAATTCGTTGCGCTGATACCCCCGGTAAAACGCATCCAGCGGGACGGTCCGCCGCTCTTGACCGCGACGCAGGACCAGTCGGGCTTGCAACGCCATGAGCACCGGGGGACCGTCGCCGATGGGAGAACCATTGGCCACATTCCCCGCCAGGGTTCCGGCGTGGCGAACCGGCGGCGCCGCGAACCGACGCCACAGATCCCCCAGCACGGGCCAGTGGTGCGCCAGTCGACTCCAGGCGCTCTCCAGCGTGGCGGCGCCGCCGATGCGCAAGTACCCGCCTTCCTCGTCAACCGCCTGGAGGTCCAGGGCGGCCCCGGTGTAGACCAGGTGACCCACGTCGCGATGGGCCTTGTTGGTCCAAAGGCCAATGTCGGTGGCGCCACCCAGTATCCGCGCGGTCGGGTGCTGCGCCAGAACCGCCGCCAGTTGATCGCTGCTGCGGGGGGCACTGAAGGCCCGCGTGCCACCGTGTGCCGCGTCATGCGCCGCATAGGACAGGGCCGTGCGGTCCTTCAGTGCCGCCAACTGCTGACCGAGCGCTGCCCGGTCGAGCGCAGGGCCAGCGCATCCCAAACTGGCCTGCGCCGCGTCGAGGATGGGTCGATAGCCCGTGCAGCGGCAGAGGTTTCCGGCCAAGGCATCCGCCCAATCCTGGCGCGAGCAGACCCGGTCGCTGCCGCTGCCGGCCGCACGCTCGTGCTGCCATTGAGTCCACAGGGTCATCACGAAACCCGGTGTACAGAAGCCACACTGGCTGCCGTGATGATCCACCAAGGCTTGTTGAACCGGGTGAAGCGTGCCGTCTGCCTGCGCCACGTCCTCCACGGTGAACAAGGCCTTGCCGTCCAGCGTGGGCAGGAACATCAGGCAGGCGTTTTGATTGCGCAAGCGCACATCGCCGTCACTCTGAAGCTCGGCGATGGCAACGGTGCAGGCGCCACAGTCGCCCTCGTTACAGCCTTCCTTGGTGCCCGTGCAAGCGGCCTGCTCGCGAAGCCAGGTCAGCACGGTGGTGGTGGGCGGCAGGCCCTCCACCGTCACCGTCCGTCCCTGGTGCAGGAATTGAATCGGTCGAGTCTGATCGTCCATGGTGCTACGGTAACAAGAATTCGCGCATGCGCTATCCTGCGGCGGCTTGACAGCCCCATCATGGCAGAAGACAACTGGGCCCTGCGCGGCGACTTGCTGGATTTCACAGGCGAACCCGCTTGGGCTGACCTCCAACCCCCTGCGCTTCGTTGGCGCCCCGCCCACTGGCTGCTGATCCGGGGTTCGCGAATTGAAGCCGTTCAGGCCGAGCCACCTGGCCCCGACTGGCGACGCGTCGATCACGCGGGCCGACTCATCCTGCCAGGCTTCATCGACACGCATGTCCATGGCCCACAGATCGATGTCTTGGCCAGCTACGGGACCGAGCTGCTGGATTGGCTGGAAAACCACACCTTCCCCGCAGAGGCACGATACGCAGACGAGCGCGTGGCGCAAGCCGGTGCGGAACGCTTCATCCAGGCCCTGTTTCAGAACGGCACGACGGCGGCACTCGCGTTCTCCACGGTTCACGAAGGGGCCACCCACGCGCTGTTTGACGCCGCGCACCGCCAGGGCATGCGGCTGATCACGGGCAAGGTGCTGATGGACCGCCACGTGCCGGATGCGGTCCGGGACGATGTGCCCGGGGCCGAGGCGGCCAGCCGAAGGCTCATCAGCCGCTGGCACGGTTCAGGCCGTTGCGCTTATGCGGTCACGCCGCGCTTTGCGCCTACGTCTACGCAGGCGCAGTTGGCCATGGCCGGTGCGTTGCTGCGCGAAGACCCCAGTCTCTACCTGCAGACCCACGTGGCGGAGAACCAGGCCGAAGTTCAGTGGGTTCGGGAACTGTTCCCTGGGGCGCGCAGCTACCTGGACGTGTACGGTGGCAATGGCCTCCTGCACCGACGAACGGTGCTGGCCCATGGGATCTGGCTCAATGATCAAGACCGTGCGCAGTTGCGCGGTGGTGACCAGTCCACCATTGGCTGCGATGAACTCGTGGAGCAGCACCCGGCAATGGTGCCGCCGGCGACGACACCACCCAAGTCACCCTGTGCGCAAGGTAGGTGAGGAGACGCAAATGCCTCCGCCCGCC
>JBMSQF010000058.1:0-14449 GCA_049423145.1 Burkholderiaceae bacterium
TGCGGATCACCTTGTCGAGGCTGACCTTGTGCGTGCCGTCGCCGCGCAGCGCCATGCGCGCGGCGTTGATGGCCTTCACCGAGGCGATGGCGTTGCGTTCGATGCAGGGAATCTGCACCAGCCCGCCCACCGGGTCGCAGGTCAGGCCCAGGTGATGCTCCATGCCGATCTCCGCAGCGTTCTCCACCTGTGCGGGCGTGCCGCCCATTACCTCGCACAGGGCGCCGGCGGCCATGGAGCAGGCCACGCCCACTTCGCCCTGGCAGCCCACCTCGGCCCCACTGATGCTTGCGTTTTCCTTGTACAGGATGCCAATGGCCGCAGCGGTCAGCAGGAACCGGCGCCGGCCCTCGTCGTGCGCACCGGGAATGAAGCGGTCGTAGTAGTGCAGGACGGCGGGGATGATGCCGGCCGCGCCGTTGGTGGGGGCGGTCACCACGCGCCCACCCGCGGCGTTCTCCTCGTTGACGGCCAAGGCGTAGAGGTTCACCCAATCCATCACGATCAGGGGGTCGTCGAGTGCAGGTGGCCAGTTGCGCATCAGATCGCGGTACCAGGCGGCGGCCCGACGGCGAACTTTGAAACCGCCGGGCAGCACACCCTCGGTCCGGCAGCCGCGCTCCACGCATGCCACCATCGTCGTCCAGATGCGGTCCAGTCCCGCATCGATGGCCGCATCGTCCCGCCAGTGGTGCTCGTTTTGACGCATCAGCGCCGAGATGGGCAAGCCCTGGGCGCGCGTGTGGGCCAGCAGTTCCTCGGCGCTGTGAAAGGGAAAGGCCAACTGCTGCGTGTCGGGTGCAATCTGCGCGTGCCGGCTGCCATCGGCCGCCAGTTCCTCGCTCACCACGAAGCCGCCTCCCACCGAGTAATAACGGCGGGTCGTCAATTCGCTCCCATCATCCGCACAGGCCGTCAGCGACATCCCGTTGACATGGAAGGGCAGGGTGGCCCTGCGGTGAAAGACCAGGTCCTTGGACTCGTGGAAGGCCCACTCGTGGACCTGCCCATGGTCAATGGTGCGGATACGGCCGGCCTCTCGCACAGCCTGCACCATCGCCGGCACCTGGTCGACGTCCACGGTTTCGGGGTCATGGCCGCACAGGCCCAGCAGCACGGCCGTGTCCGAGCCATGACCCTTGCCCGTGGCGCCCAAGGACCCGAAGAGCTCGCAGCGGACCCGGGACACCCGGGCGATCAGACCTTCGGCCTGCAGGCGGTGCACGAACATGCGCGCAGCCCGCATCGGCCCCACCGTGTGGGAGCTGCTCGGTCCGATACCGATCTTGAAGATGTCGAAGACGGATACGGCCATGTGCGTCAACCCACCCGACGGTCGGGTTCCAGCAGGTCCACCCCCATCTGCAGGAACAGGTGGGGAAGATCGATCAGCACCCAGTTCTCGGCCAGCAGGCCGTCCTCCTGGCGCCACCAGTCCATCACGCGCATGGTGATCGCGCGGTCGCTGGCCGGCGTGCCCAGATAAGGGCCGGCATGGGTCGCGCGCACGCTGGGCCAACCGGTGGACGCGACAAAGTCCCCCTCGCCGAAGCGGGCCCGGTGGTGGCCGCCCTTGCGGTCGGGGAAGGCCACGAGGAAGGGCTTCTGGTGGTGCCGCTGGAAGCCCTCGATGCCGCGTGAGGTGCCGATGCCGCAGGGGCCGTACCACATCATGTCGTCTCGCCAGTACTGGCCCATGCCCATGCTGCGCAGATCCTTCTGGTCGTACCGTCCCAGGCCGCCGATCATGTCCTCCACCAACCGCAGGCTGGCTTCACCCCGGGCCGCGTCCTGGGGCGCCAGAAGGATCCCCGAGGCATGGCGCGAACCCGGCACCAGCAGTTCCAGTCCGGAGGAGGGGGGCAGGATGCGCCGGCCCGCCTGCCGCGCGAGGTCGACCAGGTCCAGCAGGATGCGGGCCTCGACGATGTGCTCGCCCTCTACCCGATAGAACTCCCCGAATCGCAGCCAGGCGGGTTCACCGGTGGGCTCGATCCCCCACAGCGGTTCCCGAAAGCGCCCCAGGTAGTGTCCCGTGCAGGTCACCCAGGTACCGGCGCCGCCGTCGATCCGTCCATCCCAGTACCCGGCGAAGAAGAGATCGATCCGGCGCTCCGCATCCGGCAGGGCCCGGCGGAGCGGCGCCAGCAGGCGTTCGGCCACCGCGTCCGGTCCCAACAGTTCATTGACCGGATGGGCCACCACCCACTGCGAGTCGGGGCTCAGCAGGGACCGGCAGGTGGCCAACGAGGGGGATGCCTCGAGTTCACGCACGGCCCGCCAGACGACGGATTTGGCTTGTTGGAGGGTGGTGTTCATCGTGGGGTTGGTGTTTTCACCAGAGCTGAGTGGGGACGGGGTTGCTAGACTGCATGCGTATGCAATCTTAGGCCAAATGAGGCATCAACGAACATGATCCGTCATCTGAAGAAGGGGCAGGACGCCGCGACCCTGGCAGCGGCCGACCATCAAGTCCGAATCACCGTCGAGCAGATCCTGGCCGACATCGAAAGGCGCGGTGACGAGGCCGTGCGCGAGTATTCCCGCCGGTTCGACCAGTGGGACCCGAGCGAGTTCCTGCTTTCTCAAGATCAGATCCAGAAGGCCATGTCGCGCCTGTCAGCGCGGGAACTCGACGACATCCGCTTCGCCCAGGCGCAGATCCGGCGCTTCGCCGAAATCCAGCGCCAGAGCATGCAGGACGTAGAAGTCGAGACCCGACCCGGCGTGGTGCTGGGTCACAAGCACATCCCGGTCAACAACGTGGGCTGCTACATCCCCGGTGGCAAGTACCCGCTGATCGCATCGGCCCACATGAGCGTGCTCACCGCCAAGGTGGCGGGCGTGCCTCGCGTGATCGCCACCGCACCCCCCTACCAGGGCGAGCCGCATCCGGCCATCGTGGCGGCCATGCACATGGCCGGGGCCGATGAAATCCTGGTGCTCGGCGGCGTGCAGGCGGTGGCCGCCATGGCCATCGGCACCGGCTCCATCAAGCCGGTGGATATGCTGGTAGGCCCCGGCAACATGTTCGTGGCCGAAGCCAAGCGGCAGCTCTACGGCCGCGTGGGCATCGACCTGTTCGCGGGGCCCACCGAAACGCTGGTGATTGCCGATGAATCGGTGGACGGCGAGATGTGTGCGGTCGACCTGCTGGGCCAGGCCGAACACGGCCCCACCTCTCCGGCCGTTCTTCTGACCAACAGCGAAAAGCTGGCCCGCGACACCATGGCCGAAGTCGATCGCCAGTTGGGCATCCTGCCCACCGCGGCCATCGCCCGCAAGGCATGGGAGGAGCACGGCCAGGTGATCGTCTGCGACACCCTCGACGAGATGATCGCCGTGGCCGACGACCTGGCCTACGAGCATGTCCAGGTGATGACGACCGACCCGGACCTGTTCCTGCGCCGCATGACCAACTACGGCGCCCTCTTCTTGGGCCCGCGCACCAATGTCAGCTTCGGCGACAAGGTCATCGGCACCAACCACACCCTGCCCACCAACCGCAACGCCCGCTACACGGGTGGCCTGTGGGTGGGTAAGTTCCTCAAGACCTGCACCTACCAGCGCGTCCTCACCGACGAGGCCAGCGCCGAAATCGGGGCCTATTGCTCGCGCCTGTGCCACATGGAGAACTTCGCCGGCCACGGCGAGCAGGCCAACATCCGCGTGCGCCGCTACGGCCGCCGCGATGTGGCCTGGTACCAGCCGGTGGCGGCGGAGTAGGCGGGCGTGTCGGCGGTGGAGTCCTTCGTCCTGCCCAGCTTCCGATTGGACGGCCGGCGGGCGCTGGTGGCCGGCGCGGGGCGGGGCATTGGCGCCGCGTGCGCCCACGCCCTGGCGCAGGCGGGCGCCGAGGTGGTGGTCGCCGCGCGGTCGGCGGATCAAGTGCAGGAAGTCGCACAGGCCATCGTCGCTGACGGCGGACGCGCGCAGGCCTTGATGCTGGACGTGACCGACAGCGCGGCCGTGACCCGCAGCCTGCGCGACATCGGTGCACTGGACGTCCTGGTCAACAGCGCCGGCACCAACCGCCCCGCGCCCCTGACCGAAACGACGGACGAGGACCTGGAGGCGGTGATGGACCTGAACGTCAAGGCCGCCTATTTCCTGGCGCGGGAAGCCGCGCGCAACATGATGGCCCACCAGCGGGGTGGCTCCATCATCACCATCTCGTCCCAGATGGGGCATGTAGGCGGACCCAAGCGGGCCGTGTACTGCGGCACCAAGCACGCAGTCGAGGGGATGACCAAGGCCCTGGCTTGGGAACTCGGCCCCCACGGCATCCGCGTCAATACGCTGTGCCCCACCTTCATTCTCACCGCCATGACCGAGCCCATGCTGCGCGACACCGGCTTCGCTGAATTCGTGAAGTCCCGCATTGCCCTCGGGCGCATCGGCACGCCGCGCGACGTGATGGGGGCAGTGGTGTTCCTGGCCTCGGAGGCAGCGGCGCTGGTCACCGGCAGTGCCTTGATGGTCGACGGGGGCTGGACCGCAGCATGATGGTGGGCATGAAAAGCAACGTCACCTCCATCGATGTGGCCCGGCTGGCCAATGTCTCGCAGTCGGCGGTCAGCCGCACCTTCACGCCGGGGGCCAGTGTGTCCCCTGCCACGCGGGAAAAGGTGATGGATGCGGCGCGCAAGCTGGGTTATCGGCCCAACGCGCACGCCCGCAGCCTCACCACCAAGCGCAGCCGCATCATCGGGCTGGTGTTGTCCTACCTGGGCAATCTGTTCCACCCCGTGGCGCTGGAGCGGCTGTCCAAGCGCCTGCAGGCCGACGGCCACCATGTGCTGCTGTTTCTCTCGGACAACCCCAACTCTGACGAGCTCGTCAACGAAATCCTGCAGTACCACGTGGACGGCATCATCCTGGCAGCCACCACGCTGTCCTCTTCCATCGCACAGCGCTGCGCCGACGCGGCGATTCCGGTCGTGCTGTTCAATCGCGTCATGGCCCATGGCAGCGCCGGCGCCGTCAGTTCGGTGCGCTCCGACAACATCGCCGGCGGACGGACGGTGGCGCGCTACCTGGCCGACAGCGGTCACCAGCGCATTGCATTCATCGCGGGCAACGAGGAGTCGTCGACCAACCTTGAGCGCGAGCGCGGCTTCCGCGAAGGCCTGGCCGACCGTGGTCTGCGGATCTGGGCCCGGGCCGTGGGCAACTACGACTTCGAGCAGGCCCGTCAGGCCACGCACGAGATTTTTTCCTCCAAGGGCGACCGCCCCGATGCGGTGTTCGTGGCCTCCGACCACATGGCCTTTGCCGTGATGGACACCTTGCGCCACGAACTGGGCCTGCGCGTGCCGGAGGATGTGTCGGTGGTCGGATTCGACAACGTGCCGCAGGCGGCCTGGCCCAGCTACCAGCTCACCACGGTCGAGCAACCCCTGGGCCCGATGATCGAGGCCACCGTGGACCTGCTGCAGCGGCATCTGCGCCAGGACGCCGGCAAGGGCGGTGACAACGTGACGGTTCCTGGTGAACTCATCATCCGCGGATCGGTTCGGACCGCCCAACCCGAAGTGCGCGGCGGCGAGCGTCGCCGCCGCATCACTTCCACGCGCTAGCCCACTCATTGCATGCGCATCTGATTTGAAATGAGGGTTTGATGAAGGGTTTCGATCCCGAGTTCCAGAACCTGGACCACTACATTCGCGTCATCACCGACCGTATCTGGGAGGGGCGGCGCCTGGAGGACATCCGCCGTTACTACGGCGGGGATTGCGCGGTGGAAACACCCTCCTCGGTCAGCATCGGCATTGAACCGGTGATCGAGGGCACGCGCAGGACCCTGCAGGCCTTCCCGGATCGTCGGCTCCTGGCCGAAGACGTCATCATCTCGGGGGATGAGGAGGGCGGCTTTCTGTCCTCCCACCGGATCTTCAGTCCCATGACCCACGCCGGGCCGGGCGTCTTCGGGTCGCCCACGAACCGCCCGGTGCATGTCCGCACCATTGCTGACTGCGTATGCAAGGACAATCGCATCATCCATGAATGGCTGGTGCGGGACCAGGCAGCCATTGCGCGGGCCATCGGTCGGCATGAACGGGATGTGGCCCAGGCATGGCTGGATGCGGCCGGTGGCTGGAACAAGCCTCAGATGCCGGCGGCACCCGAGCCTTACCGGTCCTGGGTCGAGCCAGCCGGCCCCGCTGCCGATGCGGCGCAGGCCTGGCTGGACGGTTTGGGCCGGGCCAACGGCCAGCAGCGCGGAGTGGCCGATGACGTCATCGCCGCTCTGCCAGCGGCTTCGGTGGCCGTGGGTCGCGGAGCCCGCGCCCGGTTCTGGGGGGACCTCCTGCAGGCGTTGCCCCGCCCCCGCGTGGATATCGAACACCTGGTGAGCGTGCCCCGCCCGGGCCGCGCCACGGCCGTGGCCATGCGCTGGCGTTGGCATGCCTCGCATGAGGGCGATGGGCGTTACGGGCCGCCCACTGGCCGTCCGGTGGAGATCCTGGGGATCACCCACCTTGAAATCGAAGAGGGCCTGATCGTCCGCGAGTGGGTGCTCATCGATGAGGTGGCCAACTGGATGCAGGTGCTCTCACCGCAGGCATGACCGCATGCGTCTGATCATGGTTCCCGGCACGCTGTGCGATCAGCGCCTGTTCGCTGCTGTCACTCGCCGTTTGCGTCCGGCGGTGTGTGTGCGGGTGGCGCGGTGGCGTGAACTGTTTGGTCATTCCAGGCCCGCTTGGTGGGACGCGCAGGAGCCGCTGAACCTGCTGGGCTTTTCTCTGGGCGGCATCTGGGCGCTTCAGCGCCTGGCGCAGACGGTGCCGTCGCGTGCCCCACTCAAAGCGCCGCTGGCGCGCCTGGCCCTGCTGGGCAGCAACGCCGAGGCGGCCAGTACCCCAGTCAGGAGGCGTGCGCGTGCGCAGCGTCGCCTTCTTCAACGCCAGGGGCCCGCCGCCGTGGCGCGTGCGGCCAAGTCCGGCTACTTCGCCCGGCGACCGCAACCCTGGCAGGCCCGTCTGTTGGTGCAGATGGCGCGGTCCACACCGAGGGGCCTGGCCCGACGGCAGTTGGCCTTGGCGGCCCAGCGCGCCGATGGCCTGGAGGCCTTCCGCAACTTTCCCGGGCCGGTGGCCGTGTTCTACGGCCACGAAGACCGCCTGTGTCCCCCACCCCTGCAGAAGCGGCTGCAGGCGGCTCGACAGGACGCTCTCACCAAGGCCATGAACCGCTGTGGCCACATGATTCCCCTGGAAGCCCCGGGTCGACTGGCGCAGGCGATTCGCCGTTGGCTGGCGCAACCGGCCGGCGGCCTGGCGCAAGGCCTGCCCCCACCCCCTACCCCGATCGATCGATGAAGACCAAAGAACTCCAACAGCGCCACATCCCGTTCTCGAGCCTGCGGTACTCGACCGAGGCCTTCATCGACTACGCGATTCCCGAGTGCTCACCGAAGTACAACTACGCCCTGGTGGGGCCGGGCGTGTCGCAAAACGACAAGCAGCCGGTAAGCCTGCGCGAGCCTCACGGCTTCCAGGTCGGCGGCGTGTCTATTCCCCACGGGCGTGTCAACCCGCCGCATCTTCACTTCAGCTGCGAAGTCTTCATCTGCGCCAAGGGCCAGTGGCGCATCCAATGGGGCTTCAATCCAGACCCGCTTCATGTGGAGATCGGTGAGCTCGACATCGTCTCGGTGCCGACCTGGATCTACCGCGGCTTCACCAATGTCGGTGTCGACGACGGGTTCCTGTTCACCGCGCTGGGCCGTGACCACACCGGCGGCATCCTATGGGGCCCCGGCACCCTGGCAGCCGCCGCCCGGCAGGGCGTGTACCTGACCGAACAGTACCGGATCGTCGATACCCGACGTGGCGATGCCTTGCGGCCCGATGAGCGACCTCTTCGGCCAATGACCGAGGCGGAGATTGCGGCGCTGCGGCCTTGGTCCGAGGCGGAAATGAGCCATCGCGTGGTGCGGGCCAGTGAGCTTCGCTTTGGCCCCCACAGCCTGCTGGATGGTTCGCTGCCCGGCTGTGGCGCCACACTGGCCCCCGTCATCGGCCTGGGTGTCAGCGAAGACCGGGACGCCGTGCCGCCCGTGGCGAAGTCACATGGTGTCAGCCTGGAGTGGTTGCGGATTCCGGCCGGGGGACGGGTTTCCCGCCATCGCTTGCCGGACAAGCAGGTGATGACCACGTTCCGGGGACAGGTGGATCTGACGGTGGAGGCGGACGATGGACCGGCGCTGTTCCCGCTGGCAGGCTTACCCTCGGGCTGGGACACCTATGCCGTCCCGGGCGACCATTGGCGCAGCCTGTGCAACACCGGCTCGGAAGAGGCCTGGGTGCTGTTGATGACGGCCGGCGACCACCGCAAGCAGATCGAGTGGGACGAGGGCGTGGTCCGCGCCGCCGCAGAGGAGGGCTGGGCACTGGACGCCGATGGCTGTGTGGCCCTGCAGCGCTTCGTGGAGAGGGCCCAGCGATGAATTCCACACCCCATCCCCTGCATCCGCACCATCCCCTGGATGTTGAACTTGCGGCGAGGTTCCGTTCAGGCCAAAGGATGCGCGGCATCTTCAACGGCCTGCCCAGCCCGGCCATCGTTGAGATGTGTGCATTCGCGGGATTCGACCTGGTGATCATCGACAACGAGCACGGCAGCGCTGACCACCTGATGACCGAGCACCTGCTGCGGGCGGCCCGGGCCAGCGGTATTCCAGCGCTGGTCCGCTGTCTCGAACACGACATACCCCGCGTGCTGGACATGGGGGCCAGTGGCGTGCAGGTGCCCATGGTGCAGTCAGCCGCGCACGCGCGGCGCCTGGTGGAGATGGTTCGCTATCCTTTGCCGCAGGGGCGTGGCGGCCGCCGGGGCAGTGCCTTCAGCTCACGCGCGGCGGGCTACGGTGCATTCGGCGGACCGGCCCACACGGCCCTGAGCAACGAGTCGATTGTCCTGGTCGCCATGGTGGAGACCCCTGAGGCGGTGGAGCAGGCCGGCGACATCGCCGCCGTTTCCGGCGTCGATGCAGTCTTTGTGGGCCCAAACGATCTGGCCCACGCCATGGGTCATGAAAACCGGTGGACCGATGAACCCGTGCAGGCGGCCATTGAGCATGTGCTGAAGGACGTGAGCGGGCAGGGCAAATGTGCCGGTGTGCTGGCACTGACCCCAGAGGAGGAGGAGCGCTATGCCGCATGGGGTGGCCGCTATTTCGCGACGGTGACCACCTCACTGATCACCCGCGCCTTCCGGCAGGCCGCGCAGCAGGGCCGAGCCGCGCTCAGCTACTGAGCGCTTCCGTGGCGTCTTTGCTGCATGAAAGGTAGGTACTTTTCCTAGGAAGCTTGCATACAGATTGCATACGCTTGCATCACCGTAGACGCCCTCCGAAACTTCCCCACAACCGCTGATTGCTGCCGCGTTGCGGGCAGCCGTTCCAACCCCAATGGAGAGACACAGATGAAACAGTTCCGCCGCAATCCGCTCGCCGTCATGGTGGCCGTAGCCGTCGGGTCCTGGGCTTCCGCCTGGGTGGCCCCTGCGCACGCGCAGGCTTCGTCAAGCACGGCCCGTGCTTCGGACAGCGGGGAGATCCAGTCGGTGTCCGTCTCGGCGAACCGGCGCCTGGAGGACCAGCAGAAGGTGAGCGTGTCCGTCACCGGTCTGACCAGCACCACGCTCACTGAGCGCAACCTCACCGATGTCTCGCAACTCGACACCGTGGTGCCCGGCTTCACCTTCGGCCGATCGGGTGCCGATGCCCGCCCGGCCATGCGTGGCGTGCGCACCGAGAACGTGGCGGTCAACGCCGATACGACCATCGGCTACTTCGTGGACGGCGTCTACAAGTCGCGCGCCCAGCAGGCGATGATGGGCTTCGTGGATGCTTCGCGGGTCGAAGTCATGCGGGGACCCCAGGGCACGCTCTTCGGGCGCAACACCTTCGGTGGCAGCGTGGTGATCACCAGCAATGCCCCCGAGCTGAAGTCCACGGAAACCACGGCCAGCCTCCAAGTCGGCAACTTTGGCAAGAAGCGCGCTGAATTCATTCAGAACCTGCCTTTGAACGACACGATGGCCTTCCGCTTGGTGGGCGTGGTCGACAGATCAAACCCCTGGGTGGCCAACGACTTCAACAAGGCCGCTGGTTTGTTTGATCAGAACATGCGCTACCTGCGCGGCAGTCTTCTGTTCAAACCCAGCCGCGACTTCGAAGCGGTCCTGCGCCTGGATGGCAGCCAGCAAACCGGCAACGGTGGCTCGGCCTTCGGCTACAAGATGGCTGGCACCTATGTGCACACGCCCTCTTGCCAGCAGCTTTTCAACGCCACACTCACCATCATCAATCCGCGCGGGGGCAACCGCGACGGTGTCAACGACTGTTCGCGTACGCAGGGGGCAGGTGCCGGCACCGGAGCCAACGCGGCCGGCACCGGCGTTGACTTGGGCATTCCCATCTACAAGGCCGGAAATGCCTATGTGGTTGACAACGACTACCGCACTTTCCTGAATCTGAGCGACCGCAATGCGAACCTGGACCTGACCTACCAGCTGCCAGGCATGACGCTGAAGTCCATCACAGGTTACGCCGATTTCGAAGCCACACGCACCTCGGACTCGGACTTCTCGGCTTCCACCATCGCACTGGACTACCAAGCCACGACAGCCAAGACCTTCTCGCAGGAGTTCCAGGTTCTATCCAACAGCAAGGGACCGCTGGGCTATGTCGCGGGACTGTATTTGTTCCGTGATGAGCTGCGGGGCACCTTCATCAACCAGCAGCTGCCGCGCACCATCCGGTCCTCGTCTCTGGTCAGTCCCTTGTCCCTGGCACAGAACGGTGGCGGCTTCTACGACAACCAGATGCCCGAAACCGATTCGCGCGCGGTGTACGGCCAGTTGAACTACAAGCTCAGCCCAGCACTGACCTTGACGGCAGGTGCCCGCCACACCCGTGATCTGAAGTCCTTCAAGTTTGCCAACGCCAACACGGTGCTGCCGCTGAATGCCGCCGGTGCTCCCGATGGCAATCTCATCACACTGGCCACGCCGCTGCCGCCCACCTCCGCGTATGGCGCAGCCGGTGTCAGCAACTGCCTCGATTCGCCAGCACGCCCAGGCTTCAACTGCCTGCCGGGCACCAACACCACCACCGGTGCCACCTACCGCGACGCCACCTTCACCAAGAGCACGGGCCGCGTAGGCCTGGACTTCGAGCTCAATAAGGACCAACTGGTCTACATGACCGTCTCCAATGGTTTCCGTTCGGGTGGCTTCAACTCCGGTCAGGCCCTTGAGTCGGCACGCACCTTCAAGCCTGAAGAGGTGGTGGCCATGGAGGTGGGCTCTAAGAACCGCTTCCTGCGCAACACGCTACAGCTCAACGTCGCGGCCTTCAACAACGACTACACCAACCTGCAGGAGCAGCGCCAGATCCCGGTGGGCAACACCACCATCTCGGCCATCTTCAACGCGGCCAAGGCGCGCGCCAAGGGCCTGGAGGCCGAGCTCGAGTGGCGTGCCTCCCGCGCCACCACTGTCGGTGGCGCCCTGTCCTTGTTGGATGCCAAGTACACGAGCTTCCCGGATGTGGCGCTGCCCTTCGGTACGTCGATCCTGGTGGCCGACCCCACCGCCACGACGCCTCAAACGGATGCCAACGGTGTGGTGATTGCTCCGGCCGGTCAGCGTCGCCTCTATGCGCCAGGCTACAAGTGCGGCGTGGTGCCTGGAACCGGTGGCACCGGGCAACCGGCCGCCGCGTTTGGTTGCGACCTCTCGGGTAACCAGATCCCCTACGCGGCCCGCTCGCAGGGCTCTGTCTTCCTGCGTCACGACATCGGCCTGGCGGGCGGTGGCCGTCTCACCCCCATGATCGTGGTGTCCTACAACAGCGGCTTTTACGGGCAGCCGACCAACGCCGGCATTGAAAAGCAGGGCGCCTTCACCAAGACCGACCTGAAGGTCAATTGGCGGATCAACGACCAGTGGTCCGTCTTGGGCTTCATCGACAACGCCAGCGACAAGCAGACCATCAACCGCTTCGTCTGGGGTGGCGGTGGTGCTCTGCAGGTGAGCGCAGCGCCACCACGGATGATGGGTGTGCGCCTGACCTACAGCAACTTCTGACCCTACTGTGGTCTCCAGCACGGGCCGGCGCTTTGCCGGCCTTGCTGTTTCTCGATACCGTTGGCCGTCGCAGCAGCCTCATGGGCGAAGTGCAGAGCCGACCCGGAGCCTTCCATGACCTCACGCCGGTACTTTCCCACCACCCACGTCGGGTCTCTGCCGCGCAGCCAACCGGTTGTCGACCTCATCTTTGCGCGGGAGCGGGGCGAGGTGGTGGATGAAGCCGTGTTCAATGAAACGATGCGGTTGGCCGTTGATGAAGCCGTGCACCGCCAAGTGCAGGCGGGTATCGATTTGGTGAGCGACGGCGAGATGAGCAAGATCAGCTACGCCACTTACATCAAGGACCGCTACACCGGATTTGATGGCGACAGCGAGCGGCGCACCCCGGCCGACCTGCTGGACTATCCCGGTTTCATGAAGCGACTGGCCTCCAGTGGTGGCACCCCCACCTATCGGCGTCCGTGCTGCGTCGGGCCCATTCAGGTGAAGTCCCTGCTGCCGCTGGAACACGACATCGCCCATGTGAAGGCTGCTGCGCAGCGGCATGGCGCGAAGTCGGTCTTCATGAATGCCGCATCGCCCGGGGTGGTGGCCCTGTTCCAGCCCAACCGCCACTATGCGAGGGATGACGAGTACCTCCAGGCGCTGGCCCACGCGCTGCGACACGAGTACCACGCCATCGTTGATGCCGGTCTGATCCTGCAACTGGATTCTCCGGACCTCGGATTGGGCCGACACATGATGTACAAGGATCTTGAGGAGACCGAATACCTGCGTCGGATCCAGCAGCATGTGGAGGCGCTCAACGAGGCGCTGGTGGCCATTCCCGCCGACCGAGTGCGCATGCATGTCTGTTGGGGTAACTATGAGGGACCCCACCACAAGGATGTCCCGCTGGCCACCATCTTGCCTATCGTGATGAAGGCCAAACCCCAAGGCCTGCTCTTCGAGACCTCCAATCCCCGACATGCGCATGAATGGGAAACGATCGCGCAGATGCGGCATCTCATCCCTGACGACAAGATCCTGATACCCGGTGTGCTGGACTCCACCACCAATTTTGTGGAACATCCCCGTTTGGTCGCGCAGCGCCTGCAGCGGTTCGCCGATACCGTCGGGCCTGATCGCGTGATGGCCGGAACCGATTGCGGATTCGGCACCTTCGCCGGATTCGGGGCAGTCGATGCCGATATCGTCTATGCCAAGTTCGCCGCGATGGCCGAAGGTGCAGCGATCGCGTCCCGTACCTACGCCCCATGACCGAGCACGCCACGCCCCCCGTCTCCACCGCGACCGGCAAGCCCTGGATCCGCGCCGATGAGCTCGGTCTGCCGCGCCGCGCGCTGGCCCTGGGCTTTCTGCTCGTGGCCTATTTCTTCTATGCCTGGTCCTGGAACACGATCGACATTCTGCGGCCCTATATCCGCGACAGCCTGGGCCTGACGCTCACGCAGACGGGCTCGGCCTACACGCTGCAGTCCATCGGCGCCCTGGTGGGTGCGGTCATCATGGGCCAGGTGGCCGACAAGATCGGGCGCCGCAACGCTTTGGTGATCTCCATGGTTGGCTTCGGTTCCGGGCTGCTTGCCGCCTTGGCGGTCAGCAGTTATGCGGGCCTTGTGGCACAACGGCTGTACCTTGGGTTCTTCATGGGCTCCATGTTCCCCATCGCGGTGGGCATCTATTCGGGTCTGTTTGCCCGCGAGGTCCGTGGTCGCATCGCGGGCGTGGTGTTCTGCACCTACAACCTGGCAGTCTCAGCCCTGGGCTTCGTGTCATCGGCGGTGTTTCGGGCTGGGCTGGATTGGCAACTCATGCTCTATGCGGGCGCCGTGCCGGTGGCCCTGGCGCTTCTGGCGCTGGCGCTGATTCCCGACGACCGTCGCCTGGTCCCGATGGACGGTCTGGTGGGTGGCCAAGCCACGGCGCAAAGCACCTTGCCGGTGATGGAGTTGTTCCAGCCGGGTGTGCGCCGTCAGACCATTTTCCTGGCGCTCATGAGCGGACTGAACTTTTTTGCCTACCAAGCGTTCACTGGTTGGGCCACCACCTTTCTTCGCACCGAGCGTGGTGTACCCGATACCGCGGTGGGCGACATCGTGGGTTGGCAGTTTGTGGGCAGTGCCTTGGGCGCCCTGTGCTGGGGGTGGCTGAGCGATCAGTACGGCCGCCGCATTGCCGCCACCGGATTTCTGGCCTGTGCGGTGCTGATCCCCATCTACCTCTTTGCACCGGTCTCGATTGGGGGGCTCGAGTTCATCGGCTTCCTCTATGGAGTGGCCCTGGCCTGCAGCGCCATTTGGGGGCCTTGGATGTCGGAGCTCTATCCCTCGCACCTGCGCTC
>JBMSQF010000059.1:0-14153 GCA_049423145.1 Burkholderiaceae bacterium
CACGGCATGCCGCTGAACATGAGCGGCAAATGGTTCAAGGTGGTGAGCTACGGCCTGGACGCCCGCGAAGTGATCGACTACGACGCGATGGAGCGCCTGGCCCATGAGCACAAGCCCAAGCTGATCATCGCCGGCGCATCGGCTTACTCGCTGCACATCGACTTCGAACGTTTCGCGCGCGTGGCCAAGGCCATCGGCGCCTATTTCATGGTGGACATGGCGCACTACGCAGGACTGATCGCCGGCGGTGTCTATCCGGACCCCCTGCCGCATGCCGATGTGGTGACCAGCACCACCCACAAGGGGTTGCGCGGCCCTCGCGGGGGCATCATCCTCACCAACAGCGAAGACATCGCCAAGAAGGTCAACAGTGCCATCTTCCCCGGCATCCAAGGCGGGCCCCTGATGCACGTCATCGCCGGCAAGGCGGTGGCTTTCCACGAGGCGCTGCAACCGGACTTCAAGCAGTACCAGCAGCAGGTGGTGAGCAATGCGCGGGTGATGGCCGAAACGCTGATTTCGCGCGGGCTGCGGATCGTCAGCGGGGGCACGCAAAGCCATGTGATGCTGGTGGACCTGCGCCCGAAGAATCTCACGGGCAAGGAGGCCGAGGCCGTCCTGGGTGCCGCGCACATGACCTGCAACAAGAATGGCATCCCCAACGACCCGCAAAAGCCGATGATCACCAGCGGCATCCGGCTGGGCACCCCGGCGATGACGACCAGGGGGTTCAAGGATGAGCAGGCCCGCATCACGGCGCACCTCATCGCCGATGTCCTGGACCAGCCCCACGACGAGGCCCACATCGCCGGCGTACGGGCCAAGGTGGCGGCGTTGACGCGTGACTTCCCGGTCTACCGCTGAGGCGCCCGTCCGCAAGGCTCATCACCTCGCCCTCGACGGAACCACAAGAACGCCATGAGGTGTCCCTTCTGCAACCACGCCGACACGCAAGTCGTGGAGACGCGCGATTCCGACGAGGGTGATGCGATCCGGCGCCGGCGCAAGTGCCCGGCTTGCGACCGCCGCTTCACCACCTACGAGCGCGCCGACATCGCCATGCCGGTGGTGGTAAAGAAAGACGGCTCACGGGTGGAGTTCATGCCCGCCAAGCTGCGGGCATCGATGCAGCTGGCCCTGCGCAAACGCCCGGTGAGCATCGAGCAAGTGGATGATGCGATGGAGCGCATCCAGGAGCAGCTCCTGGGCAGCGGGCAACGCGAGGTGCCCTCGTCTCGCCTGGGTGAGCTCATCATGCGCGAGCTCAAGCGGATCGACAAGGTGGCCTATGTGCGCTTTGCATCCGTCTACCGCAGCTTTGAAGACGTTGATGAGTTCCGCAAGCTGATCCGCGACATCTGAGGCGCGTCCCCGGGACAGCGGCCGGTGCAGCCCTCCCAGGCCCGCCCAGGGGTCACACGAAATCCCCACCGGAGGGTGGATGCGCCAGCGGTCTCGGCACCCTAGAGTGGCGGGATGCCACGTTCACCAGTCGGCGACCCCAGCGCCCCGCATGCATCGGTCCGCCACCGGCGCTCAGCCGGCCTGAGCCTGACCGAAGCCCTCACGGTGTTGGCGCTGGTGGCGATGGCCGGTGGCCTGGCCTATCCACAGTTGACCGATCTGGTCCAGCTTCAGCAACTGAAAGCCGCTTCCGGGGACTGGGCACGGGTCGTGCGCGCCGCTCGCACATGGGCGTTCACCCACCACCAGCCCGCGCGACTGGAACTGCAGACCGGACCGAGTCCCTGTCTCATCCTCCACACCGGTGCGCGGGGCGATTGCAGCGGCTGCCATCTGCCGCCGAGTTGCAAGCCCGGCGCCCGCGTGCTGGCCATCAGCAGTCCCCTGCCCGCAGGCGTGCAGGTATCGGGACTCAGCAGCGGCCAACTCTGGAACCCGGGTAGCCGAACGGTCACGCCCACCGCCACGATCAAACTTGAGCTGCCGAATGGGCGGTCCATTCACCATGTGGTGAACCTCGCCGGCCGCGTGCGCACCTGCTCACCCGATGGCCTGGCCTCGGGGGTGCCGGCGTGCTGAGGCATGCGCATGCCATCAGGGTCCCAGCGCCGTCCGCCCTGCCCGGGCCCGGCGCCTGCGGCGCGCCCGGCGTGGCCCTGGGGGTTCTCGCTGGGCGAACTGTTGATGGTGCTGCTGATCATGGCCTTGGTGGCCACGGTCGCCTACCCCTCGTATGTGCAGCACGTGCAGCGGGCGCGCCGCCTGGATGCCATCGCAGCCTTGGCAAACCTGGAGATGGCGCAGGAACGGTACCGCACGCGCAACGCGGGCTACGCGGACCATGTACAGGCCCTGGGGCTGGGCCCGTACTCCGGGGCCGGGCACTATGAGGTCTCGGTGCACGCGGCTTCGGCGCAAGGCTATGTCCTGCTGGCGCAGGCGCGTCCGGGGTCGACCCAGGAGCGCGATGGCCCCTGCGCGCGTCTGGCCATCGCGGTGGAAGCGGGCCTGGCGCGGCGGCTTCACGCGGGCGCCGATGGCGAGCTTGCAGAGGACCTGCAAGGACGCTGTTGGCCCCCCTGATCCCGCACCCAGACGCCGACGATCCCAGCCGCGTGAAAGGGGGGTGGTGCTGCTGGAGTGGATGGTGGCCCAGGTCTTGGGCCTGTTCATCAGCGCGGCAGCGGTGTCGCTCCTGATGCACCAGATGGGGCTCGGCTTCCAAGCGGTGCAGCGGCAGTGGCAGGCGCAGGACCTGGGGGCACTCACGGAGCTGATTCGTGCCGAACTGCGGATGGCCGGGCACCGCTACACACACGGCGCCGAACCGGCCTATGACCGGCTCGGCCACGACGCGCTGGGGCGCAACGCGATCGAATACCGCTGTGATGCCTGTGGGAGCAGCCACCGCACCCTCCCGGCTGCCCTGCGGCTGAGCCAGCAGGTGCTCTCGCACCGGCGGCCGGGTTCTCCGGTGTTCCAGCCCCTGAATGATCCCCGTCTGCTGGCCCTGAGCACCATGAGCCTGACCGAAGGTGTGCGCGGCGACTGCACCCCATGGGTCACGGTGCGCC
Source organism: Burkholderiaceae bacterium (assembly GCA_049423145.1). Lineage (GTDB taxonomy): Bacteria > Pseudomonadota > Gammaproteobacteria > Burkholderiales > Burkholderiaceae_C > RFTU01. Next base: position 3,039 of record JBMSQF010000059.1, read on the forward strand.
TGATCGCAGCGTCCACCCACCGGGGTCTGTCCGCGTCCGAGTCCGTGTGGGTCGTGGCCGTGCGGCCGCGCAATCTGGGCCTGCAGCCTTGCGAATGGTCCGACGCGCAGGCGCGGCGGTGATGCACCGAGCACCGGCGCCGGCCGCACCGGTTGGCCGGCGCTGCAGCCGCGGTTGGTCGACTCTGCTGATCTGTCTGGTCTTGTTGGGCTTGTCCGTGCTGTCCACCGCCTGGATCCACCGCAGTGTGGTTGAACGCGAGCGCCTGCAATCGCATGCCTGGGCGCGGTTGCAGGCGCAGGCGCTGGGCCATGGCGCCATGATGTGGGCGCTTGAGCGTCTGCAAGATGCCCGGCCCATTGACGAGGCCTGCCAGCCCCGCTTGGGCCATGGGCCGACCGACGCGGGCACCTCGTTTGCAGGCCTCCTGCAAACGCCGGGTTCACAGGTGACCTGTCGTGTGGATCTGAACGCGGTTCAGGAGAACGGCCCCTGGCGCTGCACCTGCCGCGGTGCTGTCCCAAGCCCAGTTGCGGAACCGCTGGGGCCACCGGGAACGGCGCACTGGATGCTCCAGATGACGGCGCGCGATGAGGCGTGGCAGGCCACCTTGCAGGCCGCGGTGTTTCAGGCATCCGCTCCCGCCGCCTACTGGCGGGAGGCGACCGTGCTGCGGCGTGATGCCGCGGGCATGTGGCACATGGTGGTGGGTTCCTGGACGGACAGCCGATGAGCGGCGGTGGATCGGGCCGCTTCGTACAGCCCGTGGCGCGATCGATGCGGCCTGCGGCCCACGGTCACGCCCTGCTCTCGATCTTGCTGGCGGCGCTGCTCACCGCATCGGGCGGGATGGCATTGGCACGGTGGACGGCCCTCATCCTCTTGAGCGAGCACCAACTCGGCATCCAGGAAGCCATCACCCTGCGCCTGGCCAACGCCTTGGAAACCGGGACCCTGGACGCAGAAGCCGACCTGGGATGTTCCACATCGGTTGATGCGGTGCTCAGCGGGACCTCGGTCCGATTCACCTGCCGGCAGCAGCCCAAGGCCCACATGGCAGAACCCTCAGGCGGCCACCACATCCAGTTCATGGCGCAGTGGACGGACCGTGGAGGTCACGACCGGCGATTGACGCTGCAAACCTACTGGCGCCCGCTGCCCAGGCGGCACTGAGGACGCGCCGGCGGGGCGTCCGCGCTTCCCCTAGACTTCGGTCATCGAGCCCCCCATGACACCCGAACATCAACGAACCCTGGAACTGGCCGAGCAGTCCATCGGGCTGAGCGAGCCCAACCCTCGGGTCGGATGCATCATCCAAACGCGTACAGGCCAACGCGTCGAGGGCCACACCCAGGAAGCCGGTGGGCACCACGCCGAGGCGATGGCCTTGGCCCGGGCGCGTGTAGCCGGACTGGACCTCAGCGGTGCGACGGCCTGGGTGAGTCTGGAGCCGTGCAGCCATCAGGGCCGCACGCCCGCCTGCAGCCAGGCCCTGATCGATGCGGGCATCACGCGTGTGCATGTGGCGTGCCGGGATCCGAACCCGCTGGTGGCCGGGCGCGGTCTGGCGCAGTTGCGCGAATCCGGCGTGGCGGTCGAAGTCGACCAGGGGGACTGGAGCCGCGCCGCACGCGAATTGAACATTGGATTCATGTCGCGCATGGAGCGAGGAAGACCCTGGGTGCGGATGAAGATCGCCGCTTCCCTGGACGGCACCACGGCCCTGCTCAATGGCCGCAGCCAGTGGATCACGGGCGCGGCCGCCCGCAGCGATGGACATGCCTGGCGGCGGCGCGCCGGCGCTGTGCTCACGGGGATCGGCACGGTGCGCGACGATGATCCGCGATTGGATGTTCGACTCGTGCAGACGGTGCACCAGCCCCTGCGCGTCGTCGTGGATTCGCATCTGTCCATCAGCCCGCAGGCCCGCGTCCTGTCGCCACCCGGGCGTTGCCTCATCTACACGGCGGTGCAGGACGGCCCTGCGGCCCATTCCTTGCGCCCCCTTCCTGGCGTGGAACTGTGTCCCTTGCCCACTGCTGCCGGCAGCGACAAGACCGACCTCGGCGCCTTGATGCAAGACTTGGCCAGAAGGGGCATCAATGAACTGCATGTGGAAGCCGGCGAAAAGCTCAACGGCTCTTTGTTGCGGGCCGGGCTGGTCGACGAACTGCTGCTGTACCTTGCACCACGGCTGCTGGGCCGCGGTCGCGGTCTGGCCGCAATCTTCGACGCACCCTTGGATTCCCTGGACGCCCACCTGCCCCTGCAGTTCATCGAGGCGCAAACGATCGGCGAGGATCTGCGGGTACGCGCACTGACGGCCTCCGGGCAGTCCGCTTGGAGCGCCATCGATTCGGCCTAGGCGCACGGTGCACGCCGAGGCATCAAGCCGCGCGGCCTACAATCGTGTTTGTATGCCGATTTCCCCGATTCCCGAGCTTGTGGCTGATCTGGCCGCGGGGCGTATGGTCATTCTGGTCGATGAAGAAGACCGTGAAAACGAAGGCGATCTGGTGCTGGCGGCGGACCACGTCACCGCACAGGCGATCAACTTCATGGCCAAGCATGGGCGCGGTCTCATCTGCCTGACCCTGACCCGCGAGCGGTGCGAGCGCCTGCGCTTGCCACCCATGGCCGCAAGAAACGGCACCAAGCACAGCACCGCCTTCACCGTTTCCATCGAAGCGGCCACAGGCGTGACCACCGGCATCTCAGCCGCCGACCGGGCCCACACCATCGCCGTGGCGGTATCGCCCCATGCGCAGGCCAGCGATCTTGTGCAGCCCGGTCATGTGTTTCCCCTGCAGGCGCAGGACGGTGGGGTGCTCATGCGGGCCGGACACACGGAAGCCGGTTGCGATTTGGCCTCGATGGCCGGACTCAGCCCCGCAGCGGTGATCTGCGAGATCATGAATGACGACGGGACGATGGCGCGCTTGCCCGACCTGGAGATCTTTGCGCGGGAACATGGCCTGAAGATCGGAACGATTGCCGACCTGATCCAACACCGCAGCCACAACGAGTCGCTCATTCAGCGCGTGGGTACCCGCCCCCTCCAGACGGCGCAGGGCACTTTTGATTGCACCGTGTTCCGCGACCGCACCGGCCATACGCATCTGGCGCTGAGTTGCGGGCAGTGGGCACCCCAAGACGAAGTCTGGGTGCGCGTGCACGAACCGCTCTCGCTGATGGACCTGCTGGACCAAGGTGCGACGCGGCACTCCTGGCCCTTGACATCGGCCCTCGCCGCCCTGCAGCAACAGGGACGGGGTGTGGCGGTCTTGCTCAATGCCGGCGAGGACGCCGCTGCCTTGTTGGGGCGGGCACTGCCCTCCGATTCGGTACCGGCAGCCGCTGCGACCGGCTCGGCCATGGACCTGCGCACCTACGGGGTCGGTGCCCAGATCCTTCGCGCCATGGGCGTGCAGCGCATGAAGCTGATGTCCAACCCGCGCCGCATGCCCAGCATGACGGGCTATGGGCTTGAAGTCACCGGCTTCCTGCCCTGCACGGACCGTGAACCGGCCAACGTGGCCGGCAGGAGCCGCTGATGCAAGGTGGCAGTACGGCAGCCAGGACGGTGTTGGACGGCTCGGGGCTGCGCATCGGCATCGTCCGCGCCCGGTTCAATGAGACGGTCACGCAGGCCCTGGAGCAGGCCTGTCGGGCGGCCCTGCAGGACATGGGCGTGACCGCGCAGGACATCCACACCGTGACCGTTCCGGGCGCACTGGAAGTCCCCCTGGCACTGCAAGGCATGGCCGAGTCAGCCTGCTTCGATGCTCTGGTGGCCTTGGGATGCATCATCCGGGGCGAGACCTATCACTTCGAACTGGTGGCCAATGAAAGCGGTGCAGGCGTGACGCGCGTGGGACTGGACCATCACATTCCAATCGCCAATGCCATCCTCACCGTGGAGGACGCCCAACAGGCGCAGGCCCGCCAGGTGGAGAAGGGCCGCGATGCCGCCGTGGTGGCGGTGGAGATGGCCCGCCTGCTGCAATCCCTGGCCCTGCTGCCCGATGGCGGCGACGCCGGCGCCGATCGTGCACCATCGGGAACACCCCGCCCATGAGCGCCGGCACCGCTTCACCCAAGCGCCCGGGCTCCAGTGCCTCGGCGCGACGCCGCGCCCGCCAAGCTGCGCTGACGGGCCTGTACCAGTGGCTGCTTTCGCACGAGGAACCGGCGGTGATCCAGGTCCATGTGGAAGAGCAGGAGGTGCACGAGGGTTGTGACCAGGCGCACTTTGAAGTCCTGCTCCACGGTTGCATCGCACAAGCCGCGCAGCTCGATGACGCCCTGGTGCGGCATCTGGATCGCCCCGCTCGGGAGCTCTCTCCGGTGGAGCACGCCGCCCTGATGATCGGCGCCTACGAACTCGGCCACTGTGTGGAGATCCCCTACCGGGTGGTCATCAACGAAGCGGTGGAGCTGGCCAAGGCCTTCGGTGGCACCGATGGCCACAAGTACGTCAACGGTGTGCTGGACAAGACAGCAGCCGAGTTGCGCGCGGCCGAGGTGCAGGCTGCGCGCGCCACGAGGTCCTGAGCCTCACTGCGACATGCGGCTGGCCTCGCGCGTCGAACGCATCGAACCCTTCTATGTCATGGAGGTGGCCAAGCGCGCCACCGCCCTGAGCGGCACGCCCGTCTGCGACCCTGCACAGGGTGGTCGTCCGATGATCTTTCTCAACATCGGCGAGCCGGACCGCACCGCCTGCGAACGGGTACAGGCTGCGGCTCGCGCTGCGATCGGGCAAGGGCGAACCGCCTACACCGCGGCCACGGGGCTGCCCGCACTTCGACAGGCGATTTCGCGCTGGTATGCACAGCGCTTCGCCGTCGATGTGGATCCGGCGCGCATCGTGGTGACGGCCGGCGCATCGGCCGCGCTGCAGCTGGCCATGCTCGCCCTGGTCGACACCGGCGACGAGGTGATCTGCCCGGACCCGAGCTATCCCTGCAACCGCCATTTCGTGACGGCCGCCGGTGGGCAGGCGCGATTGGTGACCACCGGGGCGGCACAGCGCTATGCCCTGAGGGCCGACCAACTCCAGTCCCACTGGACGGCGTCCACCCGGGGCGTCCTGCTGGCTTCGCCGTCGAACCCCACGGGCACATCCATCGATCCGGTTGATTTGGCAGCCTTGGTGGACACGGCGCGCGCGTTGGGGGGCTGGACCGTGGTCGACGAGATCTACCTGGGCCTGAGCTACGAGACGCGCTACGGCCAGACCGCCCTGCGTCTGGGTGAAGACGTCTGGTCGGTCAACAGCTTTTCGAAATACTTCGGTCTGACCGGTTGGCGCCTGGGCTGGCTGGTCGCGCCCCCTGAGGCCATTCCTGCCCTGGAGCGACTGGCGCAGAACCTCTACATCTGCGCCAGTGCCGTGGCGCAGCATGCGGCGCTGGCGTGCTTCGAAGACGAGTCCCTGAAGGAGTACGAACAGCGGCGTGGCGAATTCCAGCGGCGGCGGGACTACATCGTGCCGGCCTTGCGCGCGATCGGTTGGCCGGTTCCTGTGGACCCCGATGGCGCGTTCTATGCCTGGATCCAAACCCGCGACATCGCACCCGACAGTTGGGACCTGTGCCTGCGACTGATGCAGCATGCACAGGTGACCCTGACCCCAGGACGCGATTTCGGGCCGGCCCTGGCCGCCGACCATGTGCGCCTGTCCTTCGCCTCCTCGATGGAATCCTTGAAGGAAGCCGTGGCGCGGATGGCAGCGGTGGACCGCCGTTTGCTGACACCGACCGGATGATGTGCAACAAGCCCTGCGACACCAGGGCATCGACCTCAAGCAGATGACATGAACCAAGACCTCTCAATACTGACCCTGGTCACACAGGCCAGCCTGGTGGTGCAACTGGTGATGGCCGGTCTGCTGATCGTCTCGCTGGTGAGCTGGACGGTGATCTTCGGGAAAGTGATCGGCCTGCGCCGCATCCGCGGACTCAACGAAGGATTCGAGCGAGAGTTCTGGTCGGGCCGATCGTTGCAGGACCTGTACCAGGCGGCCGGCACCCTGCCACCGACGGCACCCATGGGCCGTATCTTTGCCAGCGGGATGCGAGAGTTCATGAAGCTGCGCGAGCGTCGATTGGATGTGGGGGCCCAGCTCGATGGAGCGCGCCGCGCCATGCGGGCGAGCTTCCAACGCGAACTCGACACGATCGAGAGCCACCTGAGCTTCTTGGGATCGGTGGCCTCGGTGAGCCCCTATGTCGGTTTGTTCGGAACCGTGTGGGGCATCATGCACGCCTTCGTCGGGCTGTCCAACCTGCAACAGGTCACGCTGGCCACGGTGGCGCCGGGTATCGCCGAGGCCCTGGTGGCCACTGCAATCGGTCTGTTCGCGGCGATTCCTGCGGTCATCGCCTACAACCGCTTCTCGCGCGACATCGATCGCGTGGCCATCCAGTTGGAGACCTTCATCGAGGAGTTCTCCAACATCCTGCAGCGCAGTGCGGCACAGCCTGTGCCCGCTGGCGGCAGCGGAGTGATTTGAGTGGCCGCGGTGCAAGGCCGAGCGGGTCGGGGTCGACGCCGCGGCATGGCCGAAATCAACATGGTGCCCTTCATCGATGTGATGCTGGTGCTGCTGATCATCTTCATGGTGAGCGCCCCGCTGATCACCACGGGTGTGGTGGATCTGCCCAGCGTCGGTCAGTCACAGCAGCGCCCCCCGAAGGTGGTGGAGGTGTTGGTGGACAAGGAGGGGCGCTACAAGGTCCGCAGCGAAGGGGAAGAAGGCCCTGCGGGCAATCTGTCCGACCTGCAGGCGCAGGTGCGGCGCCTGCAGGCAGGCAACACCCAGGTCCCGGTGGTGATCTCCGCCGACCGCCAAGTGAAGTACGACGATGTGGTCAAGGTGATGGACAGCTTGCAAAAGGCCGGTGTGGTGCGACTGGGCCTGTCGGTCCAACAGGGCTCCTGAACCATGTCGGCAACGGCGCCGACCGATCCTTTCCGGCCGCAGTCGCTGCGGGGGATGGGCACGGGCGCCACCCTGGCCCTGCTGGTCCATGCGGGCTTGGTCCTGGCGCTGGCCTTGGCCGTCCAGTGGCGTGCGAGCACGCCTTCCCCGATCGTGGCCGAACTGTGGTCCAGCGTGGCGCAGGAGGCGGCCCCGCGCGAGCAAGAACCGCCACCGCCCCCCGAGCCGGAGCCCGAACCCGTGCGCCCCGCCCGCCCACCCGCGCCGGCCAAGGCCGAGCCTGAGGCCGACATCGCACTGAAGAAGGCGCGGGAAGCGGCCAAGAAGGAGGCCGACCGGAAAGCCGCCGAGGAGCGCCAACGCGACTTGGCGGAGAAGGAGCGGCAGCGCGAACGGGAGAAGGAGCGCGAAAAGGCCCGCGAGAGGGAACGAGAAAGGGAACGCGAGAAGGAGCGTGAACGGCAGAAGGAGCGCGAGCGCCAGAAGGCCGAGAAGGCTGCCGAGGAACGCGCGGAGAAGTTGCGCCAGGAGAATCTGGCGCGGATCAAGGGCATGGCTGGCGCCTCGGGCGGTGCAGAGTCCACAGGGGCGGCCGCGCAGAGCAGCGGCCCCTCGGCGGGCTATGCCGGACGCATCAAGGCCCGAATCAAGCCCCTGATCGTGTACCCCGACACCCTTCCGGGCAACCCGGTGGCCGAAGTGGAGGTGCGGCTCTCGCCCACTGGCGCCATCGTGGGCCAGCGCCTGTTGCGCAAGAGTGATTCACCGGAATGGGACGCGGCCGTCATGCGGGCCGTGGAGAAGGCCGAAGTGCTGCCGCGGGACGTCGATGGCCGTGTACCACCCGTCATGGTCATCACCTTTTCCCGCCGTGAGTGAGGTTCGTCACGCCCAGTGAGCTGGCCGCGTCGCGATCCCCCGATAGAGGGGATGCGCCCGCAGGGTCACCGGTCGATGCGAGCATTCGGCGATGCAGGTCGTCGACAAGTTCATCAGTCCAGCGTCTTGGCTGGCCACACCCTCGCCTATTCAGAGCCCCTCCATTCGGCACCGTGAGGCCTTGATCGCGGCCGTCGAGGCGCAAGCCCGACAACCCCAGCGGCGCTTGGGCGAAATCCTGCTGGACTTGGGATTCATCACCCCTGAAGACTTGGATGCGGCACTCGCATGCCAGCGCCAAGACCGACACCAACCCTTGGGTGAGCTCTTGATTCGCGCGGGCTGCCTCTCGCGGGCCCAACTCGATCGCGCGCTCCAGTGGAAGTTGGGCTACGCACGCGTGGATGCGGCGCAGTTTCCGGTGGAGTCGGCCGCTGTGCACCAGGTGGCCTGGAGCCTCCTGCAACGCGTGAATGCACTCCCCTTGGCGCTTCACCAGGGTCAGTTCATCGTGGCGCTGCCCGACCCGAGACGACAGGAACATGTCGACGAACTGAGCTGGGCCAGTGGATGCTGGGTACGACCCGTGCTGGCCGAGGCCGAGGCGATTGCGCTGCGCCTGAAGGTGATCGCCAGTGGGCAAGACGACGCGGCTGCCGGGGCGCTGCCCGCCTCCTCTTCATCGTCGGACCCAAGCAAGCGCTGGCGGGCCACCGCCGGGCCGCAGACAGTCCCGCACGATCCGGACGAAGTCGACGGGCCGGATGGAGACAAGGACAACGCGCTGGTGCAGTTGATCAACACCATGATCATCGATGCGATTGCGCAAGGGGCATCGGACATTCATATCGAGGTACCACCCGCACGGCAGAGCGTGTCCATCCGCTTTCGATGCGATGGGCGTCTGAAGCCCTATCGGGAACTCCCCCACTCGCTGCGCTCGGCCTTGGTGGCGCGCATCAAGATCATGGGCGCCATGGACATCGCGGAACGGCGCAGGCCCCAGGACGGCAAGATCGATTTCGCGCGCCACTCACCCGAGCACCCGCTGGAGTTGCGCGTGGTGACCATCCCCACGGTCCAGGGCCTGGAGGATGTGGTGCTGCGACTGCTCACGGCCGCCCAGCCGCGACCACTGGACCAGCTGGGCATCCAGCCCCGTGCCTTGGCGGCATTCAGGTCTGCGGTGGAGCGGCCCCATGGACTCATCCTGTGCGCAGGGCCCACCGGCAGCGGCAAGACCACCACCCTGCATTCGGTGCTCGCGCATCTCAACACACCCGAACGAAAGATTTGGACCGCTGAGGACCCCATCGAGATCACACAAGCCGGCCTGCGCCAGGTCCAGATCCATCCGCGGATCGACTGGACTTTCGAGAAGGCGCTTCGGTCCTTTCTCAGGGCCGATCCCGATGTCGTCATGGTCGGCGAGATCCGGGACCGCGAAACCGCCCGGATGACCGTAGAAGCGGCGCTCACGGGCCACCTGGTGGTCTCCACCATCCACACCAACAGTGCGCCGGAAACCGTGACACGGCTGCTGGACATGGGCCTGGATGCCTTTCAATTCGGTGACTCGCTGCTGGCCGTCCTGGGCCAGAGACTCGTCAGGCGGCACTGCCCTCATTGCGTGTCTAAGCGCCCGGCGACCGCCAGCGAAGTCGATGAGCTGATCGACGACTACCTGCATGCGGGTCTGCGTCAGGGTCCCGAAGCCGCGGCGACCCTTCGAAGCGAGTGGATGCGCCGACATGCCCAGGAAGGCCGCTTGATGATCGGGCAGGCGCCAGGCTGCGAACACTGCGGCGGCACTGGGATGTGTGGGCGCATCGGCCTGCACGAGCTGCTGGTGGTGGACCGCGCCGTTCGCCGGCTGATCCATCGGCGAGAACCGGTGGCGGCCCTTCAAGACTGTGCGCTGGAACAGGGCATGTCGACGCTGCGGCAGGATGGGATTGAAAAGGTGCTCCAGGGGCTGACCTCGCTGGCCGAGGTGCGCGCCAACAGCAATGCCCCCTAGCGCCGATCAACCCCCACCGCGCTGGGTATAGAGGTCGAAGTGCCGCATGAACCGAGACCGTTCATCCTCGGTCACGCTGCCGAAGTCGAAGGTCACCGACAAGCGGGGCAAGCAGATGAGGGCCACACGCCGCGGTGGCAGGGCTTGCCAGTGCATCCGCAGTGAGCCCCCCGGCCATTCCAGATGGGCGCCCGTGTCCAAGCACCGAATGGTGGCTTGACGACTGGCCCCCGGCAACCAGGCGCGCAGCTCGTCGGCCGTGCAACCCATCTCCCGGGTGAAGTGCGATTCGTAAACCGATTGCATCGGCATCGAGGCGCGAACCGTGACGCTCAGCCGCCCGCAATCGGCGGCCAGATCGCCAGCACATCGCCCTCCTGCAGGGTGCGCGTGGCGCGGTCCTGGGGCGCGACATAAACGCCATTGATGAGCACCAGGTGCACCAACTTCATCGGCAGGTTGTAGGGCACGATGATGTCGGCGATGGTCGCCTGCGGCGCGACGTCGATCTGCACTTCGTTACCGCCGGCGGCCTCGGGTGGCAGATGCTGGGCCAGCGAGGCGTAGAGCTTGAACGTGATCTTCATGCGGCGCAATGGTAGTGGGCCCGCAGCACCATCTGCCGAAGCCGCGGGGAGACCCTGTGGACGATCTCAGGCCTTCACCAAGGCGTGAGCACCCGCGCCCTGGGCGCGGTCCAGGTAAGCCTCCATGAGCTTGGTGGGGTCCTGGAGCAGCCGGTCTTTCCAGGGACCCAGACTCACATCGCCCTCCACCAGGCCGCGCATCACACCCACATGATCGGTCCAGCCGATGCTGTTGCACCCCACCAGGCGGTCGCCACTGAACTGCAGGCTCAGATGCCGGTCGGCTTGCCGGTCGGTGAGTTCCACGTGTTCGCCACCGGGGACACCCTGCCATTGACCGAAGCTCGAGGAGATGAGGCCCAGCGTGTCGAGCACATTGATCTGCGGCACCCGCTGCAACACAGCGGCCTGTCCCACCATGTTCAGGGCGGCGATGCGCGCCTCATCCGCCGCATTGGGTTGGATGGCACTGACCACATGGGTTCCCGAGGCCAGGTCCAGCGCTTCTGCACAGTCGCCAGCGGCGTAGATGTGGGCCACGCTGCTTTGCATTTGGCTGTTGGTGACGATGCCGGTCTTGATGGCAATCCCACTGCCTTGCAGGAAACCCACATTGGGCTTGACACCGGTCGCGCTGATGACGAGATCGGCCTGCAGCGTTTGTCCGTTGGAGAGCGTGACGG
>JBMSQF010000060.1:0-13812 GCA_049423145.1 Burkholderiaceae bacterium
ACCGCCAGCCAGGGCTTGCCCGACAGGCGCATCAGCGCGATCACCGTGCCCAGCGCAATGCCGCCGATCATCGCCACCAGGGTGAGCTGAATGGAAAACAAGAGGCCCTTGAGCACGAAGCCCGAGATGACGCCCCAGGTCAGGAAGCCGAAATCCAGGGTCATCGCGCCGCCCCCAGCGTGCCCGGTATCTGCACCCGCTGTTCGATGAAGAGCGCCACGCGGTTCACCGCAAAGGCCGAGACGAAATAGGCCCCCGTCACGGCGAGGTAAATCTCAATGCCGCGCGAGGTTTCCTCCTGGGCCTGCAGGGCGAACATGGTCAGCTCTGCGATGCTCACCGCGAACGCCACCGAGGAATTCTTGACGATGTTCATCGACTCCGATGTCAAGGGCGGGATGACGATGCGAAACGCCACCGGCAGCAGCACATACCGGTAGGTCTGGGGCAAGGTGAGGCCCATGGCAAGACCGGCATAGCGCTGACCGCGGGGAATGCTCTGAATGCCCGCCTTGACCTGCTCGGAGATGCGCGCGCTGGTGAAGAAACCCAGGGCCAGCACCACCAGAATGAAACTCGGCACCTCGCGCAGTGGCAGGATCAGCGAGGGCACCACGTGGTACCAGAGAAAGATCTGCACCAGCAGCGGGATGTTGCGGAACAGTTCGGTCCAGGCATTGCCCAGGGCCACCAGCCCCTTGGACGGCGTGGTGCGCAGGATGCCCATCACCGACCCGACGGTCAGCGCCACGACGAGCGACAAAGCCGCCACCGACAGTGTCCAGCCCCAGGCCGAGAGCATCCAATCCAGGTAGGTGACATCCCCGCCCTGGCCAAAGCACCCCTGCTGCTCCTCACCCGTGACGGTGTCTCGGCAAAAAACCTGCCAATCCCAAGTGGCCAATCGTTGCTCCCGTGATGGGTCGGGATGCTAGCCGCGATTGCCCGCCGCGCACCCAAGAAAAAACCCGGCCGAAGCCGGGTTTCAATCGCAGGCTCCCAAGAAGACTTACTTCTTGGCGTAGGCCTCCATCGGACGATCGTTGGGGTCCGCCCAGGCCGCCTTGGTGGCCTCCGACGCCGCCAGGCGCAGGGCCGTATTGGCCGGCGGGATCGGCTGCATGAACCACTTGTCATAGAGCTTGGCCAGGTCACCCGACTTGATCATGGCCTTGATGCTGTCATCCACCGCCTTCTTGAAGGCCGGATCGTCCTTGCGGAACATGATGGCGATCGGCTCGACGCTGAGGACCTCGCCGGCAATGCGGAAGTCGGCCGGGCTCTTGGCCTTGGCAATGTTGCCCGCCAGGATCTGGCCATCCATCACGAATGCGTCAGCCCGGCCACTTTCCAGCAGCAGGAAGCTGTCGGCATGGTCTTTGCCGAAGACTTCATCGAAGTTCACGCCCGTCGCACGCTCATGACGGCGCAGGTGCTGCACCGAGGTGGTGCCCGTGGTGGTGGCCACTTTCTTGCCGTTGAGCTGATTGACCGAGGTGATGCCCGAATTGGCCTTCACGGCCATGCGCACCTCCTCCACGAAGGTGGTGATCGCGAATGCGACATCCTTCTGGCGGTTGGCGTTGTTGGTGGTGGAGCCGCACTCAATGTCCACGGTTCCGTTTTGAACCAGGGGCTGACGGTTCTGCGAGGTCACCACCTGGTACTTGATGTCCAGCTTGGACATGCCCAGGGCCTTCTGGATGTCGGCCAGTGCACGCTGGCACACCTCCACGTGGAAGCCGGCGAACTTGCCGTCGCCCAGGGTGAAGCTCAAGGCGCCGGACGACTCGCGCACGCCCATGGTCACGGCGCCGGAATCCTTGATTTTCTTGAGGGTATCGGCCTGGGCCAGGCCGGTGGCGGCCGCCAAGGCAGCAGCGACAAGGAGAGACTTCTTCATGCGGGCTCCTGAAAGAAAAAGGAAGGGACAAGGGGAAAACCGGGAAGGCGGATTCTAGGGATGCTTTTGGTCTTCCAGATATGCCCACAGACCCTGAGCGGCCACCTTCGGCGATCGCAAGGCGGCAGGCCGTTCCCGGTAGATCCGAACTTCCATGGTGAGCCGGAACAGGTCCTCGGGGGCCGCCTCCACCAGGCGGCCGGAGCGCAGTTCCTTCTGCACCGATCCCAGGGGGAGAAAGGTCAGCCCATGGCCCTCGATGGCCATTGCCTTCAAACCCTCGGCCATATCGGTCTCGTAAACCGGGTCGAGTTCGGCGGCCTGGGGGGAATGCTTGAGGATGAGGTCCACCAGGCGGGCCAGATAAGCGCCAGGGGCATAGTTCAGGAAGGGAATGCGCCCCCCCTTGGCGCCCGGGAGGGTATACAGGGCCCGTCCTTTGGCATCGGCACAGCTGAAGGGCGCCAGCGTCTCGCGGCCCAATACCAGCATGTCATAGCGTTCGGGGCTGAGCTGAAGGGGTTGGGAGGGGTGGTGGTAGGCGATCAGGAGGTCGCAGCCCCCCTCGGCCAGCCGCATCGCTGCATCGTGCACATTCAGGGCGGTCAGGCGGCTCTTGAGCGCTCCGAAGTGGGATTGCAAGTCCATCAGCCAGTGCGGGAAAAAGGTGAAGGCCAGGGTGTGGGGCACGGCGAACTCGATGACATCGGCCGAGTCACCCTGGTGGCTGCGCACCAGGTGCCGGGCGCTCTGCAGCGCGCCCAGAATCTCCAGCGCCTGCGCATGCAGCAGCTCACCGGCTGGCGTCAGGCGCGTGGGGTAGGAGGACCGGTCCACCAAATCGACGCCAGCCCAGGCCTCCAGGGCCTGGATGCGGCGCGAAAAAGCCGGCTGTGTGACATGGCGCAGCTGGGCCGAGCGCGAGAAGCTGCGCGTCTCGGCCAGGCTCACGAAGTCTTCAAGCCACTTGGTTTCCATGTCCGCTGCGCTGCAAGGCCCACATCGAAGCATAGCGCCCGCCCTGGGCCAGCAAGGCCTCGTGCGTGCCTCGTTCGGCGATGCAGCCACCCTCCATGACCAGAATCTCATGCGCGTCCACCACGGTGGACAAGCGGTGCGCGATCACCAGGGTCGTCTTGCCCTGGGCCGCACTGCGCAGCTCGGCCTGGATGGCGCGCTCGTTGGCCGAGTCGAGGGCCGAGGTCGCCTCGTCAAAGATCAGGATCGGCGGGTTCTTCAGCAGCGTGCGCGCGATGGCCACACGCTGCTTTTCGCCACCGGAGAGTTTCAGGCCGCGCTCGCCCACCAGGGTGTCGTAGCCGGCCGGTGTGGCGGCGATGAAGTCGTGGATGCGGGCGGCGCGGGCGGCAGACTCCACCTCTTGCCGCGTGGCGCCGGGCTGGCCATAGGCGATGTTGTAGGCCACCGTGTCGTTGAACAGCACCGTGTCCTGCGGCACGATGCCGATGGCCCGGCGCAACGAGGACTGCGTCACCTCGCGCAGGTCCTGCCCGTCGATGGTGATGCGGCCACTGCCCACGTCATAGAAGCGAAACAGCAGCCGCGCCAGCGTGCTCTTGCCCGCACCGGATGGCCCCACCACCGCCACCGTCTTGCCCGGTGGAATCTCGAAGCTCACGCCGTGCAGGATGGGGCGTTGGGGATCGTAGGCAAAGTGGACATTCTCAAACTGAACCCGACCTTCCCGCACTCGGAGATCCTGGGCGTTGGGCACGTCGGCTACCTCCCGCTCGCGCTCGAGCAGTCCGAACATCTTGTCGAGATCGGTGAGCGCCTGCTTGATCTCCCGATAGATCACGCCCAGGAAGTTCAGCGGGATGTAGAGCTGGATCATGAAGGCGTTGATCATCACCAGGTCGCCCAGCGTGAGGCGTCCGTCCACCACGCCCTGCGTGGCGCGCCAGAGCATCAGCACCAGGGCGGCGGCAATGATCAACTGCTGCCCCGTGTTCAGGATGCTCAGCGTCGTTTGGCTCTTCAGCGCCGCCTTGCGCAGCCGCTCCAGGCTTTCGTCGTAACGCTGCGCCTCAAATCCTTCGTTGTTGAAGTACTTGACCGTCTCATAGTTGAGCAGCGAATCGATGGCCTTGGTGTGGGCCTTCGAATCCATCTCATTCATCTCACGGCGGAACTGGGTGCGCCACTCGGTGATCTTGAAGGTAAAGAACACATAGATCACCAAGGCGGCCACCGTGATCCAGGCAAACAGCGCATCAAACTGCACCGCCAGCAGCGTGAGCACCAGCGCCACCTCGATGATGGTGGGCAGGATGCTGTAGAGCGAGTAGGACACCAGGGCATGCACGGCGCGGGTGCCCCGCTCGATGTCGCGGGTCATGCCGCCGGTTTGGCGCTCCAGGTGGAATCGCAGGCTCAGGGCATGCAGGTGCTGGAACACCTGCAGACTCAGGCTGCGGGCCGTTCCCTCAGTGGCCTTGGCGAAGATGAGCTCGCGCAGTTCGGTGAACAGGGATGTGGAAAGTCTCAGCAGGCCATAGGCCACCAACAGGCCCATGGGCACCACCAGCAGCGCGGCCGGATCCCCTGGCTGGATCGACAAGCTGTCCACCAGGTGCTTGAGCAGTACCGGCACACCGACATTGGCCACCTTGGCCGCCACCATGAATGCCAGGGCTGCCCCCACCCGCCAGCGGTAGCGCCACAGGTAGGGCAGCAGGCGTTCAAGGGTGCCCCAGTCGGAGCGTCGCTGGTTCGGGCTGGCGGCTTGCGTGTCGGTGGCCGTTGAGCCGTGGGCTATTCCTCGCATGGGGGCATTGTGCGGCCTGGGGCCTGCACCGCCTTTGCTGCTCAAGCCGCTGGTGGCGCCACCAGCGGTATCCTTGGGCCCATGACCCGATCAGACCCCAGCGCCCTCACCAACCCGGTGATCGACCCCCGACAGGCCGGCCATGCGGTTCGCCTGCCCACCGACAAGGAACTGGTGATGCGGGTGATTCCCATGCCGGCGGATTGCAATGCCAACGGCGACATCTTTGGAGGCTGGGTCATGGCCCAGGTCGACTTGGCCGGCGCTGTTCTTCCCGTGCGACGCGCCCGCGGCCGACTGGCCACGGTGGCCGTCAACCAGTTCATCTTCAAGCAGCCGGTGAAAGTGGGGGACCTGCTGAGCTTCTACGCCGAGATCACCCGCGTCGGGACCACGTCCATCACGGTCAATGTGGAGGTCTACGCGCAGCGGTTGCGGGATGGCGGCGAATACGCCGTCAAGGTTACCGAAGCCACGCTGACCTATGTGGCCACCGACGAAAACGGCCAGCCCCGGCCCGTGCCTCCGGCGTAATACGCCGCAGATCAGAACTTGCTGAAATCCGGCTTGCGCTTCTCGAAGAACGCCTGAAAGGCCTCGCGCGCCTCGGCGCTGCGCAGGGCCTTGCCGAATTGCTCGCCTTCCACCGCCACGGCCTGCAGCACGGTCTGCGCCGACCAGCGCTTCATCAACTGTTTGGTCTGGCGCACCGCTGAGGGTGGCAGCGCATTGAAGCGCTCGGCCATGCGGCGTGCATGCGGCAGCACCTCGTCGGCGGGCAGCACCGCATTGGCGATGCCGCACGCCACGGCTTCTTCAGCGGTGAAGGGGTCACCCAGCATCAGCTTTTCCGCCGCCTTGCGCTGACCCATCAGGGTCGGGACCAAGAGGCTGGAGGCGAACTCCGGCACCAGGCCGAGGCTGGCAAACGGCATGGCCAGGCGCGCGTTGTCGGCCACGTACACCAGATCGCAATGCAACAGCAGGGTGGTGCCGATGCCGATGGCTGCACCGGTCACGGCCGCCACCACCGGCTTGTCGACATCCAGCATCGCTTTGATGAACCGGAACACCGGCGAGTCCATGCCCTGCGGTGGACGCTGCATGAAATCCTCGAGGTCATTGCCCGAGGTGAAGATCCCGGGCTGGCCCGTGATCAGCACCGCGCGCACCGCCGGGTTGTCGGCTGCGGCCTTCAAGGCGGCGGCCATCTCGTCGTACATGGCCATGGTCAGCGCGTTCTTCTTTTCAGGGCGGGCGATCTCGATCGTGGCCACGCCGTTGACCAAGCCGGTCTTGATGCTCATCGTTCATACTCCCGTTCGATCAGGAAAAGCCGGCGTGCCCAAGGGCCATACCGGCTGGTCGGCGCAACCACGCCACCTCACACGCGCTCGATGATGCCCGCGGCGCCCTGCCCTGTGCCCACGCACATCGTGATCATGCCGTACTTGAGGTTCTTGCGGCGCAGCGCATGCACCACCGTGGCCGCACGGATCGCACCCGTGGCACCCAAGGGGTGGCCCAGGGCGATCGCGCCACCCATCGGATTCACCTTCGAGCGGTCCATTTGCAAGGTGTTGAGCACGGCCAGCGCCTGCGCCGCAAAGGCCTCGTTCAGCTCGATCCAGTCCATGTCCTCCTGCTTGAGCCCCGCATAACGCAGCGCCGCCGGGATGGCCTCGATCGGGCCGATGCCCATGATCTCCGGCGGCACCCCGCGAGAGGCGAAGCTCACGAAGCGGGCCAGCGGCTTGAGACCGAAGCGCTTGCAGGCTGCTTCGCTGGCCACGATCAGCGCACCCGCGCCGTCGCTGGTCTGCGAACTGTTGCCTGCGGTCACCGAGCCCTTGGCGGCAAATACGGGCTTGAGCTTGCTCAGTCCTTCCAGCGAGGTGTCCGTCCGCGGACCCTCGTCGGTGTTGACCGTGCGGCGCTTCTCGATCACGCCTGCGCCGGCCAGGTCGGGTGACCGGTCCACCACCTCCACCGGTGTGATCTCATCGGAAAACTCACCCGCTGCGATCGCCGCCAGCGCCTTCTGGTGCGAGGCCAGCGCAAACGCATCCTGGTCCTCGCGGGAGACCTTCCACTGCTGGGCGACCTTCTCCGCGGTCATGCCCATGCCATAGGCAATGCCCACGTTTTCATCCTTGAAGAACACGGAAGGATTGAAGGAAGGCTTGTTGCCGGTCATCGGCACCATGCTCATGCTCTCGCAGCCGCCCGCGATCATCACGTCGGCCTCGCCCACGCGGATGCGGTCGGCGGCCATCTGCAGAGCGGTCAGGCCCGAGGCGCAGAAACGATTGACCGTCACGCCACCCACCGAGTTGGGCAGGCCCGCCAGCAGCGCCGCAATCCTGGCCACGTTCAGGCCCTGCTCACCCTCGGGCATGGCACAGCCAATGATGGCGTCCTCAATCGCCTTGGGGTCCAAAGTGGGCACCTGGGCCATCGCACCCTGCAGCGCGGCCACGAGGAGGTCATCCGGCCGCGTATGCCGGAAATACCCCCGTCCGCTCTTGCCGATCGGGGTGCGGGTTGCGGCGACGATATAGGCATCTTGCACTTGCTTGTTCATCTCGAATCTCCCCGAACTCAATTGCGAACCGGCTTGCCGGTGGACAGCATGCCCATGATGCGTTCCTGCGTCTTGGGGTGGTCCAGCAGCGAGCAGAACCGCTCCCGTTCCAGCGCCATCAGATAGTCCTCGGTGACCAGAGAACCGGCGTCCACATCACCACCGCACACCACCTCGGCGATCAACTTGGCGATGTGGAAGTCGTGTGCACTGATGAAGCCGCCGTCGCGCATGTTCGCCAGCTGGCCCTCGATGGTGGCGATGCCGTTGCGCCCCACCACAGGGAACAGCGCCTTGGGCGGCGGCCGGTAGCCGCTCTCCGCCATGGCACGCGCCTGGTGGGTGGCCACGAACAGCAGTTCGTCCTTGTGCGCAACGACCACATCGACATCCAGCAGATAACCAAGGTCACGGCTCTCCAGGGCGGAGGTGCCCACCTTGGCCGTGGCGGCACTGGTGAAGCCGTCCTTGAGGAACGCAAAAATGTCCGAGCCCGAGTTGCCGGCTGCGGCCATTTCGGCGGCGCGGCGGGCGATGTAGGTCAGCCCCCCCGCGCCGGGCAGCAGTCCCACGCCCACCTCCACCAACCCCACATAGCTTTCCATGTGCGCGACGCGGCGCGCGCAATGGATGGCCAACTCGCAACCACCCCCAAGCGCGAGGCCACGCATGGCCGCCACCACCGGCACCTGCGCGTAGCGGATCCGCAGCATCAGGTCCTGCAGCTTTTTCTCCTCGGGCGCGATGCCCTTGGAACCCGCTTTCATGTAGACCGGCATCAGCGATTCCAGGTTGGCACCGGCCGAGAACACCTCATCGGGCGACCAGATCACCAGGCCCTTGTACGCGGTCTCGGCCAGCTCCACCGCCTGGGTCAAGCCCTCGGTCACCGCCGGGCTGATCAGGTGGAGCTTGGCGGTGATGCTGGCAATCAACACCTCGCCATCCAGCGTCCACACCCGCACCTCCTCGTTCTTGTACACCTGCGTGCCGGCCTTCAGGGGCTCCACCGGCGTAGCCCCCTTCACCGTCTCGGGGAACAACTGCCGTGCATACACCGGCAGTGCGCTCACCCCGACGAAGCGGCCTTGCGACGGGCTCCAGGACCCCTCGGGCGTGTGCACGCCAGCGGCCTGCGCCACCGGCCCTTCAAACACCCAGGCCGGCAGCGGTGCGGCGCACAGCGCCTTGCCGCCCTCGATGTCCTCCTTGATCCACTGCGCCACCTGCAGCCAGCCCGCCTCCTGCCACAACTCGAAGGGGCCCTGCTTCATGCCGAAGCCCCAGCGCATCGCACAGTCCACGTCGCGCGCGCAGTCGGCCACCGTGGCCAGGTGCACCGCCGCGTAGTGAAACCCATCCCGAAGAATGGACCAAACGAACTGGGCCTGTGGGTTGGTGCTTTCGCGCAGCAGCTTCAGCCGCTCGGCTGCCGGCTTCTTGAGCATGCGCTCCACCATCGGATCGGCCTTGCCGTCGGAGGGCACATACTGTTGAGTAGCCGGGTCCAAGCGCAGGATGTTCTTGCCATCCTTCTTGTAGAAGCCCGCCTTGGTCTTTTGCCCCAAGGCGCCCGCCTTGATCAGGCCCTGCAGCACTTCGGGCGTGCCGAAGTTGCCGTAGAAGGGGTCCGTCTGAGGGGACAGCGTGGTCTGCAAGGTGTTGATGACGTGCGCCATGGTGTCCAGGCCCACCACATCCGCGGTGCGGAAAGTGCCCGACGACGCGCGGCCCATCTTCTTGCCGGTCAGGTCGTCCACCACGTCATAGCTCAGGCCGAACTTGTTCGCCTCGGTCATGGTGGCCAGCATGCCGGCGATGCCCACTCGGTTGGCGATGAAGTTGGGGGTGTCCTTGGCCCTCACGATGCTCTTGCCCAAGGTGCTGGTCGCAAATGTCTCCAACTGGTCAAGAATCTGCGGATCGGTGGACGGCGTGGCGATCAACTCCACCAGCGTCATATACCGCGGCGGGTTGAAGAAGTGGATGCCGCAAAAGCGTGGTCGCAGGTTTTCGGGGAGCGCTTCGGACAACTGGGTGATCGAAAGACCCGAGGTGTTGGATGCCACGATGGCGTGTGGCGCCACATGGCCCGCGATCTTCCCGTACAGGTCCCGCTTCCAGTCCATGCGCTCGGCGATGGCCTCGATGATGAGATCGCACTCGCCGAGCCGTTCCAGATGCTCCTCGTAGTTGGCGGCTTGAATGCGAGAGGCCTCCCGCGCAGAGCCCAGCGGAGAGGGCTTGATCTTCTTGAGGTTGTCGATCGCCTTGAGCGCGATGCTGCTCTTCGGACCTTCTTTGGCCGGCAGGTCAAACAGCACCACCGGCACACGCACGTTGACCAGGTGGGCGGCTATCTGTGCGCCCATCACACCGGCGCCGAGAACGGCGACTTTGCGGACATTGAATCGATTCATGAAAGTTTCCTTTTCAGGGACGGGGCTGCACCGGGGCCGGCCCATACCCGCCCGATGGCGACCGCGGTGGAGCCGGCCTTACTCGACCCGGATCCAGGTTTGCGTGCGGCCGAGCATCGGCGCCCCAATGAAACCCCGCACCTCCAAGCGCTGACCGCTCTCCACCGGCTTGAGTCGCACCTTATAGGTTTTGCCGTTGTTGGGGTCCAAGATCTCACCGCCCTCCCAGAGGGTCTTGTCATCATTGGCGCGCACGCCATTGATGATGGTCATGCCGAGGATCGGCTGGTTCTTGCGCGCATCAGCGCACTTCTCGCATTTGGAGTCCTGTTTGGTGGGGTCCAGCAGTCGCTCGACTCGACCGGCCAAGGTGCCGCCCGACTCGGTGATCCGTACCAAGGACTTCTCCGCCTTGGTGTCGTCATCGATGGTTTTCCACAGGCCCACCGGTGTGGTCTGCGCCTGGCTCACGCCCGGCAGCGCCGCGGCCATGCCCACCAGCATGATGCCCAGTGCCCAGTTCCTAGCTGCCTTCATTTGTACGCTCCTCGTGAATGGTTGTGATGGTTGCGAATCTCAAGTGCCGGGCACTGCCCTTCTTCAGAACAGCGCCTCGTCCATTTCCATGAGCGGCTTCACGCCGGACCGCGCCGACCGGATCAGCATCGCGGTTTCCGGCAGCAGCTTGGCGAAGTAAAAGCGGGCTGTGGCCAGTTTGGCCCGGTAGAAGGGATCGCCTGACCCTTGCTGATCCAAGGCAATGCGCGCCATCCGCGCAAAGAAGTAGGCAAAGACCAGATGGCCGCAGACGCGCAGGTAATCCACCGCCGCGGCACCCACCTCATCTGCGTTGCCGAAACCCTTCATCCCGAGCTCGGTGGTCAGCTTGGTCACCTTGTCGCCCAGATCGGCCAGAGGGTTGATGAACTCCTGCATGTCTTCGCTGGTGCCGTGCTCCTCCACAAACGCCGCGATGCGCCGGCCGAAAGCCTTGAGCTTCTTGCCGTTGTCACCCAACACCTTGCGGCCCAGCAGATCCAGCGACTGGATGGTGTTGGTGCCCTCGTAGATCATGTTGATGCGGGCATCGCGCACATGCTGCTCCATGCCCCATTCGGCGATGTAGCCATGGCCGCCGAACACCTGCAGGCACTCGGAAGTGGCCTTCCACCCGTTGTCGGTGATGAAGGCCTTGACGATCGGGGTCAACAAGGCCACCTCGTCGGCAGCGGCCCTGCGCACATCCTCATCCGGGTGGTGCAGTTCCTGGTCGATCAGCAGGGCGGTGTGCACGCACAGAGCGCGACCACCCTCGGCATAGGCACGCGCCGTCAGCAGCATCCGCCGCACGTCGGGGTGCACGATGATGGTGTCGGCCGGTTGATCAGGATGCTTGGTGCCGGACAGCGAGCGCATCTGCCGACGGTCCTTGGCATAGGCCACGGCGTTCTGGTAGGCCACCTCGGTCAGCCCCAGCGACTGCATGCCCACGCCCAGACGGGCCGCATTCATCATCACGAACATGGCGGCCAGTCCCTTGTGGGGCTCGCCCACCAGCGTGCCCACGGCGCCGTCCAGCGTCATCTGGCAGGTCGCGTTGCCGTGGATGCCCATCTTGTGTTCCAGGCCGCTGCAGAAGATGCCGTTGCGCGCGCCGCAGGATCCATCGGCCTGGACCAGAAACTTGGGCACCACGAACAGGCTGATGCCTTTGCTGCCAACCGGCGCATCCGGCAAGCGCGCCAGCACCAGGTGGATGATGTTGGCAGCCAGGTCATGCTCGCCGCTGGAGATGAAGATCTTTCCGCCGGTGATGCGGTAGGTGCCATCGGGCTGCGGTTCGGCCTTGGTCCGCAGCAGGCCCAGATCGGTGCCACAGTGGGGCTCGGTCAGGCACATGGTGCCGGTCCACTCACCGCTGGTGAGCTTGGGCAGGTACATCGCCTTCTGCTCCTGCGTGCCATGTGCATGCAGACATTCGTAGGCGCCGTGGGTCAGGCCCGGGTACATCGTCCAGGCCTGGTTGGCGCTGTTGAGCATCTCGTAGAAGCACTGGTTCACTGTGTGCGGCAGGCCCTGGCCGCCGAAGGCCGGGTCGCAGCTCAGCGCCGGCCAGCCGCCTTCCACATACCGGGCATAGGCCTGTTTGAAGCCGGTGGGCGGGGTCACCTCGTGTGATCCCCTGTCCAGCCGACAGCCCTCACGGTCGCCCACCGCGTTGAGCGGCAGGAGCACTTCGGCAGCGAACTTCCCCCCTTCTTCCAGCACCGCATTGATGGTGTCGGCATCCAGGTCCGCATGCGGGGGCAATTCGCGCAGCGCCGATCCCACATCCAGCAGCTCGTGCATGACGAACTGCATGTCGCGCAGCGGTGGGGTGTAGGTGGGCATTTCAGTCTCTCCTTGTGTGATGCGAAGGTCGCTTCAATCGTGTCGTGGTCTGCGGCTGGTTTCCGCAGCGTTTCTGGCGTTCAGTTTCCGGCGTCCAGGAGGACCCGGCCTCCGTCCGTCAGCCATGGCTGGGCAATGCGCCGAAAGCCCGCATGGGCTCTGAGCAAGGCGTCGGGGTTGCGCAAGAACCGCGCGTCGTGGTGCAGCGCCAGAATCAGGCCGTGGAGTTCGAACAGGATCTGGCCGGAATCGGCTTGCGCCGTGAGATGCCCGGCCTCCACAGCCAAGCGGATTGCGCGCTCCAGCGTCTCGTGCCAGGCCCGCACCATATCGGCCAGCGCATCGCGCACCGGGCCGGGCCGATCGTCGAATTCAACAGCGCCGCTGATGTAGATGCAGCCCGAGTCCAACTCGAAGGACACGCGTTTGACCCAGCGCTGGAACAAGGCCTGCAAGCGCGGCAATCCACGCGGCTGACGGATTGCGGGATAGAAAACCTCTTCTTCGAATTTCGCGTGGTATTCGCGGATCACCGAGATCTGCAGTTCTTCGCGCGAGCCGAAGTGGGCGAAGACACCGGACTTGCTCATGCCGGTCATCTCCGCCAGGGCGCCGATCGAGAGTCCCTCCAGTCCTGCATGGGATGCCATGGCCAAGGCCGCCTCCAGGATGGTGGCGCGGGTCTGCTGGCCCTTCTGCTGGTGGGCGGTGCGGTCGGTTCGATCGGTGCGGACCGAGCGTGCGGGGAGATCGATTTCTCGGGTGGCCATGGGTTCGAAATATATCGAACGATCGTTCTATTTTCGACCATCCGGATCGCCCCGGTTGAGCGGGACCGTGCACTGGGTTACCCTCGAGGTCCAAGGGGTGGACGCATGGATGTTCTCCAATTGGACTGCTCGGGCCGACCACAGGCCTGGATGACGGCGCGAGAAGCAGCCGTGCTCTATGCCACGGATGCCGTGGCCTGGACGCTCGGGGACCCCTTTCGCGTGCTGCGCGGCGGCTGGCAAAGGATTTCGGGGCTGCAAAGCCAGATCGAGTTGCACCCCATCATTGCGGTGCGCGGCGCGATTCCTTCACGGGCGTGGCGTCAGGTACCGACGCTGAGCAACCCCAAACTGTTCGCCCGTGATCGCCACCTCTGTGCCTATTGCGGCGGCCTGTTCCGCAGTGACGACCTCACGCGCGAGCACATCGTGCCCACCTCGCGGGGAGGCCAAGACACCTGGATGAACTGCATCACCGCCTGCCGCACCTGCAATGGGCGCAAAGGGAACCGGCTGCCGGAGGAGTCGAACATGCACCCCCTGTTCGTGCCCTATGTGCCCAGCCTTCACGAAGACATGATCCTGCGCGGGCGGCGCATCCTGGCAGACCAGATGGAGTTCCTGCTGGCCGGCGTGCCCCGCAACAGTCGCCTGAGGGCGCAGCCGCAGCACCCACAACGCCCGGCATCCGGTCGCGGCGGCGCATGAAAAAACCCGGCCGAGGCCGGGTTTAGAGGCTGCACTCCAGGATGCACCAGGCATCCCGGAGTGGCGCTGAGCCTTAGGGCTTGTTGCCCGTGGGGAACGGCCAAGCGGCCGCAGGGCTCAGTGCTGTCTTCGCTGCAGGGGCAGCAGGGGCAGCAGGGGCAGCGGGAGCCTTCTTGGCAGCAGGCTTCTTGGCAGCCTTCTTGGCAGCAGGCTTCTTGGCAGCCTTCTTGGCAGCAGGCTTCTTGGCA
>JBMSQF010000061.1:0-13648 GCA_049423145.1 Burkholderiaceae bacterium
CATTCGTGGCTGTGTTCACCGGGATGGCGGTGCAGCTGGCCAAGGGCTACACCCAGCTTGAGCCCCTGTCCTACCTGGCCTGGTACATCTGGCCCACGGTGGTGTCCGCACTGCATCTGGCCGTGTTGTCGGTACTGGTGCAGGTGCTGGTGCCGCAGAAGTTCATCGGCTGGGGCGTGATGGTCGTCTACATCGTGGCCAGCATCGCGCTGGGCGCGGCCGGTTTTGAGCACAAGCTGTATGCCTACGCAGACACGCCATCGGTTCCCCTGTCCGACATGGCGGGCATGTCGCGCTTCTGGATCGGACAAGCGTGGTTCCAGCTCTACTGGACCGCCTTTGCGGTGCTGCTGGCACTGGCCGCGCATGCCTTCTGGCGGCGTGGCAATGGGGGCACGCTGCGCCAGCGCTGGCCGCAAGCCCGGGCGCGGATGCGCGGTGCTGCGGCCGCCTTGGCGCTCGGGTCGGGTGTGGTGTTCGTGGGCAGCGGTGCCTACATCTTCTGGAACACCAATGTGCTCAACCGCTACAGCACCCAGCCCGAAGAGGAGGCGCTGACGGCCGAGGCCGAGAAGGCGCTGCTGCCCTTTGAGAATCTGGCCCAACCGCGCATCGTCGGCGTCACTCTGGACGTCGAATTGTTCCCGCGCGAGGCCAAGGCCATCACCAGCGGTACCTACGAACTGGAAAACCGCAGCGGCCAGGCCATCTCGGAACTGCACCTGGTGTCGATGCCCAAATTGAGGATCGAGCAGGTGGACCTGCCCGGCGCCACCTTGAAGACCGACAACGCCCAGTGGGGTCACCGCATCTACACCCTGAGTCGACCCCTGGAGCCAGGGCAGCGCCTGCAGATGGGATTCAAGACGGTGCTTCACGAGCCGGGCTTCGTGAACGGCCGCCCGCTCACGCGGATCGTGGACAACGGCACCTTCATCGACAACAGCGAGATCACACCCGGCATCGGGATTTCGCGCGGCATGTTCCTGCAGGACCGCAACAAGCGCCGCAAGCACGGGCTGCCGCCGGAATTGCGCCCGCCCACTCTGGAAGACGAGGCGGGCCGGAGCGGTCACGATCTGCGCCATGACAGCGACTGGGTGGTGGCCGACATCACCGTCACCACGGATGCCGACCAGACACCCGTGGCGCCCGGCTACACGGTCAGCGATGTCACGCGCGACGGTCGCCGCACGGTGCGCTTCAAGCCCGACGCGCCGATGATGCACTTCTTCAGCATCCAGTCCGCGCGCTACGAGATCGCGCGTGACAAGCTCAACGACATCGAACTGGCCGTCTATCACCACCCCGGCCACGGCCAGAACGTGGCCCGCATGCTGGAGGCCATGAAGCTCTCGCTGCAGACGTTCTCCGAGGCCTTCTCCCCCTACCAGTTCCGGCAGGCCCGCATCCTGGAGTTTCCGAGCTACGCCGACTTCGCACAGAGCTTCGCCAACACCATTCCGTACAGCGAGAACCTGGGCTTCCTGTCGCAGTTGGCCGACCCCGATGAAATCGACGTCGTCACCTACATCACCGCGCACGAGATTGCGCACCAGTGGTGGGGTCATCAGGTGGTGTCAAGCAAACAGCAGGGTGGCACCTTCATCATCGAAAGCCTCTCGCAGTATTCCGCGCTGCTGGTGATGGAAAAGCTCTACGGGCCCGAGCACATGCGCCGCTTCCTGAAGTACGAGCTTGACCGCTACCTGCGCTCGCGCGGCGCGGATGTGCTGGGCGAACTGCCCCTGGCCCGCGTGGAGAACCAGCAGTACATCCACTACCAGAAGGGTGCGTTGGCGCTGTGGTGGCTCAGGGAAGTGATGGGCGCCCCTGCGCTCAACCGCGCACTGTCGGCCTTCGTGCGCGAGTTCGCCTTCAAACCGGCGCCCTACCCCAACAGCCTGGATCTGCTGCGTCACATCCGGCGCGAGGCGGGGCCCGCCCATCAGGAGCTGATCACCGACCTGTTCGAAAAGATCACCCTGGTCGATGCCAAGGCGCTTGAGCCGAAGGCGGTGCAACGCCCCGATGGCCGCTGGGATGTCAGCTTCACGGTGCAGGCGCGCAAGCTGCATGCCGACAGCAAGGGCGTGGAGACGGAAGCGCCACTGGAGGAGCCGTTCGACATCGGCGTGTTTGCCGCCGAGCCGGGCAAGAAGGGCTTTTCGTCAGCCGATGTGCTGCTCATGGAGCGGCGCACGCTGCGCAGCGGGTCTCAGGAGATCAAGGTGACGGTCGACCGCAAACCGTCCTTCGTCGGGGTCGACCCCTACAACAAGCGCATCGACCGGAATTCGGACGACAACTTGGTGAAGGTTCAGGAATGAATATCGGTGCATTGATCCTCACTCCCTTGGTGCTCACTGCATCAGCCTCGTGGGCACAGCCGCAAGCCCCTGCCAACGCACAAGACCGAACCGGCGCGTCCGTGGTCATGCGCATGGCCACGTGGGACAAGCTCGCCACCGAGCGCTACCCCGGCAAGCAAGACGACATCTTCTTCATCAACGAACGGGTGGGCTGGTACGGCAACGGCGCCGGCAAGGTGTTCCGCACCACCGATGGTGGCGACACCTGGACCCCCATCTGGGAGCAGAAGGGCACCTTCGTGCGCACCCTGGCCTTCGTGGACGAGAAGGTCGGCGTGCTCGGCAACATCGGCGTGGGCTACTTCCCCGGTGTGACCGACCCCACCCCGCTGTACCGCACCGAGGATGGCGGCCTCACCTGGACACCGGTCGCCGCCATCGAGGGCGCGCCCGTGGTCGGGCTTTGCGCCTTCGACATCGTGCAGGTGCCGTTCATCAACGCTGGTCGCCTGGACTACCGCACGCGCATCGTGGGTGTGGGGCGCGTCGGAGGGCCGGCGGCCTACATCTGGTCCGATGACCTGGGAAAGACCTGGAAGCAAGGCAAGCTGCCGGCGCTGGGCGCAGCCGCCTTCGACGTGAAGTTCCTGGATGACCGGCGCGGCTTCATCGCCTCGGCCACCCACGCCGACGTATCGCAGTCCAACGCCCTGATCCTGGCCACCGAAGATGGCGGCGCCACCTGGCGCGAGGTCTATCGCTCTGCGCGGCCTTTCGAGCTCACCTGGAAGATCAGCTTTCCCACCGATCGGGTCGGCTACGTCACGGTGCAGTCCTACAACCCCGACCGCGCAGCCTCACAGCGCGTGGTGGCCAAAACCACCGATGGCGGCCGCACCTGGGCCGAGATCCCGCTGGTGGACAACCATGCGGTGCGGCAGTTCGGCGTGGGCTTCGTCGACGCTCAAACCGGATGGATCGGCGCGGTCCCATACGGATTTGCCACCACCGATGGCGGACAGACCTGGACCCCGGCCACCTTTGGCAACGCAGTCAACAAGATTCGTCTGGTTCGCACACCCAAGGGCGTGACCGGCTACGCCATCGGGGTGGATGTGCACCGGATGCGCATGGCGCCCTGAACCGCCCGTTCAAGGAAGAGCCGCCGGCACGGCGGCTCACTGACCCTTGAACAAGCCCTGAAACGGCCGCGACACCGTGATTTGATCGGGGCATCCGCGCAGCTTGAGCACCATGCCCCCTGCATCGTCGCGTACGGCGCTGGCGATCTGATTGCTGGCCACGATGACCGAGCGGTGAACCTGCTGGAACTGCACCGGGTTCAGCTGCACCAGCAAATCCTTGAGCGGGGTGCGCAGCAGCGCCTCTCGCTGCTCGCCGTCTTCGCGGTAGACCACGCGTGTGTAGCGCGCATCCGATTCGAAATACACCACATCGGCCACCCGGATGATCCGGATCTCCTTGCCGATGCTCGCTTGCAGCGTCTCCGGCTGAGGCGGGCGGGCCGGAACCAGGCGCGACAGGAGTACCTGCAGGGCCTCGGCCTGCGCGGGCTCCGCGGTGGGCCGTGCCAGGCGCTGCTTCAGGCGTTCCACCGTTTGCGCCAAGCGCTGTGGCTCCACCGGCTTGACGAGGTAGTCCACCGCACCGGCCTCAAAGGCCTGAAGCGCGTGGTCGCCATAGGCGGTCACGAACACCACCGGGCATCGCCCCTCGATCTTCTGCGCCACCTCCAGGCCTGTCAGACCCGGCATACGGATGTCCAGGAAGCAGGCATCCGGCTGGTGCTCCAGCCACTGATCCCAGGCGTCGGCCCCGTGCACGGCCTGGGCCACGATGTCGGCCTCGGGCCATGCGGCGTTCAGGGCATCGGCCAACTGCTCGCGCATGGCGGCTTCATCATCGGCAATCAGGATGCGGGGCATCAGGCCTCCTCGAAGTGCAGCTCAGCCCGTGTGCCGCCTGTGCCTGGCGCTTGCAAGGTAAAGCGGGCCTTGGAGCCATAGTGCTGCCGCAGACGCTGGCGCAGGTTCGACAAGCCCACCTGATCGCGTGACTCGGGCGACAAACCCAAACCATCGTCTTCCACGCGCAGCCACCAACCGCCCGTGGCCAAGTCACCGCGCCCACTGCTCAGCCGGAGCCTACCGCCCTCAATCTTCGGCTCCAGCCCATGCTCGATCGCATTCTCAACCAAGGTCAGCAGCAGACCGGACGGAACCATGTGCGCCGCGCAATGGGGATCCAGTTCAATCTCGAAACGCAAGCGATCACCCATGCGGGCCTGCATGATGGCCAGGTAGTGCGCCGCCGCCCGCACCTCGTCACCCAGCGGCACCAAGGGTCGGCCCAACATCTCGGTGCTGCCACGCAGAAAGCCGGTGAGTTCGCGCAACAGCGGCCCGGCCCGCGGGTCGGCCCTGTCGACCCAGTGCTGCAGCGTGGCCAGTGTGTTGAACACGAAGTGCGGGTGGATCTGCGCCTGCAGCAGGCGCAGTTCGGTTTCGGCAGCCACTGCGCGGGCCGCGTCGCGTTCGGCCAGCAACTGCAGGCGCTGCAGCCGCTGGGCGCGGGCGGCCTTGCCCGCCCACGACACCACCGCCACCACCACCATCAGCCCGAGCACCAGCAGCAGGGCCGGCAAGGCGGCCCGTTCGGCGGTGTGCTGCAGTCGCTCCCAGTCCACGGTGCCGTGGTTCAGCCATTCGCCAAACACCACCATGACCACACCGCTGAGCAAGCCCACCAACAGGCCGCCACCGAAACCAGCCGCCACCCTGGAACTGCGCTTGCCCTTGTATTTGGGCGAGAACCAGGCCGACATGACGACCCAGACGAATCCGAACCACAGGACCGTGGCATGGAGGATGGTCTCCAGCCAATCGAAATCACCCACGGTCTTCAAGCCGAGCATCACGCCGGCCAATCCCAAGAAGCAACCCAGCCAGACAACCGCACCGCGGCGGCTGTAGAGGAACTGGTCCACCTCCTCGATCTCTCGGGCCAGCTCGGGGTCGTCCCGGCCGATGCGTTCGTAGTGGGGCTGGGCCCAGCGGTAGTAGGCACGCTGCAGGCGGTTGCCGGTGGCCAGCGGGTTGCCGGTGGGTGGGGGATTGGTGCTCATGATGGCTCCGATTGTGCGAAGCCCGCAGTGCGCCGTGAAGCGCAAAGCGATCAGATATCGCATGAGATGCATGAAGCACGGCTCAGCGCGTATGAGTCGCCGATTTCGGTTGCCAACATTCTCCGTTTGTCCGGGGCTGCGGATTCGGATCGCGACCCTCATCGTTCTTTTCAATTCCGAAACACTCTGGCGGATCCGGCGAACTAGGATTCACCCATGACAAACCCACGGCCACCCGCTCGTGGCGCCTTGCGTTGGTGCATCCTCTTATCGGCCCTGATGGCCACCATGGCGATGGCGGGGCTGAGCACGGCCCAGGCGCCAGCCGGCACGGCGGCGGCATCCCGCTCGGGCTCCAATCCCTATCCTCCCGGGCTCAGCACGCACGCTGTCGAGGTGGCGGGGCTTGAGCGCCAGTACGCGGTGCACGTGCCGCTCCAGCTCGCCACATCGCCCCAGGCCATCGTGCTGGTGCTGCACGGCGGTGGCGGGGTTGGCCTGGACGTGACCCAGGAAGGTCGTCATCCTCTGTCGGCGTTCAGGGCTGTGGCCGGCCGGGAAGGCTTTGTTGTCGTCTACCCCCTGGGGTCCAGCGCAGCGGACGGTCGCGCCGGGTGGTCCGATTGCCGGGCAGACGATCGAACGCATGGGCGCGATGATGATGTGGCGTTTCTCACGGCACTCCTGGAGCGTCTCAGCCGCGAATACGCACTCCCCGCCTCCCGCCTGTTCATGGCCGGTGGCTCCAACGGCGCGATGATGACGCACGCCATGGCCATCGCCCGGCCCGATCTGCTGGGCGCCGTGGCCACCGCAGGCGGCAGCCTGGCCGCCACACCCAAGCTCGGCGCCTGCGCGCAGGGCCCCAAACGGCCGCTGCCCATCCTAATGGCCCACGGCACCGCAGACACCCAGATGCCCTATGAGGGAGGATGCGTGGCCAACCTGGGCGGACGTTGCAACCGCGGGCAAGTCATTTCGGCGCCAGCCACTCGAGACCAATGGCTGCAGGCCAATGGCCTGAGCGGTGCTGAGCCCACTCAGCAAGTGGTTGAAAGGGACACCGCCGATGCAGGACCTGCCGTTCGTTTCGATTACGCCGGGCCGAACCCAGTGCAGTGGTGGCGCCTGGACGGCGCCGGCCACGCCGTGCCCAGTCGCAGCGTGCGCTTGCCTTCCAACCGACTGACCGGGGTGCAGAACCGGGATGTGGAATTCGCTGAGATCGCATGGGCCTTCTTCAAGGAACGACTGGCGACTCGATGAACGATAGGTGACTCGCATGCAACGTTTGGGTTTGGCGATCTTGTTCGTGATCGCTTCCCTCGCCCCGGGCGGAGCCGCAGGGGCGTCTGGTGGCGAACCTGACCGGGCGCTTCCCTGGGTGACCACGGCAGTCCAGGCACCCAGAGTGGTGTTCAAAACGCTCGACAGCCGCATCGTCGGCGCCCCCGTCAGCTACCACGCCTATGTCCCTCGGGCGCATGACCTGCCGAGTTCTCGGCTGCCGGTGCTGTACTGGCTGCACGGCACGTTGGGTGGTGTGTCGGGCATCACCCCACTGGCCCAGCTCGTGGACAACGCCATCGAAGCCGGACGCATGCCCGCGATGATCGTCGTGTTCGTCAATGGCTTGCCACGCCGGCTGTGGGCGGACTCCAAGAACGGAGCTTCACCGGTAGAGACCGTCTTCATCTCCGAAGTCATTCCCGATGTGGACCGCCAATTTCGCACCATCGCCGCCCGTGAAGGTCGCCTTCTTGAAGGCTTCAGCATGGGTGGCTACGGTGCAGCCCGCATCGGATTCAAGCATCCGCATCTGTTTGCCGGCATCTCCATCCTCGCCGGCGGGCCCTTCGATCTCGAACTGCGCGGGCCCCGCGCGCTGCGCAACCCGGCCTTGCGGGACTATCTTCTGCGCGAAGTGTGCGGCAACGATCCCGAGTACTTCAAGGCCATCAGCCCGTGGATGATCGCCGCCTCGGCGGCCCCCCATCTCGCCCAACACGGCACGGTCATCCGGCATGCGGTGGGCACCCGTGACGACACGCGGGAGCTGAACCGATCGTTCTCCGAGCGCATGCGCCAGCTCCAAATCGACCATGCGTATCTTGAGATCCCCGATACAGGCCACGACGCCCGCGCGCTCCTGCTGCGCCTGATGGATGTCGACGCGGGCTTCTACACTCGGGCACTGTCCCCGGTCATGAAGAAGGGCCTGCCATGATCCAGTCTGTCGGTGGCGTTGCGGTGCAGCCCAAGCACCGCCTGTCCTGCCACTGCGGCGCGGTGGTGCTGGAGCTCGACCTCCCCGACGGCATCGTCAACCCCCGCCGCTGCGACTGCTCCATCTGCCGCCGCAAGGGAGCGGTCGTGGCATCGGTGCCGCTGTCGGGCATTCGCATCCTCCAGGGGCAAGAGCACCTGCGTCTGTACCAGTTCAACACCCTGGTGGCCAAACACTACTTCTGCGGGCAGTGCGGCATCTACACCCATCACCAGCGCCGCTCATTCCCCGATCAATACGGCTACAACGTGGGCTGCCTGGAAGGCATCAATCCCTTCCTCATCGAGAACGTGCCCGTCCATGATGGTGTGAACCACCCGGCGGATCGACACCCGGGGTAGCCTGAAGGCTTCATTACCCGGTGGCCTGGGGCAGGGTCAGGAAGAACGCCACCCACAGGCCCACCAGCAGCACAAAGCTCGCCGCAAACACCGGCAGGCGGTGAAACACCCGGTTGTAGGTGCAGTGGATGGCGCTGTGCACCACGCGCAGACCCACGAAACACCAGGCTCCCGTCACCATCCATGAAGGCGTGTGCCCGATCGCCAGCGCAATGGCCACCAAGGCATAGAAGAGCACCGGCGCTTCAAAGAGATTGCGGTAGTTGTCGGCGGGCTGGGTGTTTTCGAGGCGGGCGGCCATCTGTGTCGAGGTGGCCATGGCCTGCGGATGGATGCGCTTGGCGCGCGCCTCCTTCAGGCGCGTGACCAGCATCAGGGCGCTGACCGCTACGGTCAGCAGCACGAGCGCCAGAACAGCGCCGATCAGTGCATCACGTGGGCTCATGTTGTGCTCCTCTCCGGTGGCCTTGGCTACGACAACCCGCTCAAACGAGTTTAGTCGGCGCCATCAAAGCACGAAGGCAGTCCTGCCCAACACGCTCGACCATGGCCTCCACCGGCAACGCCGTCTGTTTCAGTGCCTGACTGACCAGCAGGGTCGCCAAGCCATGGATCGCCGACCACGCCAGCAGTTCGGCACCGGGCCGTCGAGCCGAATCGATCACCCCGGCAGCCAGGAGTTCGTCCAGCACTCGACTGAGCGACGCATAGGGGCTGTCCACGATCGCCGCGGGGTGATCACACGCCGAATTCGACACCGTAGCGCCCGCGCCCTGCGGCGGGGGTTCCGTCTGAGCACCCGCACCGTAGGGCCCGAACATCACCGCAAACCGCTCCGGTTGCTCCAGCGCGAAGCCCACATAGGCGTGACCCTGCGCCATGAAGCGTGCAAGCGCCGCTCGGCCTCCGCTGCCGCTGACGTTGGCCATTGCGGATTGAAACCGTTCCCCCATTTCGCGGAAGGCGTCCTGGGCGATCACCCCAAGCAGGGCCGCCTTGTCCTCGAAGTGGCGATAGGCCGCGCTGGGGGACACGCCCACCGCCAATGCCGCCTCACGCAGGGAGAAGCCCTCCACGCCGTGCCGGGCAATCAACAGCACCGCCGCCTGCTTGAGTGCTGCGGGCAGATCGCCATGGTGATACGACTTCTTGCCGATCCCTGCCCGTGTGGTTGGGCGCCTTGTTCCTGACGGTTCGGTGTTCTGTGAACGAGTGGTCATGGCTCTATGTTGACACCTTTCACATTGGTTTGTAAAGTGGATTCAAATCAATCACAGGAGAGGGATGATGCTCAATGGACTCAGGAAGTGCTGGACTGGCGGTCTCGCGTTGGTTCTGCTGCTGACGCTGCAGGCCCCTGTGATGGCACAAGCGGCGGCGCCAGAGGTTTTGACGTTCAAGCTCAGCATGTCCAACATCCACGTCATTCGGGCAACCCGAAGCATCCTGGTGGATGCCGGGTCTCGAGGCGACATGCCCCGACTTGAGGCGGAACTGGCGAAAGCAGGCTTGAACTGGAAGGACATTGCGGCCGTCATCGTCACCCACGGCCACTCCGATCATGCCGGTCTGGCGGGTGATATCCGCCGCAAGAGCGGGGCCACGATTGTTCTGGGTGCCGGCGACGTGCCCATGGCCCGCGCCGGTCGGCACGACGACCTCCAACCGACGAACTTCACGGCTTCGATTCTCAAGCAGTTCTTCGTCGACCCCAACTACGAAGCGTTCGAGGCTGACCTGACAGTTGAGTCCGAGCTCCGCCTGGACCGATGGGGCGTTGCAGGGCGCGTGTTTCAGATGCCGGGGCATTCGCCTGGGTCCCTGGTCATTGAACTGGACGATGGTCGAACCTTTGTCGGCGACATGATCCTGGGTGGATACCTGGGCGGCACCTTCATGCCCACTCGGGCCGGTGAGCATTACTTCCATGCTGACCGCAACCGAAATCTTCAGAACATCCGGTCGCTGCTCAAGGGTTCCGCACGCGAGTTCTATCTGGGCCATGGTGGCCCCGTCAGTCGGGAATCGGTGGCAGCCGCCTTCGGTGAGGCCGAAACACGCCCAACGCCAGCCGCTCGATAGGGCACGGGCCAGAACCCGATGCTTTGTCAGCCGAGATAACCAGCCGCACTACAACGAGCTGCAACAACCAACCGAGAGCCATGCCAAGGAGAACCAAATGATCCTGTACGACCTGCCCGCCGGCATGCACCCACGCCGCGTGCGCATCTTCCTGGCCGAAAAGGGCGTGACGATCCCCACCCAGGTGGTGGATTCGTCGAAGGGGGAGAACCAACTACCTGAGTTTCTGCAGCTCAACCCCATGGGCCGCCTGCCGGTGCTGCAGCTGGACGATGGAACGGCCCTGTCGGAGTCCCTGGCCATCTGCCGCTACCTCGAGGCCCTGCATCCGCAGCCGGCCCTGTTCGGTGAAGGCGCCCAGCAGGCTGCCATGGTGGACATGTGGACCCGCCGCATGGAGCAACAGGTGTCCAACACCATTGTCGACATCTTCGTCCACACCAGCGAGTACTACCGCACCCGCCTGACCCAGGTGCCGGCGTATGGCGATTGGTCCCGCGTCAAGGTGATGAACACGCTGGCCTGGCTGGATGGCGAACTCGCCTCGCGGCCGTTCATCGCCGGCCACACCTACACCATGGCCGATATCGTGGCCCAGTGCGCCTTCGTGCTGGGCAAGGCGGTGGGCGTGCGCATTCCGCCCGATCATGCCCATCTTGCACGGTGGTTTGCGGATGTATCCGCGCGCCCCACGGCACGAGCCTGAACACCGGAGAACCGCGCGATGAACACCCCGGCCACCCCAAAAGTCTGCTGCGTCATTGGCGCGGGTGACGCCACGGGCAGCTCTGTGGCCCGACGCTTCGCCAAGGAAGGCTACATGGTGTGTGCGGCCCGTCGTACCGAGGCGGCGCTGGCGCCCCTGGTGGAATCCATCCAGGCCGCTGGTGGCCGCGCACAGGGCTTTGCGCTGGATGCCCGACGCGAAGAAGCGGTGGCCCGCTTCATCGACCACATCGAGTCCAGCATCGGCCCGATTGAGGTGATGGTGTTCAATGTCGGCGGCAATGTGCGCTTTCCGATCCTGGAGACGACGACGCAGAAGTACTTCAAGGTTTGGGAAATGTGTGCCATGGCCGGCTTCCTGGCCGGGCGTGAAGCCGCGCGCGTGATGGTGCCAAGAGGACGGGGCACGATCCTGTTCACCGGTGCCACCGCCAGCCTGCGCGGCGCCGCTGGGTTCTCGGCCTTTGCTGGCGGGAAGGCAGCGCTGCGCGCGCTGGCCCAGTCCATGGCCCGGGAGCTCGGCCCCAAAGGCGTGCACGTGGCCCATGTCATCATCGATGGGCTGATCGACACCGCCTTCTCCCGCACGAATTTTGCCGATCGCGTGGCCGCAGCCGGCCCCGATGGCATCCTCAACCCGAACCACATCGCCGATGCCTACTGGTGGCTGCATTGCCAGCCCCGGGATGCGTGGACTTTCGAGCTGGACCTCCGCCCTTGGGTAGAGAAGTGGTAACGCCAGCTGACTCCGATCCTTCACTCATTTGACGATTGACAGCCATGAGCCGACTCCTCCTGCCCGAAGCCCGTATCCACGCCGCCATCCGAGACCGTATCGCCCATCATCACCGAGACTTCATCGAAGAGGTCGAGCGGGCAGTTCAGATGCATGACGTCGTGGTGGTGGGGATGGGATGGAACCCCTTTCCCCGCAAGGCACGCGAACTGCTGACCGCCGCCGGCATTGCACACCACTCGATCGAGCACGGGAACTATCTCTCCGGCTGGAGACGCCGAAATGCGCTGAAGATGTGGACCGGTTGGCCGACCTTTCCGATGATCTTCGTCAAGGGCACGCTCATTGGCGGCTATGAGAACTTGAAGGCGCTGAACGAATCGGGCGATTTGGCCGCGGCCGTGCGCAACGCTCCAGCCCTGAACGCGCCGCAATGACGCCCGATCTGCTGTTCCAACTGGCCAACCCACTGGCCCTCTTGGGCTGGCTGGCGCTGGCCCTCTCTCCCTGGTCGCCACGGGTCACGCAGATGGCTGCCGCTGTCGCAATCCCCTTGGTGCTGTCGGTGGGCTACACCGCCGTGGTGCTGGCCCACTGGAGCAGCGGCAACGGCAACTTCAACAGTCTCAATGGCGTGGCCGCGCTGTTTGAAAACCGTTGGCTGCTGCTGGCCGGCTGGGTGCATTACCTGGCATTCGATCTGCTGGTGGGGGCCTGGGAGGCGCGAACGGCGCGCCGCGAAGGCATCCCCCACCTCCTCCTGCTGCCCTGCCTGTTGACGACCTTCCTGTTCGGCCCAGCGGGATACCTGATGTTCCAGGCACTGCGCGCCTCGAGGCAAAGGAAAGCCACATCATGAGGGCCGCCCCATGAACGCGCTCGACCGGCTGCACGCCGATTCCCCCCGGTACACACCGCTGGCCTTGTTTCTCGCCATGACCATGGTCCCGGTCGTGGCGGCCTTGGCGCTGGACGCCCGGATGTTCCAAGGCATCCCGGTGTGGATCAAGCCTCTGAAGTTCCTGGTCTCGTTGGTCGTCTACCTGCTCACCCTGGCCTGGATGGCCCGCTTTGCCGATACCGCCACGACCCAACGCGCAGGGTGGCGCTGGCATGAATGCGCGGTGGTGGTGGCCGTGCTGCTGGAAATGGTGTGGATCGGGGGAGCCGCCGCGATGGGCGTGGGTTCGCACTACAACGTGTCCAACCGCCTGATGGCGGTGACCTATCCGATGATGGGCCTGGCCGCGATTCTGTTGACCACCGCTTCCACCACCCTTGCGGTGGCCATCCACCGCAACCCAAACACCGGGCTGAGCCCGCCGCTCAAGGGTGGTTTGGTCTGGGGCCTGGGCCTGACGCTGCCGCTGACCCTTATCACTGCGGGCACGCTGTCAGCCATGCCGGGTCACTGGGTGGGCGGCACCCCCAGCGACGCCGGCGGCCTGCCGCTGATGGGCTGGTCGCGCGACGGCGGCGACCTGCGCGTGGCTCACTTCTTCGCCACGCATGCGCTGCACGGGGTGCCGGCTCTGGTGTTTTTGGCTGCCCTCCTCCAGCGGGGTGACGCAGCAGGCAGCAGCGCCCGGTTTATCGCACCCGGCGTGGGCGCGCTCTACGCCGCGCTCGTATTCGGAACGTTTGGGCAGGCCTTGATGGGGCACCCTGTCCTCGCCGGCTGGGGTTGAAGACCGACGCCCGAGTGGCTGCTCGGGGGCCTTGTCTGAAACCCAGTTCCGCGCTCAGGCGCTCAGCCACTCGGGAATCAAGACCGCATGCAGCGGCGCAAGAGTCAGGTCGATGAGCAAGGAGCCGCGGCGCTTTGGAGCATCTGCCCAGTCGATTGGGCCGCTCCATCTGCTCCAAGATGCATCGTTTTCACATACCGCGACTTTTCGAGTCGCGTGCGCGCCTGCGCGCGAGGCTGCTGAATCGACGAGGGACTGCGCAAGGTGTTGATTTACTTGGGGTGGCTGATGGGACTCGAACCCACGACGACCAGAATCACAATCTGGGACT
>JBMSQF010000062.1:0-13520 GCA_049423145.1 Burkholderiaceae bacterium
ACCCCGTTTTTATGACCCCATTTTTTTAACACTGACCCCACTTCCTTACTCCCGCCTCAGCGCCGGGAACAACACCACATCCCGAATCGAGGGCGAATCGGTGAGCAGCATCACCAGACGGTCGATGCCGATCCCACAGCCACCCGTCGGCGGCATGCCGTACTCCAGGGCGCGTACGAAGTCATGGTCGAAGACCATGGCCTCGTCGTCACCGGCGTTCTTGTTGGCCACTTGCGCATGAAAGCGCGCAGCCTGGTCTTCGGCATCGTTCAACTCTGAAAAGCCGTTGGCAATCTCGCGGCCGGTCATATAGAGCTCAAACCGTTCAGTGCGCGTCGGGTCTGCATCGGCCGCACGCGCCAGCGGGCTCACTTCCACCGGGTGGTCCACGATGAAGGTGGGCTCCCACAGGTGCTGCTCCACCAGTTCCTCGAACACACCGAACTGCAGCTGCGCGAGGTTCCAATGGGCCGGCGGCGTCTTGCCCAGCTTCTTCAATTCGGAAGCCAGCGCATGTGCGTCATCGATCAAAGCCGCACCGATCTGCGGCACATGGCGCACGATGGCATCGCGGATCGACAGGCGCGCGAAGGGCTGCTCCAGGTTCACCTCGCGGCCGTTGTAGTGCAACACCGCACTCCCCGTGGCCTGCCGCGCGGCATGGCGCAGCACCTGTTCGGTGTAGTCCATGACATCGTGGTAGTTCCAGTAGGCCGCATAGAACTCCATCATCGTGAATTCCGGGTTGTGCCGGACGCTGATGCCTTCGTTGCGGAAATTGCGGTTGATCTCGAACACCCGCTCAAAGCCGCCCACCACCAGGCGCTTGAGGTAGAGCTCAGGCGCGATGCGCAGGAACATTTCCTGGTCCAGCGCGTTGTGGTGCGTCACGAAGGGCTTGGCGTTCGCGCCACCGGGAATCGGGTGCAGCATGGGCGTTTCCACTTCCAGGAAACCATGCTCCACCATGAAGTGGCGAATGGAAGACACCGCCTTGCTGCGCGCTACAAATCGTGCACGGGCCTGCTCGTCGGTGATCAGGTCCACATAGCGCTGCCGGTACTTCTGTTCCTGGTCGGTCATGCCGTGGAACTTGTCGGGCAGGGGGCGCAGGCTCTTGGTCAGCAGCCGGATGGTGGTGGCCTTGACCGACAGTTCTCCCGTCTTGGTGCGGAACAGGGTGCCCTCGCAGCCCAGGATGTCGCCCAGGTCCCAATGCTTGAAGGCGTTCAGCGTCGCTTCGCCCACCGCATCGAGCGTCACATACACCTGGATCCGCCCGGCGGGCAGGTCCTTGGGGCCAAAGGAGCCATCCTGCAAAGTCCCGAAGCAGGCCTTGCCCATGACCCGCTTGAGCATCAGACGGCCGGCCACGCTCACCGCCACCGACTGCGGCTCCAACTGTTCGTTGGGAATGCCGGCATAGCGGATCTGCAGCTCGCCCGCCTGGTGGCGCGGCTTGAAGTCGTTGGGGAAGGGCACCGAGCCCTCGGACCGGCACTGTCCGCGCAGGGCGGTGAGCTTCTCCCGCCGCTCGGCCATCAGCTTGTTTTCGTCCGGCGACTCGAGGCCTTGCGTTTCTTGCTTGGGGTTCACCGGTTGCGCGCTGGTTGGGCTCATGAGGGATTCCGTGGGTGGTGGCCGCGCAAGTGCAGCCCGCGCCTGCGGACCAAGCCACAGGCAAAACTCCCCATTTTAGGTTCCTCACCCCGTACACTGCGCAGCCATGAGCACGCCACCGGCTGCGCCGTGGCCCATCACCGGTCGCAAGATCCGGTTTGCCTTGGTGGGCTGCGGCCGTATTTCGCGCAATCACCTCGACGCACTTCAGCAGCATGCCGACCGTGCCGAGTGGGTCGCCGTGTGCGATACGCAGATCGACCGGGCCCGGGCCGCCGCACCCGTTCCCGCTTACGCCGCATTGGATGGCCTCCTGGCTGAACAGCGCCCGGATGTGGTGGTGCTCGCCACTCCCAGCGGGCTGCATCCCCGGCAGGCCATCCGCTGCGCGCAGGCGGGTTGCCACGTGGTCACGGAAAAACCCA
Source organism: Burkholderiaceae bacterium (assembly GCA_049423145.1). Taxonomy (GTDB): domain Bacteria; phylum Pseudomonadota; class Gammaproteobacteria; order Burkholderiales; family Burkholderiaceae_C; genus RFTU01. The sequence goes on from JBMSQF010000062.1 coordinate 2,046, forward strand.
TGGCCACCAAGTGGGACGAAGGCATGGCCATGGTGCGCGCCTGCCGAGAGGCCGGCGTCAAGCTCTTCGTGGTCAAGCAAAACCGCTTGAATCCCACCCTGCAGCGCTTGAAGCAGGCCATCGACGCCGGTCGCTTCGGCCGCATCGCCATGGTCACGGTGAACGTCTTCTGGACCCGTCCGCAGAGTTACTACGACGAGGCGCCCTGGCGGGGCCGCTGGGACCTGGACGGCGGCGCCTTCATGAACCAAGCCAGCCACTACGTGGACATGGTGGATTGGCTCTTGGGCCCGGTGGACAACGTGCATGCCTACACGGCCACCCTGGCCCGCCAGATCGAGGCCGAGGACACCGGTGTGATGTCGCTGCGCCTGCGCAGCGGCGCGCTGGCCTCGGTCAACGTCACCATGCTCACCCACGGCAAGAATTTCGAGGGCAGCATCACTGTCCTCGGTGAAAAGGGCACCGTGCGCATCGGTGGTGTGGCGGTCAATGAAGTCCAACAGTGGCAGTTCGACCCGCCCCTTCCCGACGATGCGAGCGCCCTTACCGCGAGCTATGAAACGCACTCGGTCTATGGGCATGGCCACCCGCTGTACTACGCCAATGTGCTGGACACGCTGCAGGGCAAGGCCCATGCCGAGGTGGACGGCTATGAGGGCTTGCGCTCGCTGGAAGTGATCATCGCGGCCTACCGCAGTGCGCGCGATGGCGTTCGGGTCGGGCTGCCCCTGGTGTTCTGAGGCGAAGGCTGCCGCCCATCAACATGAGCCCTGCGGAGATCCACCCCAGCGCCCTCATCGACGAGGGCGCCACCATCGGCCAAGGCACGCGCATCTGGCATTTCGTTCACGTGTGCGGCGGGGCGCACATCGGCACCCACTGCTCCTTGGGGCAGGGGGTTTTCGTCGGCAACGATGTCCGCATCGGCCACCGCGTGAAGATCCAGAACCACGTATCCGTGTACGACGGCGTGACGTTGGAAGACGAGGTGTTCTGCGGGCCCAGCATGGTGTTCACCAATGTGATGAACCCCCGTGCGGCCGTCGAGCGCAAGAACGAGTACCGCCGCACCCTGGTGCGGCGCGGTGCCACGCTGGGGGCCAATTGCACGGTGGTGTGCGGCAGCACCATCGGCGAATATGCCTTCATCGGAGCGGGTGCCGTGGTGCGCCACGATGTGCCGGCCCATGCCCTTTTGGTGGGCGTGCCCGCCCGGCAGGTGGGCTGGATGAGCCGCAACGGCCAGCGCTTGGACCTGCCCTTGGCCGCCGCCCCGGGAGAGCCCTTGGAGGCCCTGTGCCCGGTTGCGGGCGACCGCTACCGCCTCACCGGCACGCAACTCACGCGGGTCGACGCCGACGCCGACGCCGACACCGACACCGACGCCGACCCCGCCTGAGCCGCCCGCCGCAGCCTTCATGCAGTTCATCGATCTCAAGGCCCAGTACGCGGCCCTCAAGGGCGACATCGATGCGCGCATTCAGCGCGTGCTCGACCATGGGCAGTACATCATGGGCCCCGAGGTGGGCGAACTCGAGTCTGCGCTGGCGGCTTTCACGGGTGCGCGGCACTGCGTCACCGTCTCCAGCGGAACCGAGGCCCTGCTGATCGCCCTGATGGCCCTGAACATCCGGCCGGGGGATGAAGTCATCACCTCACCGTTTACCTTTGCCGCCACCGCCGAAGCGATCGTCCTGCTCGGGGCCCGACCGGTGTTTGTGGACATCGAGCCCGACACCGGCAACATCGATGTCACGCAAATCGAGGCCAGGATCCATGCCCGCACCCGCGCCATCATGCCGGTGAGCCTGTACGGCCAGTGTGCGGACATGGACGAGATCAATGCCCTCGCGGCGCGGCATGGACTGCCGGTGGTCGAGGATGCGGCGCAGAGCTTTGGCGCGCTCTACAAAGGCCGGCGCAGTACCCATCTGTCCACCATCGGCTGCACCAGCTTCTTTCCGAGCAAGCCGCTGGGCTGCTATGGCGACGGCGGCGCCTTGTTCACCGACGACGATGCCCTGGCCGAGGCCGCCCGCCAAATCCGGGTTCACGGGCAAAGCCAACGCTATCGCCACGAGCGCATCGGTGTCGGCGGGCGAATGGACACGCTGCAGTGCGCCGTTGTACTGGCCAAGCTCCCCCGTTTCGAATGGGAATTGGAGCAGCGTGCGCAGCGTGCGCAGCGCTACACCGAGGCCATCGAGTCGAGCGTGCGACTTCGCACGGCCGGCGTGCGCCCCCTTGCCGTGCGTGAAGACCGCAACAGCGTGTACGGACAGTACACCATTCGGGTTCCCCGGCGTGATGCGGTTCAGGCCGCACTGAAGGCCCAGGGCATTCCCACTGCGGTCCACTATCCCACGCCCCTGCACCGTCAGCCGGCCTATGCGGGGCACTGTTGCCCAGACTGTTGCCCGGCCAGCGACCAGGCCGCCCAGGGTGTGCTCAGTCTTCCGATGAGTGCGGACCTGTCGACCGACGATCAAGGCCGTGTCTTGACCGCGCTGGAAGGCGCGTTCCGCTCGGCCGCCTGATCATCATGTGGCGTGGTGTCCTCACGCTGCTGCTGGGTGCCGGTGCGGCCCAGCTCGGCCCGCTGCTCCTGGGTCCTTTCCTCGCCCGTCTGTATGGCCCCGAGGTCTTTGGCCTTTTCCATCTGGCATCGGCCATCGGCACCAATGTGGCGGTGGTGGCCTGCGCCCGCTATGAGTTCGCCTTGCCTTTGGCACGCGATGAAGCCGAGGCACGCGCTTTGCGGGAACTCTGCGTGCGCGTTCTGGTGGCCGTGAGTGTGGTCACCCTGGGTGCGGCCTCGGCGGCGGTCTGGTGGTTCGAACAGACCTGGCCGCTGGCGGTACCGGCTTTGGTTGCCAGCCTGGGGGCCCTGAGCCTGTGGACACTCGAGGCCACCCGGCGCGAGCGCTTCGCGGCGCTGGCGCGCGCGCGTGTGGTGCAGTTCTGGGGCTGCGGCTTGTTGCAGCTTGCGCTGGGTGTGCTGCAGTCGGGCTTGTGGAGCTTGTTGTGGGGCCCCATCCTGGCGGCTGCAGCGGCCACCGCCGGTTTGTGGCGGGCGGCTCGAGGCGCGGCGGCCACGCCCCCTTCCCAACCGGACCACCCGGTTGCTGCCGAGGCCGATTGGCGCAGCACCGCGCGGACTCACCGGGACTTCCCCCTGTTCAACACGCCGCACGCCTTGCTTGGCGCGCTGCAGGACACGCTGAGCATTGCCTTGATTGCCGCCTGGGCCGGGCCCGCGGCAGCCGGCGTGTGGGGCTTGGTCCTTCGCTATCTGAAGGCGCCCGCCACGCTGGCGGGTGGGGCCGTTTCGCAGGTGCTGTATCCCGCACTCGGCGCCCAGCAAGGCCCCACCGAGGCCGCGCGGGCCCAAGTGCGCCGCGTGATGCAGGTGCTCATGGTCATCGGGGCGGCGCTCGGAGGGGCGGTCTTCGTGTTGGCCAACTGGGCTTTGCCTGCGCTGCTCGGACCCGGCTGGGAAGCCGCGGGCACCGTGGGGCAGGCCTTGGCGGTCTACATTGCTTTTCACTTTGTGGCCTCGCCCCTGGGCGTGGTCACGCTGGCTTGGCGGGCGCAGGGCTGGGCCTTGCGCGCCGCGGTCTGGGGCCAGTTCATCTTCGTCGCTGGATTGGCCCTGGGTTTGCAGGGCGTCGGTCCGGCAAAAGGATCGCTCGACGCCGCAGCCTGGGTGCTGTCGGTGGGCATGGCCCTTTACTTCAGTTGGTACTTCTGGCGCCTGTGGAACTGGCCGCTGAGCCCGTCCGCCGCGCGACAATGAGCCATGTTCGCGCGAATCCTCTTCAACCGCTGGCGCCGGGCCTGGGCCCGCTGGCTGTTGCACCGGATCGTCTTCGGCGAGGAGTCGGGTGGTCAGCGCCTGCCCCACACCCGCATCGCGCCGAGCACCTGCATCGAACATGAGGACCGCCTGCGTTTGGGCGATCACGTCTACATCGGCCCCTTCAATTATTTGGAAGCCAGTGCCGGGATCACGGTGGGCGAGGGCGTGCAGATCACCTCCCACTGCAGCATCGTCACCCACAGCTCGCATCGCAGCATGCGTCTCATGGGCCGGGCCTTCGTCACCGCGCCTCAGCCCCACCCGGGCTGGATCACCGCCCCCATTCAGATCGGCGCCTACAGCTTCATCGGCCCTCACAGCCTGATCGAGGCCGGTACCTCTCTGGGCCGTGGCACCTTGGTTTGCGCAGGGTCCGTGGTGAGGGGCACCTTTCCCGACTTCGCCGTGCTGCGGGGCAACCCCGCCCAGATCGTGGGCGACACGCGGCACACCGATGCGGCCCTCCTGCGCGAGCACCCACAAGCGCGTGCGCACTACGAGGCCTGGGCGGGCCAGCCGCCATCGAACCCGGCGGACCAGCCGCCCGCTGCGCCTCCGGTGCCATGACCTGGCGCTACATCCTCCTCGGGGACGGTCTCAGCCCCCACTTGTGGAAGTGGGCGCGCACCCTGCACGCGGTTGCGGGCAAGGATGTGGAATTGGGCGTCCTGTCTTCCCGGGGGCTCTTGCCGGAGTTCGAATCCATCATCCCGCGAGAGAGACAGCTCGGCCTGAACACCCGCCCGCGCCAGGCCGGCGGCAACATCGCGCTGCTGCGCCACCTGCCCCAGGTCGCCCGCTGGCTCAAGGACCAGGCGCCCGATGTGCTGCATGCGCATTACCTCACTTCGCATGGCACGCTGGCGTGGCTGTCCCAGCGCCTGTGGGGTGTACCGGGGCTGCTGGCCACATCGGCTTGGGGCTCCGACGTCCTGGTCACACCCCAGCGCTCCGTGTTGGCGCGCCGGCTCACCCGTTCGGTCCTCCAGGCCAGCGCGGCCTGCACCGCCGATTCCCGCCACATGGCGCTGGAGATGCTGCGCATGGGGGCGCGCGAGGTGGATGTCTTTCCCTTCGGTTTGGATGAACTGCCGCCGCCCGTGCCGCCCGCAGACAAGGACCCGAACCTCTTCTTCAGCAACCGGGGCCTGGAGCCCCTCTACCGGATTGATCTCGTGCTGCGCTTGTTTGCCGAGGTGGTGGCGGTGAACCCGCTTGCGCGCCTGGTGGTGGCGAATCAGGGCAGCCAGCGCGGCGCGCTGGAGGCGTTGACCGCACAACTGCAGTTGACCCGCCACGTCACCTTCATCGGCCTGTTGCGTCCGGCCGAGCAGACCCGTTGGTACGAACGGGCCCAGTGGCACCTCAGCCTGCCGCAGAGTGATTCGGTATCCGTTTCGGTGCTGGAGGCCATGGCGCATGGCTGCATCCCGGTGCTGTCGGACTTGCCGGCCAATCGGGAATTGATCACCCACAGCCTGAGCGGGTGGATCGTGCAGGACGATGCCCTGCCGGCCTTCGTGCGGACCCTGCCCGAACTCCAAGAGCGTGCGGCCGACATTGCCGAAGTGAATCGCCAGTGGGTGCAGGCCCACGGACTGTTCCCTCAGCATGTGCGGCGCTTTCTCGATGGGCTGGCGCTGCCCAAGCGGCTGGCCCGGGATGCCGTGTGAACATCCTCCTGATCAACCACTATGCGGGCAGCCCCTTGCATGGCATGGAGTTCCGCCCCTACTTCATGGCGCGGGAATGGGTGCAGATGGGGCACCGCGTGGAAATCGTGGCCGCCTCGGTTTCGCATGTCCGTGCGCAGCAACCGGACCTGCAGGGCCAGCCCGAACAGGTGCAGGTGATCGACGGCATCACCTACCGCTGGTTGCAGGCGCCCACCTATCGCGGCAATGGCTTGGGCCGGCTGCGCAACATCGCCACCTTCTTGCTTCGAGTTTGGGCACGGGCCGGCCGCTGGGTGCGCGAGTTCCAGCCGGATTGCGTGGTGGCCTCCAGCACCTATCCCATGGACACCTGGGTGGCCCAGCACATCGCCCGGCAGGCCGGCTGCCCTTGGGTCTATGAGGTTCATGACCTGTGGCCCCAGTCCCTCATCGAGCTCAGCGGAATGTCGCCGCACCATCCCTTTGCGCGGCTGTGCGGATGGGCCGAACGCTGGGCCTACCGCAACGCCGACCGGGTGGTTTCGATGCTGCCCAAGGTGCATGCGCACATGGCGGCTCGCGGTTTGAATCTGAAGCGGCTGTGCATCGTTCCCAATGGGGTGGCCCTGCAAGCCTGGGAAGACCCGCCGCAGGCGCTGCGTGAGGATGTGGCGCAGGTCTTGGCTGCAGCCCGCCAACAGGGCCATCAGGTGGTCGGCTATGCCGGCTCCATGGGCCTGCCCAATGCCCTGGACACCCTGCTCGATGCGGCCGCGCTTCTGCGCGGGCAGCCCATCCGCTTCATCCTGTTGGGCCAAGGCCACGAGCGGGAGCGCCTGCGCCAGCGCGCCCTCCGCGAAGGTCTGGGCCACGTGCACCTCCTGGAGCCCGTTCCCAAGGCCCAGATCCCGACCTTCCTTCGCGAGATCGACGTGGCCTACATCGGCTGGCAGCGCGTGCCGCTCTACCGCTTCGGCATCGCGCCAAACAAGTTGATGGACTACATGATGGCCGCTTGTGTGGTCCTGCATTCGGTGGAAGCCGGCAACGACCCGGTGGCCGAGTCCGGCTGCGGCCTGACGGTGCCCCCAGCCGACCCACCAGCCGTCGCGCAAGGTCTGCAGACACTGCTCGCGCTGCCCGAGTCCGATCGCCGTTCCATGGGCCAGGCGGGCCGTCGCTTCGTTGAGGCCCATCACAGCTACGCGGTGCTCGCCCGCCGCTTCCTGGACAATCTGAAAAATGGGGTCTGACCCCATTTATTGCGAATGCTCCCAAGCGCCAACCCTTCCTCACCACTGCCGCGTCACGCCTTCCTGCAGCCGGACGTTTGGCAGTCGCTGCAGGAGCGGCAGCGGGTGCTGGCGGGGCTGTTTGTGGAACTGGGCTGGACGGACCTGTCGGGTCGGCAGGTGGTGGAAGTGGGTTGCGGCGCGGGGGGGAATCTGCTGGAGCTGCTGCGCATGGGCTTCATGCCGCGGCACCTCACGGGCATCGAGATCGACCGTGAACGCCATGCCCACGCCCGCGAGGTGCTGCCGGCCTCGCTGCGGCTCATCCATGGCGATGCCCTGGGCGATGAGGCCCAGCGCATGATCAGCCCGCGAAGCCAAGACATCGTGCTGCAGGCCACGGTCTTCTCGTCCATCTTGAAGAGCGACACACAAGCGCAGTTGGCCGAGACCCTGTGGCGCTGGGTGCGTCCCGGTGGCGGCGTGCTCTGGTACGACTTTGCCGTCGACAATCCCCGCAATCCGAATGTAAGGGGTGTGCCGCTGGATCGGGTGCGGGCCCTGTTCCCGCAGGCGCAATTGAAGGTGCGCCGTGTGACACTGGCCCCGCCTCTGGCGCGCGCGGTGTGCCGGCTGCACCCCGCGCTCTACCACCTGTTCAATGCGCTGCCATGGCTGCGCACGCACCGCCTGGTCTGGGCGGCCAAGCCCCTGGAGGCAGCGCCGGCCATTCCGCTGGGCGCCTAGCCGAACACAACAACATCGATCGTGCAAGCCTTCCTGCCCTTTGCCCTGCCGGATATCGGTGAGGATGAGATCGCCGAAGTGGTGGACACCCTGCGCAGTGGCTGGGTCACCACCGGCCCCAAGGCACGGCGGTTCGAGCTGGCCTTCGCCGACTTCCTGGGCGATGCCAACCTGCATTGCGTGGCCGTGAACTCGGCCACGGCGGGTCTGCACCTGGCCTTGGAGGCCTTGGGCATCGGGCCCGGCGATGAAGTCATCACCACCACCCACACCTTCACCTCCACCGCCGAGGTGGTGCGCTACCTCGGCGCGGATGTGAAGCTGGTCGACATCGACCCCGCCACCCTCAACATCGATCCCCGAGCAGTCGAGGCGGCCATCACGCCGCGCACCAAGGCCCTCATGCCGGTCCACTATGGGGGCCTGGCGGCCGACATGCCCGTCCTTCACGCCCTCGCCCAGCGCCGCGGCCTGCATGTGGTGGAAGACGCCGCCCACGCGCTGCCCACAACCTCACACGGCAGGCTGGTGGGCACCCTGCCCAGCGCGGCCACCGTCTTCAGCTTCTACGCCAACAAGACGATCACCACCGGCGAAGGCGGCATGCTGGTCACGGCCGATCCCGATCTGGCCCAGCGGGCCCGCGTGATGCGCCTGCACGGCATGAACCGCGACGCGTTCGACCGCTTCACCGCCAAGGTGCCCAGCTGGTACTACGAGATCGTCGCCCCCGGCTTCAAATACAACCTCACCGACATTGCAGCGGCCATCGGCTTGCATCAGCTCAAGCGGGCCCATGCCTTCGCCGAGCAGCGGGCCCGCATCGCCGCCCGCTACAACGAGGCCTTCACCGACCTCCCAGTGGTCCTGCCGCCGCAGGCGCTGCCGGGTGACCAACACCCCTGGCACCTCTATGTGCTGCGATTGGCCGATGACGCACCCATCACGCGCGATGCCTTCGTCGATGCGCTCTTTCATGCCGGGATCGGCTGCAGCGTGCACTACATCCCGCTGCACCTGCATCCGTATTGGCGCGAGCGCTATCAACTGCGCCCGGAGCACTTCCCCCACAGCCAGCGCGCATTCGAACGCATGGTGAGCCTGCCCATCTATACCCGCATGGGCGAGGGTGATGTGCAGCGGGTGATCAGGGCGGTTCGGCATGTTCTGGGGCGGGCCTGAGAGCAACCCGTACGCCATGGTCAAGCGCCTATTCGATCTTGCGTTCGCCAGTTTGGCCTTGATCCTGCTGGCTGTCCCCATGGTGGTGATCGCCGTGTGGATTCGCCTGGACAGCCCCGGCCCGGCCTTCTATCGCCAGGAGCGGGTCGGTCGACATGGCCAGCTGTTCCGGATCCACAAGTTCCGCACCATGTGGCAGCGCACCAGCGAAGCGTTGCCGCTGACCGCACGGGGTGACGCACGCATCACCCGCGTGGGCCACTGGCTTCGGGATCGTCGAATTGATGAATGGCCGCAGTTGCTGGACGTGCTGCGTGGACAGATGAGCCTGGTGGGCCCGCGCCCAGAGGTGCCGCGCTACGTTCAGCATTACCCGGATGAACTGCGCGCCGTCGTGCTCTCGGTGCGCCCGGGGATCACCGACCCGGCCACCCTCGCCCATCGACACGAAGGCGAGATCCTCTCAAAGACAGCGGATGCCGAACAGCACTACCTCACTCATATCCTGCCGGTAAAGCTGCGGATGCAGGCCGAATACATCCGAAGCGCCAACCTGCTCACCGATCTGCAGGTCTTGTGGCGCACAGCCGCTGTCATGTTCACCCGACCGTCTGCGCATCTATGAATCGAACAGGCTGGCAAGCACTCGATCGTGCACTGTCGCGTCTGCGTCCGCACCGGGAACTGCTGAGCCTGTGCATCGACGGCAGCATCATCTGGCTGGCTTGGCAGGCCACACACCTGTTCCGCATGGGCTTCGACCGCTGGCTCAGTGCCCGTCCGGCCTACGATCCCATCGTGGCCTGCGCGGTCGTTGCAGCCTATCTGGTGATCTTCCGCGCTTGGCGTCTGCCCTCCAGCGTTTGGCGTTTCACCGGTTTTGCCGACATCCAGCGCCTGGCTGTCGCTTGCCTGGCGGCGGGTCTCTTCTGCGGCGTCCTCATCTCGCCGGTCCTGCAGCTGTCCAAGGTGCCGCGTGCCGTATTGGCCCTGCACCCCTTCGTCAGTCTCATGGGTGTGTGCCTGGTGCGCCTGCTCTATCGCATGTTCGTGGAGCATCTGCAGGCCAGGCTTCACGGCCCTCGCGATCCTCTTCGGCCTGTCCTGGTATTGGGCGCCGGCGAAGCCGCCAAGCGGCTGATCGTGGGCATTCAGGGACAGGGATGGCAGGTGTTGGGCCTGCTCGACGATGATCCGGCCAAGGCCGGCGCTCGAGTCGCGGGCGTATCAGTGCTGGGCCCCTTGCGCCAAGTGGGTGAGATGGCCCGACGCCTGGGGGTCGGTCACCTCATCCTGGCCATGCCATCGGTCCAGGGCCCACAGCGGCGGCGCATCATCGAACAGGCATCGGCCAGCGGACTACCCCTGTTGACCGTCCCGAGCGCACAGCAACTCGAGGCCGGCACCCGCGCCAGCCGTGTGCGTGACATTGAACCGGAAGACCTGCTCGGTCGCGAACCTGTGGCGCTGGATGAGACCGGCATTGGCCACACCCTGCGCGGCAAGTGCGTGCTCATCAGCGGAGCAGGTGGCAGCATTGGTATGGAATTGGCCTTGCAGATCGCCCGCTTTCAACCCGCACGGCTGGTGTTGATCGATCGGGCCGAATTCGGCCTCTACCGCGCCGACTTGCAGCTGCGTGAACGGTACCCACAGCAGCCTGTGGTGTCGCTGCTGCGCGATGCCACCGACGCCGACGGGATGCAGGCCGTGCTCAGCGAGTACGCGGTGGCGGTGGTTTTCCATGCGGCCGCCTACAAACATGTGCCCCTGGTGGAGGTGGGCAATGCGGCCGAGGCTGTTGTCAATAACATCGGCTCCACCTGGGCCTTGGCAAAGGCGGCTGCGCGAAGCGGGGTGGAACGCTTTGTACTCATCAGCTCAGACAAGGCCGTCAATCCCACCAATGTGATGGGCGCCACGAAGCGGGCATCCGAACTGGTGGTGTCGCACTGGGCATCCGTGTCTTCGGCCACACGCTTCATCGCGGTCCGTTTTGGCAATGTGCTCGGCTCCAGCGGCAGCGTCATCCCCCGCTTCAAGGAGCAGATTGCCATGGGCGGTCCCGTGACCGTGACGCATCCGGATGTCATCCGCTACTTCATGACCATCCCGGAAGCCTGCCGCCTGGTCCTGCAGGCGGCCGCACTCGGGGAAGGCGGCCAGGTGCTGGTGTTGGATATGGGCGAGCCGGTTCGGATCGAAGACTTGGCCCGCACGATGATCCGCCTGTCCGGGCATTCACCCGAAGAGATTCCCATCGTCCATACCGGACTGAGACCCGGCGAAAAGCTCTTCGAGGAACTGTTGGCTGACAGCGAGACCACGCTGCCAACGGACTTTGAGGCTTTGAGGCTGGCGCGCTTGGCCCCGTCCATGGCGCTGAGCCAGCCCGGCGCATTCACCCAGTGGTGTGAATCGCTGCTCCACCACCCTCGGTGGACCGAAGCGCAGGCGCGCGAAGAACTGCGGCGGTGGGTGCCGGAATTCACCCCCGCCGATCCATCCGCACCCCCGCGCCAGCCGCGTTGACCACCTGAGCGGCGCGGTGAACCGGCCCCTGATCCCAGTCGTCGATCACCTGTTGCAGAGCGGCCTCGTCGGGTAGCCACAGCGCCTCAGCGTGCCGGCACGCCCCGCTGACGGTGTAGCTGCGGTATCGGTTCAGCGCCAGGATGTGTTCGTCATAGGGCTGAAAGGCCAACTGCGAAGCAAAGCAGGCCATTGCCCGCTGCTTGTCGACCAAGACGCGATCGATGTTCACCAATCGCTGCGGCCACAGCGGGGATCCCAATTC
>JBMSQF010000063.1:0-13484 GCA_049423145.1 Burkholderiaceae bacterium
CCCAGGTTTCCTGCTGGCGGCTGTGGAAGGTGACCACCACGTTGTACTGCTCGCCACCCCGCAAGGGATAGTGGACCAGATGGCACTTGGGTCCTGCCCACAGGCTGGCCGCATTCCACTTCAAGTCGTCGGGGAAGTCCGCCTGGTCCACCACCGCGCGGTACACCACATGCCCTGTGACGCGGGGTGAATCGTTGACATATTGCGCGCGCACCACCGACTTGCCACCCTCGGCGCCGATAAGGGCCTGGCCGGTCCAGCGCTTGCCGTTCTGGTCGATCGCGCTCACCGTCCCAGCGGCTTCATCCTGTTCGACGCGCTCCACCCGCGTGTTGGTGTGGAAGGTGGCCCGTTCACTTCGCCGCACACCTTCGAGCAAGGAGGTGTGGATGTCGGCACGGTGGATCACCGCGTAGGGGTTGCCGAAGCGACGGCGAAAGGCCTCACCGGTTTCCAGGCGGCCGACCAGTGATTCGTCGATGGCATCGTGCATCACCATGCTATCGGTGTACACGGCCAGGCTGCGCGCCTGCTCACCCACGCCCAAGGCATCGAATGCATGGAAGGCATTGGGGCCGAGCTGGATGCCCGCGCCGATTTCTCCGATCTCAGGGGCCTGCTCCAACACCTGAACCTGGTAGCCCTGGCGCACCAGGGCCAGGGCCGCGGCCAATCCGCCGATGCCGCCACCGCAGACGATGACCGATTGCGCGCTTGTCGGTGTATCCATGGCTTTTTGCTCCGCCCGTCTATTTCGTCAGTATACTGATGAAAAGTGTAGGTTTAGAATGTGCACTGACAAATACGGGTAAACCCTCAACACCGCCCAGCCTCCATCCATGAAGAAGCGCAAAGCCCGCACGCCCGAGGCCACCGATGTTCAGCTCGACAGCCTGCCGGGTCACCTGGTTCGCCGCCTCCAACAGATCGCGGTGGCCCTGTTCCTGCAAGAAACCGAGCCCTGGAACCTGACGCCGGTGCAGTACGCGGTGCTGCATGCGGTGTCGGAAAAGCCAGGGCTGGACCAGCGCTCCCTGGCGCGCACCGTGGGCCTGGACACCTCGACCACCGGGGGCGTGGTCGACCGCCTGGAAGCCCGGTCGCTGCTGGTGCGAAACGCCACACCACAGGACCGCCGCGTTCGAATGCTCACCCTGACCGACGATGGCCAACACCTGCTGCAGGCGGCAACACCCGCCATGATGCGCGCCCAGGAGCGCATGCTGGCACCGCTGACCGAGCCTCAGCGCAAGGAGTTCATGCGCCTGATGGGCATCGTCGTGGCCGCCGGCAACGCCGACAGCCGTGCGCCCAGCGAAGCCTGAGGCTCCGTCAATGTCCCGCGCAGTAGAAGTGCGGATCGGCTGACAGCAAGCCTGGCGAGGCCCGCACCGCGCCTTCGAAAAACAGCGGGGCGCGTGGACGCTTGCGGGAGACCACCTCCGCCAGCGAGGCCGCTTCATACAGACGGCCGTTCTGCATCACATGGCTGATGCGGTCACTTTGACGGATGTCGGAAAGAACATCGCCCTCGATCACCACCAGATCGGCCAACTTGCCCACCTCCAGACTGCCCAGGTCGGCATCCAGTCCGAAATGGCGCGCCGGATTGAGCGTGGCCGTGCGCAGCGCCTCCAAGGGAGTCATGCCGCCCAGGGCGAACATCCACATCTCCCAATGCGCGCCCAGCCCCTCGCGTTGGCCGTGCGCACCGATCATGGCCGGTACCCCGGCACGCTGCAGTTCCGCGGCGGTTTGCGCCACACGGATGACGTTGTAGTCCTCCTCCGGCGCGGTGGGCCGGCGAACGGCACGCGCGGGTAGGATGCCCGGCGGCAAGTAGGACGAGAGCAAGGGATGCTTCCACACCTCGGTGCGCGCATACCAGTAGTGCTCGCCATCAAGGCCGCCATAGGCCACGTTCAGCGTCGGCGTGTAGCCCACCTGGGTCTGCGTCCACAACTGCTTCACATCGTCGTAAACCTTGTCGATGGGCAGCGCATGTTCCAGGCCGGTGTGGCCATCGACGATATGGCTCATGTTCTGTTGGAACATGCTGGCACCTTCAGGAACCACCATCATGTTCGTCCGGCGTGCGGCTTCAAGCACCATCTGGCGCTGTTCACGCCGAGGCTGGTTGTAGCTCTTGACGCTGATGGCACCCTGGGCCTTCTGCCGCTGCAGATGGGTCATCGCATCATCCAGATGGTTGACCACCGCGTTGATGGAACCCTTGGCACCGTACAGGATGGATCCGGTACTGAAGATGCGCGGGCCCAGTATCTGCCCGGTGCGCTGCAGTTCAGCGGATGCAAAGATGTGGTCGTTTCGGTTGCTCGGGTCGTGCAGCGCCGTGACGCCAAAGGCCAATGAGGCCAGGTTCACCCAGCTTTGCTGCGGGATCAGCCCCTCTTCGCCCATCGCGCCATGCCAGTGGGCATCGATGAAACCGGGCACGATGGTCCTGCCTTGCAGGTCCACGCGGCGGGCATCGCCGGGAATGTTGACCGTGGCGGCAGGGCCGATCGCCGTGATCCGGTTACCCTCAATCAGAACGACTGCGTTTTGTATGACCTCATCGGGCTGGGAACTCCGCATCGTGGCCACACGAGCGCCCACCAATGCGATACGGCCCTGCGGCCGGTCCGCGACGGCGGTGTGGCCGATCGGGCGACCCTTGTCGGGCGCGCGGAACGGGGGTGCGCCCGCCTCACGACCCGCCACCGAAAAGGCCTGCGCCAGCGGCACGCTGAAGAGTTCCGGGCCCATGCTGAAGTGGGCGGTTCGGGCGTCGCCACTGAAGTGCAGGTGCTGCCCGGCGTGATGGCTCAGTCGCTTGACGGGCCAGCCTTCCATGCGCGCAGCGACGGCAAGTGGCCGTCCGGTGCTCGGCAAAGGCAAGACATAGGCGTGAAAGCGGTCGATGAAGCCCAACCACTGTCCGTCCGGCGAGACGCTGTACTCGCTGATGAATTCGCCACGCGCGATCTCGCTCTCCTGTCCATCCGAAAGACGCAGCCGCCACAGCGACCGACGCACCTCCACTTCACTCACCGATGTGGTCCGGGTGATGAAGACCTCGTCGTTGCGGGCCCCGAACTGCGGTGTGTCACCCTCTCGACTGATGCGGCGCGGTGTGCCGCTGCCGTCCGCCGAGGCCAGGTACACGCCGGTATCCAAACCATGCCAGGGCGAGAGCAACACGGTACCGCGGGACTTCACATACACCACGCTCTTGCCATCAGGCGCAAAACGGGGCGTGAGGTACTTGCCGGGCTCGGGTGTCACCACGGTCTCGCGCCCGGTGGACAGATGCCGCACGCGCACCCGGCCCATCTGGCGGTCGTCCCAGCTGACATACACCACGCGCTGACCGTCACGGCTGAGGCTGGGCTGGAATTCAAAGTGCTCGGTTTGCGAGGTGATGCGCTCCGGTGCCGCACCATCGCGCTGCAAGTCACGCCGCCAGAGATGCCCAAGGGCTGAATACACGAGGAACCCACCGGCGGGCGCCACCTGCACATGGCGCAGCTGCCGCAGCTCGAATTGATCAGGCGCCACGGTCTGCTTGACGCGCAGCGCTTCGCGAACCTCCCGGGTGTGACGCACCTGGAAGGGGATGGTGGTGGCCTGGCCGCTGACCGCATTCACGCGCCAGAGTTGACCTTGCGCCCAGACCACCAGGTTCTTCGAATCGGGCGTCCAGGCAAAACCGGGATACACGCCGTAGACGGACCAGGCTTCCTGGAGATCGCGGCTGAGACCGCCCCACAGCGGCCGCTCGGTGCCGGTGTGCAGGTCCTTGATGAACAGGGTGCTCTGATTGCGCACGCGGCGCACGAAGGCCAGGTGACGTCCATCGGGCGATGGAGTGGGCCGAACCGCGCCACCGGGGCCGGTGACCAGGGCTTCGGTGTGGCCATCGACCAGGTCCTGCCGGAAGATGCGGAAGATCTCCTTGTTGGAATCCTTGTTGTATTCGAAGGTGTTGCCGGGTGTCGTGTCGCGCGAGTAATAAAGGTGTCGGCCATCCGGCGAGATGGCGGGCTCACCGAGGTCCTTCTGCCAGTTGGGCTTCTCGTTGAGGGCCACGCCCTTGCCACCGTCCAGGTGGTAAAGCCAGATCTCGCCCGAGCCCATCGAGCGCGTGCCGAAGTAATGCTTGCGCGCCAGAACAGCGTGACCATGGGGATGCCACACGGGGTTGTTCAGCAGCCGCTCGGGTTCGGCGGTCACGGCCCGCGCGCTGCTGCCATCTCGATTCATCACCCACACGTTGTCGCCGCCACCGGCATCCGAGACAAACGCGATGTGCCGACCATCCGGTGAAAACCGGGCCTGGTGTTCCCAGGCGATGGAGGTGGTCAGGGGCTGCGCCAAGCCGCCCTCCATGGGGAGCAGGTACAGGTCGCCGAGCAGGTCGAACACCAGGGTCTTGCCGTCGGGGCTGACATCAACACTCATCCAGGTGCCGGTGCGCGTGTCGATGGAAATGGTTCGCGCCGCGCCGGGCGGCTGGTTGACATTCCAGACGGGCTTGGCCGCAGGGGCTGCCGCTGCAGCGGGCTCTGCGGTTTGGGCCATGGCGGCGTTCGCCAAGAGCCCTGCCAACAAGAAGCCCAACAGGCGGCTGTGGATGAAGGATGCGGTCATCTGGGAATTCAGCTGGAACGGTGCGGCCGATTCTGCCTACAAAACGCCGGCCATCGGCGGTATCCTGCGGGCATGAACACGCGCGCTGCCGACCCCCACCCCGCGCCCCGACTCGAAGTGCTGCCCCGCGACCTGCGGGCCTACCGCCGCGGCAATGTGGGCATCGACTATGTGCACCGCTTTGATTCGGGTCGGCCCGGTCCGCATGTCCTGATCAACGCACTCACACACGGCAACGAGTTCTGCGGCATGGTGGCCGCCTGTGACCTATTGGACCAGCAGGTGCGACCGCTCAAGGGCACCTTGACCGTGAGCTTTGCCAATGTGGCGGCCTACGAGAGCTTTGATGCCCAGGACCCCTTCAAGAGCCGGCAGATCGACCACAACCTGAACCGCGTGTGGTCGCGCGAGTGGCTGGAGGGCCCTGTGGACAGCGTGGAACTGCGCCGCGCGCGGGAGTTGCGACCGGTGGTGGCCGCCGCCGACCATATCCTGGACATCCACTCGACCAGTCAGGACGTCGTGCCCTTTTGGGTCTATCCGCACTTTGCACGCAACGAGGCTGTGGCCTGTGCACTGCCCTTGCCTGATGTCCATCTGGTGATGCCCAAGGGACTGGGCTCCGGATGCCCCGTGATCCAACATGGGCGGCATGGTGAACCGGACAGCGATGCTGGTGCCGCTTTGGTCGTGGAGTGCGGGCAACACTTCCTGCAGGCCAGCGCGGACCGGGCGGTGCGCGTGGCACGGGCCTTCCTGGCGCACTTTGGCTTGATCGAGCAGGACAGCGACCGGCCCTCGGGGACGGAGAGCCGGGGATCCTCAGGTGCCGCCACCCTGGCCCACCACCGCCGCTTCGAATTGCTTCGAACGCATGTGGTCCAGCACGAAAACTTTCGATTCGTCCGCCCACTCAAGGGTTTCGAGGCGTTCAGCCAGGGTGAGGTGATCGGGCACGATGGCGATGAGCCGATCATCGCCCCCTGCGAGGACTGCACCGTGTTCATGCCGGCGCGCGTGCCGATCGTGGGACGCGAAGGCGTGTACCTGACGCGTCCGATCAGCCCTCTCGGCCCCGACAGCCCTCACCGCTGAAGGTCTGGCGGCCAGCCTCCTAGCCCTTGGCCGGCGCTCAGCGGCGTGGGCTGCTGCCGGCCGGTTCCGACGCGGCGGGGGCAATCTGCTCCACCTCGATGCCGTCGTCGGCCGTGCTCGCTTCTTCGCCCTGCACCCACCAGAGATAGCCCCCCACGGCCGCAGCCACGGCCAGGACCAAGGCCGCTGCCATCGCCCAGCGCAACCGGCGGCGCAAGGTGTCGGCATGGCCCTGCAGCGGAACCCAACGGGCCGGGTCGAGGTACTCGGACATCGCACCGATGGTCTCCAACGCCTTGGGCGCGTCGGCTGGCGCCGGTGCGGGCGGCGCGGGCTCGGTGACGGCCCCATCGGTCGCTAGGGGCTCTGCCGGCAATGCTTGCGCCGCAGCTTCGGGCTCGGGAAAGTGCAAGGCGCTGCCGCAGAAGGGACAAAACCGCGCCTGCTGCAGGGCTTGAGGTTGGCCGCATTCGATGCAATACATGGCGCTGCCTTCAGTGCCCCTTGGCGGCCTTTTCAGCCTTCTTGTCGGCCTTTTTATCGGCCTTGCCGTCTGCGGCCTTCTCCGCCGGCTTGGCCGCCTTTCGAACGACCCGCTTGGGGCGCAGCTTGAAGCCCGCCATCAAGCGGTCGAACCGTTCACCGGTGATTTCGCGGCCACTGCGCAAAGCGAGGATTCGCGCGTCGATGGCAGGCGCAAAGAGTGGCGCGGTCTCTGCCGCTTCAGGCTTCGGCCGTGGCGCCTCTTCACCCGGTGCCGCCGGTGGCTCGGCGGCGACTGGCGGCAGGTGATGCGCGTGGTCATCGGGCGCGGCAGCGCTGTGCGCCGTGCTGGACGATTCACCATCTGCCGAAACTTCGGCCGCGGCGGCCGCGGCGGGCGCGGCGGGCCGCGGCAACTCGGGCATGAGGGCCGCGGGCGGGGGCGGGGGCGGCAAGGCGGCACCCGGGTTGAGCAGACTCAGGGGAATCGGCCGGTCGAAAGCCAGCATGGGCACGGCGGCAGCACCAGCTCCTCGTGGAGGCGGAACCCGCGGCACGCTGGGCACGGCCACCTGGGAAGGCCGAACCGGCGGTCCTGCTGGCGCGGGTTCACCACCCGCGGGCGGTTCGGGCGTGGCCGGTGATGCGGCCGAAACACCGGGCACCGGAGTGGGCGTGGGCAGTGGCGCGGAAGCAGGCAGGGTCAAGGGCTCGGGCCGCTGCAGGCCCTCCAGTTGGGGCTCGCCACAGCGGCTGCAGTAGCGCGCACGTGCCGGCAACCGGGTGGTGCAGGCGCGGCAGTCCTTGAAGGCCGGCGGGGTGGCCGGCTGCTCCGTGGGCTCGGCAAGGGATGCCTCGGGCTCCCTGGACGGCTCGGGTTCCGTTTGTGCCACGGGAGGGCTTGCAACCCGTTCCTCCAGGGCAGCTTGCGCAGGGGCCTTGGTTCGCGACCGTTTCGTGGTGCCTTTTCTTGCCGCTGGCGCTGGCGATGCCCCTGGCCTTGCCCCGCTCTGCGCGCCGTCCGGCGTCGGCAAGACCACCGCTTCTTCGGCGGTCTTCTTCTTGTTTCGAGGAGGACGTTTTGCAGTGGGCATGGCAGGCGCGGCGGGCAAAGCCGCCTTCTGCTAAGGGTCGGATCGGGCGCCTTGAACTTGAGCAGGCTCCAACCCACCCACCCCCGATCGATCCCGGCGCGCCGTCAGCGCGCTGCCAGGGCAGCCTCCACCGCCGCCACCAGCTTGCGGCTGTCGGGGCTGGTCATGCTGCCGAAATGGGCAATGGGTTTGCCGTCTCGGCCCACCAGGTACTTGTTGAAATTCCAGCTGGGCTGGGACCCGGTGGCCCTGGCGAGTTCCGCGAACAGGGGGTGTGCGCCGCTGCCCTTGACCGGGGTCTCGGTGAACATGGGGAACTTCACCCCATAAGTGTTGAAGCAGACCTCGGCCGTCTTCTTGGCGTCGGCGTCTTCCTGCTTGAAGTCGTTGGACGGAAAGCCCAGCACCACCAGGCCGCGGGCGGCGTACTTGGCGTTCAGCGACTCCAGACCCTCGAACTGCCCGGTGAAGCCGCAGTAGCTGGCCGTGTTGACCACCAGCAAGACCTTGCCGCTGTACTGGCACAGCCCCTGAGGCCGCTCATCCTGCAGGCGCTTGAAGGTGTGGTTCAGCAGCGCTGGGCAGGCTGCCGAAGCCGGTGTCTGAGCCCACACCGAACCGGCTCCGCCGCTGAGAGCAGACAGAACCAGCAGGCTTGCTTGTCGTCGATTGATCATGCATGCAGCATATCGAACAAGGTTCGGGCCACGACCTTTGTGGCCTTTCGCAGGTCTTCCAGCACGATGTGTTCATCCGCGCGCTTGGCATGGGACTCCAGCACCGTGCGCGGGCCGGCGCCGTAGATGACTGCCGGAATGCCGCGGGCGCCGAAGAGACGCACGTCGGTGTACAGCGGCGTGCCCGATGTGGGAATGGCCTGACCAAAGACCTCGCCACCATGCTGCTGAATGGCCTCTATCAGGGGTGCATTGCGCGCATCGGGCTTCCAGGAGTCCGCCAACAGCAGGCGTTTGATCTCCACCTGGATCCCCGGCATCGTGGCGGCCGCCTCGGCGATGACGCGACGCACATCGGATTCCACCTCGGCGGGGTTCTCCTCCGGGATCATGCGCCGGTCGAGTTTCAGGACCACCTTGCCCGGCACCACATTGGTATTGGTGCCACCCTCGATGCGGCCCACATTCAGGTAGGGATGGGTGATGCCCTCCACTTTGGAGGTGATGGACTTGTAGCGCTGGTTCTGTTCATACAAGGCGCTCAGGATCCGGTTGGCGCCCTGCAACGCATCCACGCCGGTGTGGGGGATGGCCGCATGTGCCATCTTCCCGTGCACGGTCACTTCCATTTGCAGGCAGCCGTTGTGTGCGGTCACCACCGGATAGGAAACGCCCGCGGCAATCAGAAAGTCGGGCTTTGTCAGGCCCTTCTCCAGCAGCCAGCCGGGGCCGAGTTCGCCGCCGAATTCCTCGTCATAGGTGAACAGCAGCTCGACACCGCCCGCCAAGGCCGCACCCGACCCTGAGGCCGCTGCCACGGCCTCCAGCGCACGAACCGCGTAGGTGTAGGAGGCAAAGTCACTCTTGCTGACCGCTGCGGCGCGGCCATAGAGACGACCGTTTTCGATGGTGCCGCTGTAGGGGCCATGGGTCCAGCCCTCCCCCGGCGGCACGACATCGCCATGTGCATTGAGTGCCACCACCGGTCCATGGTCGCCATAACGGCGGCGAACGATCAGGTTGGTGATGGACTGCATGCCGTAGTCCTGCACCTGCTGCGAGGGCACCGCATGCGTTTCGGCGTCGAATCCGAAAGCCTTGAGCAGTTCAGCCGTGCGCGCGGCATGCGGGGCATTGTGGCCCGGCGGGGTATCGGTCGGCACCTGCACCAGTGCCTGCAGGAACTTCACCTGCTCATCGAAATGGGCGTCGACCCAGGCGTCGAGCCGGGCGTAGACGGCACGCCGGTCTACCTGGGCGGAAGCAGCGGATGGGGGCAGGGGCGCGTTCATGCGGGGTTCGTCTCCAGATCCTTGAGCAGCTGCATGAAGGCCTGCACGCTGAGCTCGATGTCGTCGTTGGTGCTGGATTCCAACGGGTTGTGGCTGATGCCCGCATTCAGGCCGCGCACAAAGAGCATGGCCTGGGGCAGGATGTCGTGAATCTTCATGGCGTCGTGCCCGGCACCGCTGGGCATGCGGAACACCGGCAGGCCCAAGGCCTGCACGGCCGCCTCCCAACGCCGCTGCCATGCGGCGTCGCTCGGTGCGGCATTCGCACTCATGGTGCGCTCGAGCGTGTGGTGCAGCCGTCGGCGCTCGCAGATGGTCCGCAGCGCGGCCAAGACATCGGCCTCACAGGCATCACGCGCCGCATTCGTGGTGGCACGGATGTCCAGGCTGAAGCGGCAACGGCCCGGCACCACATTGATGGAGCCACTGGGCACTTCCAGCATGCCCACGGTGGCCACCACATCCGGCACCTGCGCCGCGCGCTGCTCGGCAAACAAGATGAGTTCGGCCACCGCCGCGGCCGCATCGCGCCGGCGGTCCATTGGCGTGGTACCGGCATGGCTGGCCATGCCGACCACTTCGCCCAGGTAGCGAACACTGCCGTTGATCGAGGTCACCACCCCCAGCGGCAGGTCGATTTCATTGAGCACCGGGCCCTGTTCGATGTGCACCTCGACGAAACCCAGGTAGTGCTGCGGGTTGCGCCGAAGTTTGGGGATGTCGGTGATGCAAAGCCCCGCCTGCTCCATGGCCTGGCGCATGGTGATGCCCTGTGCATCGGCCTGGTCCAGCCATCGGTCGTCAAAGCTGCCGGTCAGCGCGCTGGAGGACAGGAAGGTGGCCTTGTAGCGCTGGCCCTCCTCCTCGGAAAAGCCCACCACCTCCACGCCGAAGGGCAGTCGCTTGCCCTGCCGGTGCAGTTCCCGCACACAAGCCATGGGCACGAAGATGCCCAGGCGGCCGTCGTACTTGCCGCCATTGCGCACCGTGTCGAAATGCGAGCCGGTGAGCAGCCGCCGCGTGGCGGGGTCCGCCGCGCCGTCGGGCCCGGTGGACGAGCCGTGGTACACGCCCACCACATTGCCCACGGCATCGATCTCCACACTGTCAAAACCGCAGTCGGCCTTCATCCAGTGCTGCAGCCGCTGCGCGCAGGCCCGGTGGGCTTCGGTGAGGTAGGTCACCGTCAACTCGCCGCGCTCGGCATAGGGACTCTCGCTGTGCTGCGCCAGCTTCTCGGCCCAGTCCCACACCTCATTGCCCAGGCGCGGCGTGTACCCGAATTTGTCGTTCAGGCGAATCTCAGCGATGCGGTGGATGTTGCGCAGGCACTCCGCCCGCTCGAAATCCGGGTGATGCGACAAGCGGCGCGCAAAGGTGGCGATGATCTCGGCACGCGACAGGCCCTGGCCCCGAGGACCCCGCACAGCCAGGATGAAGGGAAAACCGAACTTCGCGTTGTAGTCGGCATTGAGTTGCTGCAGACGCGCGAATTCCTGTGGGCTGCAATCGGTCAGGCCTGCCCTGCCCTGCTCGTTTGTGGATTCGGCGGTGAGCGTCTGGGCCACCATGGCCTTGCCCGCCAGTTCCGGATGGGCGCGGATCAGGCCGAGCTGTTCCGCTTCTGAGGCCTTTCGCACCCCATCGGCCAGCGCCTGCTTCAGATGCACGAGACTCCTGAAGGGCGCCTGTGCATGCGCACGCGTTGCGATCCAGGGCGAATGCTCATAGATGCCGTCGAGCAGGGCCACGAATGCACCGCGGTCCGCGGCGTTCAAGGCTTCCAGCGTCAGCGTGGGTGGGGTCAGAGCGTTCATCGGCGGTGCAGATCTTCAAGCCCACTCAAAGGCGGTGTTCGCGTCGTAGGGGTGCGTGGCGCGCCAGTGGCGGGCGATGTCGATGCGGCGCGTGATCCACACCCGCTCGTGCGACTGGATGTGGTCCAGGAAACGCTGCAGTGCCCGCATGCGGCCGGGTCGACCCAGCAGGCGGCAGTGCATGCCGATGCTCATCATGGCCGGTCGTTCTTCGCCTTCGGCGTAGTGCACGTCAAAGGCATCCTTGAGGTACTGGAAGAAGGGATCGCCATGCGAGTAACCCTGGGGCAGCGCAAAGCGCATGTCGTTGCAGTCCAGCGTATAGGGCACCACCAGGTGCGGCGCCAGGCTGCCGTCCGTCTTGCGGACCTTCAGCCAAAACGGCAGGTCGTCACCGTAGTAGTCGCTGTCGTACTCAAAACCACCGTGGTCGGCCACCAGTCGGCGTGTGTTGGGGCTGTCGCGTCCGGTGTACCAACCCGCCGCATGCAGGCCCTGCCCGTGAGGCTGTTGGGTGAGCGCCTCGATGATGCGGATGCCCCGCTTGAGGTGCTCACGCTCGACAGACTCGTCGACGTTCTGATAGTGAATCCAACGCCAGCCATGACAGGCAATCTCATGGCCCAGTTCCACAAAGGCCTGGGTGAGTTCGGGATGCCGCTCCAAGGCCATGCTGACGCCAAAGACCGTCAGGGGCAGTCCCCGCTGTTCGAATTCGCGCAGCAGGCGCCACACGCCCACGCGCGAACCGTATTCGTAGATGCCCTCCATGCTCAGATGCCGCGCTGGGAAGGCAGCGGGATTGAACATCTCGGAGAGGAATTGTTCGCTGCCCGCGTCGCCATGAAGCACCGAGTTTTCGCCGCCCTCCTCGTAATTCAGCACAAACTGCACCGCCACGCGGGCCTGACCGGGCCATTGGGCGTGGGGCGGCTTGCGGCCGTAGCCGATGAGGTCGCGGGGGTATCGCTGGGCGGGGGTCATGGTCTGCGAACCTGCTGAATTCGGTTGACGATTTCGATGAAGTGTATACACTTTTGTGTTCAATGCAAGTTCACCACGGAGACACCTGAAGATGGGACACCTCAGCACCCACGTGCTCGACACGATGAACGGATGCCCGGCTGCCGGCATGGCGGTGGAACTGCTGCGGCATGAGGGCGACAGCCTGGTTCCCGTGAAGGCGCTGCGGCTCAATGCCGATGGCCGAAACGATGGCGGACCGTTGCTGGACGCCGGCACCATGGCCCCAGGGCGCTACCGGCTCGTCTTTCATGTGGCGGACTACTTCCGCGCTCGAGGTGTGGACCTGCCCCAGCCGCCCTTCATCGACCGTGTGCCGCTGGACTTTGGCATCGCCGATGCCCAGGCCAAGTACCACGTGCCCCTGTTGGTCAGCCCCTGGTCCTACAGCACCTATCGGGGATCCTGACACCCCGTTCAGGGTCACCCATTCGGGTAAGTCCGGGGGTTTCCCTTCACAAGATCGTATACAGTTTTGCATACGTCGCCGCGGTGCCCGATTCGGTCAACCACAGTTCACTGAAACGGTCAGCGACAAGCACTCCTCACAGAGCCCGCTGTGGTGAGGGGGTTGGAAGCCACGGCTTGCCCGTGGCGCCATCCTCCTCAAGGACGTGAACCGCGATGGAAGCCTACCTGCTTGACTGGGTAAACCTCCTGCTTCGGTGGGCCCACGTGATCGTGGCCATCGCCTGGATCGGTTCCTCCTTTTACTTCGTCTTCCTCGACAACTCGCTGACCAAGCCCGAAGCGCCCGATCTGAAGGCCAAGGGTGTCGACGGTGAACTCTGGGCGGTACACGGCGGGGGCTTCTACAACCCGCAGAAGTACATGGTGGCGCCCCAGCAGCTGCCCAAGAACCTCCACTGGTTCTACTGGGAAAGCTATTCCACCTGGCTCACCGGCTTTGCGCTGTTCACGGTGATGTACCTGTACCAGGCCGGCACCTTTCTCATCGACAAGAACCTGCACGACTGGACACCCGCTGCTGCCGTGGCCACGGCGCTGGCTTTCCTGGTGGTGTTCTGGCTGGCCTACGACGCGGTGTGCCGCGTGTTCGGCCAGCGCGAGGGCGGCGACCGCATCGTGGGCCTCGCCGTCACGCTGATCGTGGTGTTCGCCTCCTGGCTGGCCTGCCAGCTCTTCGCCGGGCGCGCGGCCTTCCTGCTGGTGGGCGCGATGATGGCCACGGCCATGAGCGCCAATGTGTTCTTCTGGATCATCCCCGGGCAACGCACGGTGATGGCGCAGATGAAGGCGGGGCAGCCGGTGGACCCGGTGCACGGCCAACGCGCCAAGCAGCGCAGCGTGCACAACACCTACTTCACGCTGCCGGTGCTGCTGGCCATG
>JBMSQF010000064.1:0-13037 GCA_049423145.1 Burkholderiaceae bacterium
AGCTCAACAAGAAGATCCCGCCGGAGATCCTCACCTCCATCGCCGGCATCGACGACGCCGGCCGCCTGGCCGACACCATCGCCGCGCACCTGCCCTTGAAGCTCGAGGCCAAGCAGAGCGTGCTCGACCTCTACGATGTGGCCAAGCGCCTGGAAAAGCTGCTGGAGCTGCTCGAACACGAAGTCGACATCCTGCAGGTGGAAAAGCGCATCCGCGGCCGCGTCAAGCGCCAGATGGAAAAGAGCCAGCGCGAGTACTACCTCAACGAGCAGGTCAAGGCCATTCAGAAGGAACTCGGCGACGGCGAGGAAGGGGCGGACCTCGAGGAACTCGAGAAGAAGATCAAGGCCGCGCGCATGCCCAAGGAAGCGCGCCAAAAGGCCGAAGGCGAGCTCAAGAAGCTCAAGCTGATGTCGCCCATGTCGGCCGAGGCCACCGTGGTGCGCAACTACATCGATACCCTGGTCAACCTGCCCTGGAGCAAGAAGACCAAGGTCAAGCACGACCTCTCCAACGCCGAAGCCGTACTCAACGAGGACCACGCCGGGCTGGAGAAGGTCAAGGAACGCATCCTGGAATACCTCGCGGTGCAGCAGCGGGTGGACAAGGTCAAGGCCCCGATCCTGTGCCTGGTGGGCCCCCCGGGCGTGGGCAAGACCTCGCTGGGCCAGAGCGTGGCGCGCGCCACCGGCCGCAAGTTCGTGCGCATGGCCCTGGGCGGCGTGCGCGACGAGGCCGAGATCCGCGGCCACCGCCGCACCTACATCGGCTCCATGCCGGGCAAGGTGCTGCAGTCGCTCACCAAGGTGGGCACGCGCAACCCGCTGTTCCTGCTCGACGAAATCGACAAGCTGGGCATGGACTTCCGCGGCGACCCCTCTTCGGCGCTGCTGGAGGTACTCGACCCCGAGCAGAACCACACCTTCAGCGACCACTACATCGAGGTCGACTTCGACCTCAGCGATGTGATGTTCGTGGCCACCTCCAATTCGCTGAACATCCCGCCGGCCCTCTTGGACCGCATGGAGGTGATCCGCCTGTCGGGCTACACCGAAGACGAGAAGGTCAACATCGCGCAGACCTATCTCTTGCCCAAGCAGCGCAAGAACAACGGCGTCAAGGAAGAGGAGTTGCAGGTGGAGGAGGGCGCCATCCGCGGCATCATCCGCTACTACACCCGTGAAGCCGGCGTGCGTTCTCTGGAGCGCGAAATCGGCAAGATCTGCCGCAAGGTGGTCAAGGGCTTGCAGCTCAAGAAGTACACCGGGCAGGTGGTCGTCAACGAGGAGAACCTCAACGACTTCCTGGGCGTGCGCAAGTTCGACTTCGGCCGTGCGGAGAAGAAGGACCAGGTGGGCCAGGTGGTCGGTCTGGCCTGGACCGAGGTGGGCGGCGACCTGCTGACCATCGAGGCCGCGGTGATGAACGGCAAGGGCAACATCATCCGCACCGGCCAGCTCGGCGATGTGATGAAGGAGTCGGTGGAAGCGGCGCGCACCGTGGTGCGCTCACGCGCCCGCCTGCTCGGCATCAAGGACGAATTGTTCGACAAGCGCGACATCCACATCCACGTGCCCGATGGCGCCACGCCCAAGGACGGGCCGAGCGCGGGCATCGCGATGACCACGGCTTTCGTGTCGGCGCTCACGGGCATCCCGGTGCGTGCCGATGTGGCGATGACCGGTGAGATCACCCTGCGTGGCGAGGTCACCGCCATCGGCGGCCTCAAGGAAAAGCTGCTGGCCGCGCACCGCGGGGGCATCAAGACGGTGCTGATCCCCGAGGAAAACGTCAAGGACTTGCAGGACATCCCGGAAAACGTCAAGAACCACATCGAGATCGTGCCGGTCAAGTGGATCGACAAGGTGCTGGAAGTGGCGCTGGCGGCACAGCCCCAACCCCTGCCCGACGAGGAGGCCACCACGGCGGCCGCCCCGGCTCAGGAGGCAGCGCCCACCACGGCGGGCGATGCCGGCGGAAAGGCCATCAAGCATTGAGGGCCGCCGGCCTTGCAAGCCCCTGGTGAATTTGTTGTATAGTTGTGGGCTCGGCAGATGTGACACCAAGCGCATCCGCGCAATGCTGAGGACATGCGGGAATAGCTCAGTTGGTAGAGCGCAACCTTGCCAAGGTTGAGGTCGCGAGTTCGAGCCTCGTTTCCCGCTCCAGAATTCAAAAAGGGAAGCGCTCGCTTCCCTTTTTTGTCACGCGGCGCGATAGCAAAGCGGTTATGCCCCGGATTGCAAATCCGGTTAGGGCGGTTCGACTCCGCCTCGCGCCTCCATCCTTCCCCCCGTCGAACAGACCCGGCGCTCACCCCACTCTCAGGAACGGGGTGCCCGCAGCAGTTCCAGTGTTCGCAAGTCCCGCTGGCCGCCATAACGGGTGTCCAAGACCTTTTGGCACAAGAGGGTCATGTCAGGGATCCCTTCAAACAAGGTCAGACACGACAGAAGCTTCATGGCATCCGTGGGCCCGAAGAGTTGGTCCATGTCCCGCGTCGGGGCATCCAGCACCGCTTGTATGAATTGCTGCAGGCGAGGCCCCAGGACGGGATGCGCCGCAAAGGACTGAGCCTCCGAGCGGTCGGCGAGCGCGTCGCTTCAAACGACCAAATGTCATCTTCAGGCATCAGCTTGGACCAGATTGGCTTGATCCGGCGGCTCAAGGGTCGCCATGGTGAGCGCGATCGCGAGATCGCGGGCATCACGGGGCTGTCGCGCAACACGGTGGCCAAGTGGCTGTCAGGTAGGCCCCCGATCGATTCAAGCACGTCAAGGCCTTCGAAAGCGGCACACATGGCCACGCCAATCTGGGACCCACCAAGCCGGGAAGGCTTTAAAAGACAAGCAAGCCGGTGACCCAAAGTTGATAACTTTCTATAGCACTTATTGCTATAGTATGCCCGGTGAGGAAGCGCGTATTCAAGCTCAAGACGTTCGCTCGTTGGGCGAAAAGGATTCTGTCCGACGACCAACTGTGCACAGCTGCTCGTGAGATTGAGCGCGGCCAGTACGAGGCCGATCTTGGCTCGGGGTTGTGCAAGAAGCGTATCGCCGTACCCGGGCAAGGAAAGAGCGGTGCGACACGTACCCTGGTGGCCAAGGATGGTGTCCAAGGGATCTTCTTCATAGCCGGGCGGCAGAAGAGTGATCCGGGCCCCGACTTTTCAAATGCAAACGTTGCCCAAGCGTAGGTGATTGGTGAGGCATTGCAACAGGCAAGCGCCAAGAAATTGAATGAGCTGGCTGAAGAAGGTGTTTTGAAGGAGATCTGCCATGACGACCAGAAGAACTGATCGAGTCGCTTCAGAATTGATCGAGATGGCCACCCTGCTGAACAGGCACGAGGTGCTTTCCGCTCATGATCTAAGCCACATCAAGGCGCTGGCATCGCCGCCGCCGGTCTACACGGCTGAGCGTGTCGCTCGGATTCGGATCAAGAAGGCAAGGATGAGCCAGTCAGTCTTTGCCAGCTTCCTGAATGTGACCACGTCGACGGTCCAAAAGTGGGAATCTCCCGCCTCAGGAAAACAACCAGGTGGTGCTGCGGCCAAGTTGCTGCAGATCATCGAGAAGAAGGGCATTGAGGCACTGGCGGTCTGAACGCTGAGCGCTTCTCATCCGAGCGGGTTCGGCATTGATGAAACTGGTGTTCAACAACTGCGTTCACGCAGTCCAGTCTGGCACCACCTCAGTTCTCAACCGCCTGAAGGATCAGGCTGGCCCACTCGGCGGGCGCCTCTTCATGGCCCAGGTGTCCCCAGCGCGGCAGTTCCACCAGGCGAGCGCCGGGGATCAGGCGTGCGGCCCGCCGGCTCACCGACGGTGAGACCGTGCCGTCCTGCGCGCTGCTGATGAGGGTGCATGGGCCCGTGAGGCTGGGCAGCAACTTGGCAAAGGGCTCCAGTTCCCACTGCGCCATCATGCGCATGACCGCACGCAGGTGGGCCTCGTCATGGGCCAGCCGCTCATACAGGGCATGTCCCCGCGCGTCGATCACCGAGCCGGTGTCGCGCAGCAAGGCGTCGATGGTGCCGGGGCGACGGGCGCTCCACAGAAAGAACCGCAGGCTCCAGGGGTTCGTGGCCAGCGCCCGGGCCACCGGCATGAACAGGGAACCGGCGCGCCCCCCCCAAGGCAGCAAGGCGCCATTGAGGCTGACCACATGGCTGGCCACCTGCGGGCGTTGTTGCATCACGCTCAGTGCAATCGCGGCTCCGGCCGAGTGTCCGATCCACACCTCTCGGGGCGGGGGTGAGGTGCCGCGCAGCCCATCGGTCTCAGCGCCGGGGCTCAGCACCCGATGCAGTTCGATGAGGGCTTCGGCCATCCCGGGCAGTGTGAGGTCGGCGTCCACCGCACCCCGGGTGAAGGCATGCCCGGGCAGGTCCACGCCGATCACCTCATGGTGCTGCGCCAGGATCGGTGCGATGTCTCGCCAGGTGTGGGTGGAGGCCCCGGTGCCGTGCAGCAGCCAAAGTCTTGCGGGGGTGTGTGTGCCCGCCGATGCAGCGCCCAGGCGCTGAACATGCCAGCGCAAGTGGCCTGCGGTGACGAAGCGGCTGTGTTCACGCAGGGGCCAGTCGGCCCCGTCCCGGTCCCAACTCAAGCCGCTGGTCATGCCGCACGACTGTTGCGCACCAGGCGCCCGATTTCCTCGGAACGGGCCTGCGGCAGCGGGATGTAGCGCGCGCCCATGGCCAGCGCCAGTTCCCGCGCCTGCGCTTGCGGTTTGGGCGAGGTGTCGATCAGCAGACAGGCCACGCCGCTGGCGAACAACTGCCGTGCAGCGGTGACCGCGTCCGCATGCGCCTGCTCCCGCCCGGGCTTGCCTTCAAGACTGACATTGGACTTGCCGTCGGTGAGCAGCACCAGCGACACCGTGTCGCCACGACGGCGCAGGGATTCGCACAACAAACGGGAGTCCGTCAAGGCGCGGGCCATGGGTGTGCCGCCACCGCCGGGCAGGCCGGCCAAGCTGCGCTTGGCGCGCACGAGCGAACGCGTGGGCGGCAACAGGGTCTCGGCCGTCTGTCCACGAAACCCCAAGACGGCAACGCGGTCGCGGCGCACATAGCAATCGGCCAGCAGGGTCTCCACGGCGCCCTTGGCTTCGGCCAATCGGTTCAGGGCGTTGGAGCCCGAGGCATCGACCACGAACACGGTGGTGGTGGGCTGTCGGGGCTCGCGTCGAACGATGCGCAGGTCATCCCGGTGGACGATCACCCGTCCGCGGGTGGGAAGCGGTGCCCTCGATCCGCCCCGCGGTGTGCCGGTGCGGACGGTGGGTCCAAGGGCCTCAGCCTCGGCCAGCGCACGGCGGCGGACCGTTTGCCACGGTGCGGCCTGGCGCAGCGTGTCGATGAGACTCAGGCGATGGCCACCTTCGGGCAAGCCCGGGCGCGTGCCACTCGGGCGCCCTTGTGCGCCGGCCTTCAGGCGCTGGCCTGCGCGTGATGAGGCCTCGCGCGAGCGGCCGCTGCGCGGGATCAGCCCTTGGTGCTGCGCCATCAAGGCCAGAAGACCCGCAGGCAGTGCGGCTTGCACGGCAGCAACGCGAAGGTCCTCGAGGGATGGGTCGCGGGCCGCCGGTGGTGGTGAGACTTCATCACCGGGTGGCGGCGGGGTGTCATCCGGCTGCGCCGAATCGGCCTGTGTGGGGGGGGGATCGGCCTCGTCTGCAGCCGATGGGGGGCGCGGTGTGTCGTCTTCCGCGGCTTGCGCATCCGCCGGTGGTGCCGGCAACTGCGTGGCCCGCGGACCCAGCACCAGCCGCGCGGCATCGCGCACTTCATCGGCACCCGGCTCGGCCAGGCCTCGCAGGGCGGCCAGGGTGGCGGCGGCCTGCACCGCCCACCAAGGCGCGCGCAGCGACACCACGCCCAATGCCCAGGCGGCCTCCACCATCGCGGCGCACACGGCCTCGGGCAGGGCGATGCCGGGCAAGCGCGCCCGCGCGGCTTGCAGCGCCGTCTGCTCCGCTTCATCCCAAAAGGGCTCGGGCGCGCCATCCAGCGGTTCAAGGCCGCAGTCGCGCCAGTCCAGGCCCTGCAGATTCAGTCGAAAGGCCAGCCGCTCCTGCAGCGCACCGTCCAATCCAGGCGCTTCGCCGTCCGGCTCCGCTTCATCCAGGGCCACCACGCCGATGCGGGCGGGCAGGTGCATGCCGATGCCCTCGCGTTCCACACGGATCTGGGCATGGTCCAGGGCCTGGCACAGATGGGCGACCACGCGCCGCGGCAGCCGCTCGGCCATGGGACACAGCAGCAGGCCCCCGTCCACTTCACTCAAGAGGCCAGGCTTGAGCACGGGCCTGCCCGCCTGCAGCGTGGCGGTGAGGTCGAGTCCGCCCAGCAGGCGCGATTCATCGGCATGCGAGGGCATGCGCCGCATACCCGTGCGGATCGGAGCGGCTTCGCTGAGCCCGCGCACCCAATGATCGCGCGCAGGGCCGGGCGGGGCCAACAGATGGGCACCCCCCAAGCCGGCGGGGTTGATCGCCAGCCGGGCGGCCGCCAAGCGCGCAGCCCCCCACCGCGCCACGCCCGAGCGCGTGGCGGCTTCGGCACCAGAATCGGCGTGATGGCCAGCGGCCGGCGATGCAACCGGTGCGGGGCCTTGGGCGCGGCGCAGGGGCCGAACAGCGCTGCCTGCGGTGGCCGGGGTGGGCAACATGATGCGAGCCCCGCCTTGAAGGTTCAGGCGGCCAGGGATGTGGGGCCCAGCACCTCGGCCAGCGCGCGCTCCACGCGGACACCTGCACCCGTGTCGTCCAGGGGATTGCGGCGCAGGCGGTGCCGCAGTGCGCTCGGGGCCACATCGCGCAAGTCGTCGACCTTCACCGCCTTGTGCCCCCGCAGCGCTGCCCAGGCGCGAGCGGCGCGCAGCAGCGTGAGCTCACCGCGCAGGCCATCGGTGCCCAGTTGCATGCACAGGGCTGCCGCGCGCTCGAGCATCTCATCGGGCACGGGCAGGTCCGCCACACGCTTGCGGGCGGCTTCGATCTGCTGGCGGATCTTGGCGTCTTCGGGCTTCCATTCGGCGCAAAAGGTCTCGGGCTTGCGCTCGTACGCATCGCGCCGTTTGATCACCTCCACCCGCGTGGGAATGTCGGTGGGCGTGCGCACATCCACGCTCAGGCCAAAGCGGTCCAGCAGCTGCGGGCGCAGTTCACCCTCTTCGGGGTTGCCGCTGCCCACCAGGACAAAGCGTGCGGGGTGGCGCACGCTCAAGCCCTCTCGCTCCACCACGTTCTCGCCGGAGGCGGCCACATCGATCAGCAGGTCGACCAGGTGGTCCTCCAGCAGATTGACTTCGTCGATGTAGAGAAAGCCGCGATTGGCGCGTGCGAGCAAACCGGGCTCGAAGGATTTCTGGCCATGGGAGAGGGCCTTTTCCAGGTCCAGCGCCCCCACAACGCGGTCTTCGGTGGCGCCCAGGGGCAGGTCCACCACGGGCACGGGGATCAGATCCACATCACAGGCGCGCGACTCGCCGGGCGCATTGCGGCTCCAGCCGGCGTCGCTGCAGGCCGCGCAACTCATGCTGGGCCGTGCCGGATCGCAGTGGTAGGGACACCCGCGAGCGGCGCGGATCGGGGGAAGCAGGGCCGCCAGTGCGCGGACGGCCGTCGATTTGCCCGTACCGCGGTCGCCCAGGATCAGCACACCACCGACGCTGGGGTCGACGGCGGTGATCAGGATCGCCCGCTTCATCTCGTCCTGCCCAACGATGGCCGAGAACGGAAAGGGTTGCTTCATGGTGCTGCCTGCCTCCCGAATTGAACCTGACCAGGACAAACCGGGTTGTCAACTTCGTGTGACAGTCATACTATCACTATAAATTGACACTGGATACTGTCCGATTCTCTGGACAAACCCGGAATTCGACGGTTTCGCATCCCGATTGCCCGCATGAATGTCGTCTCCATAGGCCTGAACCACCAGTCCGCACCCTTGGATGTGCGCAGCCGCTTTGCCGTGGCCCAGGACGCGCTGGGCCACCATTTGCGCGCCCTCCGGGCCCACCTGGAGTCGCAGGCGGGCGAGGCGGCCATCCTGTCCACCTGCAACCGAACCGAGCTCTATGTGGCCACCCATGGCGGCACGATGCGGGATGTCTGCCATGCGGGCATGTCGTGGCTGGCGGGGCAGGGGGGGCTGGCAGGCCCGGCGCTCAATGACCATCTGTATGTCCGCGAGGGCGGGGAAACCGCCCGGCACGCCTTCCGCGTGGCCAGTGGGCTGGATTCAATGGTCATCGGCGAGCCGCAGATCCTGGGCCAGATGAAGGCGGCCGTCCGACAGGCCGGGGAAGTGGGCACCCTGGGAAGCACGCTGCATCAGCTGTTCCAGCGCAGCTTTTCCGTGGCCAAGGCCGTGCGCACGCAGACCGAGATCGGCGCGCATTCGGTGAGCATGGCCGCGGCGGTGGTGAAGCTCGCAGAGCAGCTGTTCGAGGACTTCCGCGAGCTCAAGGTGCTGTTCGTGGGGGCCGGGGAAATGATCGAGCTCGTGGCCACGCATGTGGCTGCGCGCAAGCCCGCGGCCATGGTGGTGGCCAACCGGAGCGCGGAGCGGGCCGCCAAGCTGGTGTCGCGCACGGGCGCATCGGCACTTCCCCTGTCGGCCATGCCCGGTCGGCTCCATGAGTTCGACCTGGTGGTTTCGTGCACCGCCAGTGCCTTGCCCCTGATCGGGCTGGGCGCGGTGGAGCGTGCCCTGGTGCAGCGCCGGCGGCGTCCGGTGCTGATGGTCGATTTGGCGGTGCCGCGCGACATCGAGCCGGAGGTCGCCCGCTTGTCCGACGTGTACCTCTACACCGTGGACGACTTGGCCAGCATCGTGCGCGAGGGGGCTTCGAGCCGACAGGCGGCCATCGAGCAGGCGGAATCCATCGTGGATGCCGGCGTGCGCGGCTTCGAGCACTGGATGGCCCAGCGACGCAGCGTCCCGCTCATCCAGGCCCTGCAGCATCGAGCCGAGCACTGGGCGGAGATCGAAATGCGACGCGCGCGCCGCCGCCTGGCCCGTGGCCAGGATGTGGAAGCGGTGCTGCAGTCGCTGACCCGCGGACTCACCGGCAAGTTGATGCATGGCGCGCTGCACGAGATCCGCGCCAGTGACGAAGCGCAGCGGCGACACACCGCCGAGACGATGTCACGGCTGTTCGGTCTGGCGCCGGTCGTGCCATCGCCGAGCCTCGATTCATCGCCCCGCCCCGCCCCGGCGGCGCCTTCATCCAGCCCCTCGGCTTGTCCCCATGGCCAGGCGCACGACGACGCGTCGGCCCATCGATTCCAACACCCAGCCCAGGAGGCCCCATGAGCGTATTGATGCGCATCGAATCCGCCTTGGAAAACGCGCTGCTCGATGCCAGCGGCCCCGCCTGCCCGCCGCGCCTGAGCGCTGCCGTGCGTCATGCGGTCTTTCCGGGTGGGGCGCGGATTCGTCCGCAGCTGTGTTTGGCCGTGGCCATGGCCTGTGGCCATGACGACCCCGAGCTCTCGTGCGCGGCGGCAGTGGCCATCGAGCTGCTGCACTGTGCTTCGCTGGTTCACGATGACCTGCCCTGTTTCGATGATGCCGACATGCGCCGGGGCCTGCCCTCGGTTCACAAGGCCTGGGGCGAACGCCTGGCGGTCTTGGCGGGCGACGCCCTGATCGTGATGGCCTTTGATGTGGTGGGGCGCGCGGGCGGTGCGCATCCGCGGCGGATGGCCAAGGTGCTGGCCGCGGTGGCGGCGGGCGTGGGCATGCCCTCGGGCATCGTGGCCGGCCAGGCCTGGGAGTGTGAGGCCCGGGCGGATTTGGGCGACTACCAGCGCGCCAAGACCGGGGCCCTGTTCACAGCGGCCACCGTGTGTGGGGCCCTGTCCTGCGGCGCATCGGCTGAACCCTGGCGGGCCTTCGGCGATTCGCTTGGCGAGGCTTATCAGGTGGCTGACGACATCCGGGACGTGGTGGGAGACCCCACGCTGCTGGGCAAGCCGGTGGGGCAGGATGCCGAACACGGCCGACCCAGCCGCGCCGCGGAGTTGGGGCTGGACGGCGCGGTGCGCTACTTCGAAGCCCTGGTCCGCCGGGCGCAGGACGCCGTGCCGCCCTGTGAGGGAGCCGGCATGCTGCGGCATCTGGTGCGTCAGGAATCGCTGCGGCTGGTGCCGCAGGACCTGGTCCCGGACATCGTTCGGGTGGTGGCCTGACGAGGCCGCCATGGCGTCCCCCTGGACCACACCGGCCCATCCGCCCGGCGCGCACCCGCCGGAGGGGCGGGCACCGGCCTCCCGCACATGGCGAGACCGTTGGCTCGACTGGCGCGATGCGCGGCTGGTGAGCCCGGCCTTCCGCCGCTGGGCCATGGCCTGGAGCCTCCCGCGTTGGCTGGTCCGTCGGCGCGCGCGCGCGCTCTTCGATGTCATGGCCGGGTTTGTCTACAGCCAGACCTTGTTGGCCTGTGTGCGCCTGCGCCTGCTGGAACATGTGGCGTCCGGGCCACAAACAAGGGCGCGTTTGAGCGCCCTCACCGGTGTGCCCGAAGAGGCGCTGGAGCGTTTGTTGCGCGCGGCCTGTTCCCTGGAACTGCTGCAGCAGCGGGACACCGGCGCTTACGGCATGGGCGTGCTGGGGGCACCCCTTCTGGGCGATCCGGGCATCGGGGCGATGGTGGAGCACCATGCCCTGCTGTACCACGACCTGCAGGACCCGGTGGCGCTGCTCAAGGCCGATGCACCCAGCGGCCGCATGGCCGCCTATTGGGCCTACGCCAACACCGCCCAGCCGGGCGCCTTGAGCGACGAGGATGTGGCCGCCTATTCGGCCCTGATGTCGGCCACGCAACCCATGATTGCCGAAGAGGTGCTGCACGCCGTGGGCCTGCGGCGCCACCGCTGCCTCATGGACGTGGGGGGCGGTGAGGGGCGGTTCATTCAACAGGCGGCCTTGAAGGCGCCCCACCTGGAACTCATGCTCTTCGACCTGCCGGCCGTGGCCGAGCGGGCCCGTGAGCGGCTGGCCAGAGCCGGCTTGGCGGCCCGCTGCACGGTGCACGGCGGGGACTTCGGACACGGCGAGTTGCCCACCGGCGCCGACATCGTCACGCTCATCCGTGTGGCCTTTGACCATCCCGATGCGCGCGTGCTGGCAGTGATGAAGGCGGTGTTCCGCGCGCTGCCGCCCGGCGGACGGGTGGTGCTGGCCGAGCCCATGTCGGGCACGCCGGGCGCCCAGGCCATGGGGGAGGCCTACTTTGGCTTCTATCTCATGGCCATGGGCCACGGCAGGCCCCGCTCGCCGGACCACCTGGCCGGCTTGCTGAGCCAGGCGGGATTTGGCGGGATCGAGCTGATGCCCACCCGTTTGCCCCTCCAGACCCGGGTCATGGTGGCCACCAGATCGATGTAAATCACAGTTGACATTTGTAAAAGTCAACCTAGGATGACGCGCATGGATTCGGATTTGAGCGCCCAGGCGGTGGTGATCGAACGCCCCGAGCAGCTGCGGGTGAGCCGCTTGGCCCTGCACGCGCCGGGCCCGGCCGACTTGGTCGTGGACATGGAGTGGAGCGGCATCAGCACCGGGACGGAGCGCCTGTTCTGGACGGGCAAGATGCCGCCATTCCCGGGCATGGGCTACCCCTTGGTCCCTGGCTACGAGTCGGTCGGCCGGGTGGTCGAGGCGGGTCGCCAGGCCGACTACCGCATCGGAGAACGCGTCTTCGTGCCCGGTGCCAATTGCTACGAGGGCGCGCGCGGCCTGTTCGGCGGGTCGGCCTCGCGGGTGGTCGTTCCGGCCGCTCGGGTGTTCCCCCTGGCGGAATCCGCAGGCCCGGAAGCCGTGCTGCTGGCACTGGCCGCCACGGCCTACCACTCGGTGGCCGGCGGCGGTCGGGGACAGCCCCACCACCCGCCGGATCTGATCGTGGGGCACGGCGTGCTGGGCCGCTTGCTGGCGCGGCTGGCCGTGGCTGCGGGCGGCGCGGCGCCCACGGTGTGGGAAACGCAGGCCATCCGCCAAGACGGCGCGCAGGGGTATGCGGTGGTCCACCCCGATGACGACCCGCGGCGCGACTATCAGGCCATCTACGACGTCAGCGGCGACGCCCGGCTGCTCGACACCCTGATCGGGCGCCTCGCGCCGGGGGGTGAGGTGGTGCTGGCGGGCTTCTATCACGAGCCGCTGTCGTTCAACTTCCCGCCGGCCTTCATGAAAGAGGCCCGCATCCGTGCCGCCGCCGAATGGCAACGGCCGGACATGCTGGCGGTGCAGGCCCTGCTGTCCAGCGGGCGCCTGTCGCTCGAGGGCCTGGTCACCCACCGCGAAGGCGTGGGACAGGCCGAGCACGCCTACCGAACCGCCTTCGGCGATCCCGCCTGCCTCAAGATGATCCTCGACTGGAGTGCCACCGCATGAGCCACGCTTCACAACAGCCGGGCGCCGTTCCGGTCCAACTCATGCTGAACCGGCAGCAGCTGCGCGCCGAGGCGGCCATGGAGCCCACCCCGGTGCACACCGGTGAGGTGAAGAAGGAAACGCAGATCATCGCCATCTACGGCAAGGGTGGCATCGGCAAGAGCTTCACCCTGGCCAACCTGAGCTACATGATGGCCCAGCAGGGCAAGAAGGTGCTGCTGATCGGCTGCGATCCCAAGAGCGACACCACCTCGCTGCTGTTTGGCGGCAAGGCCACGCCCACCATCATCGAGACCTCGTCGAAGAAGAAGCTGGCCGGCGAGGCCGTGACCATCGGCGATGTGTGCTTCAAGCGCGACGGCGTGTTCGCGATGGAACTCGGCGGACCCGAGGTGGGTCGCGGCTGCGGTGGCCGCGGGATCATCCACGGCTTCGAAACGCTGGAGAAGCTGGGCTTCCACGACTGGGGCTTCGACTACGTGCTGCTCGATTTCCTTGGTGACGTGGTCTGCGGCGGTTTTGGACTGCCGATTGCGCGCGACATGTGCCAGAAGGTGATCGTGGTGGGATCCAACGATCTGCAGTCGCTGTATGTGGCCAACAACGTGTGCTCGGCGGTGGAGTA
>JBMSQF010000065.1:0-12462 GCA_049423145.1 Burkholderiaceae bacterium
CGCAGAGGTCGCACTTCTGAACCTTGCCGGTTTCCTGCACGTAGTTGATGGTGCCAAAGGGACAGGAGATCGTGCAGACCTTGCACCCCACGCAGGTGGACTCGTTGACCACCTTGGCACCGGTGGCCTTGTCCACCGTGATGGCCTCCACCGGACAGGCATGCAGGCACCAGGCCTCATCGCACTGGGTGCAGGTGTAGGGCACCTTGCGCCCGGTGTGGTGGAAATCGAAAACCTTGATGCGAGATTTGGCGGGCGCGTAGGTGGCGTAGTTCTCAAATGAGCAAGCCATCTCGCACTGGAGACAACCGGTGCACTTCTCGGGGTTGATGTGCAGCGTCTTTTGCATGGTCATCCTCTCGGGTCTGCGGTTATGAAGTCAACAACGTATGTTGCTGACAACCCCATGCCCCCCGACCTGGGGCTTACCCTTAATTTGCGGGGAACAGCCCCCGGGTTCACAGTGGGCGCGACAGGCGCAGGCTCAGCAGAAGGTGACGGGGAACGCCGGGCTCAAAGAAGCGGCCGTTGGCCTCGTTGACGATGACGCTGGCGGCATGCGCACGATCCAGGGCGTTCTCCAGCCGAAGGAGGGACTCCAGTCGCCAGCCCGCGCCCGCCGGCCAGCGCCGGTGCCAACGCAGGGCCAGCAGGCCGTGGCCGCTGGCGAAGTCGCTGTTCCGGTCGTTGACGGCGACCGCACCGACGGCGCGCCATTCCAGTGCGACATCGCCCCAGCGGGGGTCGCGACGCAACACTTCCGCGTGGCCCGCATGGCGTGGTACACCGGCAATCCGGTTGCCGGCATCCACCACCGCGGTGGGCAGGGTGCAGGGGACACCCTCGCAGGTGAGGAAGCGGTCCTGATAGGTGGCCCACAGGAAGGTTGCCGCCAGCCGGGCCTGCCACTGTGGGTCCATGCGCCATGTGGCACCCCACTCCAAACCACGGCGCAGGGTACGGCCGACGTTTTGGAATGCGGATCGGCCACCGGCATTGCTGGCCACCCCGATTTCGTTTGCCGTGCGGGCTTCAAACAGGGCCAGGTCCAGCGACCCGAGTTCGCTGCGCCACTTGGCACCGATTTCGGCTTGGGTGCTGATCTGCGCCTGCAGTGCGGTGTTGAACCCCCCCAGCCCGTCTGCCCGGTAGGCCAGTTCACTCAAAGTGGGCGACTCGAAGCCGCGCCCGGCGCTCCAATGAAGGTTCAGCCGCGGCGAGGCCTCCCAGCGCAGGCCGAGAACCGGGTTGGCATAGGTGAATGGCCATCGACCGGAGTCGTCGCCATTGCTGAGATAGGCGTCACGGGTGCGCAGGCTCACCTCACCCACACGCAGGCCGGCTGTGGCCATCCACCGGGGTTGGAAGCGCCACTCGGCTTGGGCATAGGCGTCGCGGGCATCGGCATCGTTGCGCTCGTCGCGGCGCAGGCGGCCCACCACACCCACCGACGCGGTGCTGCCCGAACCAGTGAAATTTTCATAGCCGCGACGGTCATCACGCTGGCGGTCCAGGGCCAGGCCCGCCACAAGGCCCACATCCGACCAAGCCCAGCGGGCACGCCATTCGAAGCCTTCCACCCGACGGGCGAAGTCGATCACACCGCCCCCATGTCGAGCCGGCGCCTGGGCGGCGGCCGCTATCGCCAGCCACTGCGCAACGTCTCGCTGGCCGCCATAGGCGCTCAGGCGCGTCTCGCGCAAGGCGCCGTCATCGAATCGGTGGCGCCAGGTGAACCCCAATTGCGCCTGTTCCAAGGTCTTGCGGGTGTCGAACTGCAAGGCCTGCGCGGCGGTCTGCTTC
Source organism: Burkholderiaceae bacterium (assembly GCA_049423145.1). Classification (GTDB taxonomy): domain Bacteria; phylum Pseudomonadota; class Gammaproteobacteria; order Burkholderiales; family Burkholderiaceae_C; genus RFTU01. The sequence continues at coordinate 1,804 of JBMSQF010000065.1, forward strand.
GGCCCCAGCGTCCACTGCGCGCGCGACAAGCCCAGGGGGTCATCGGCCGGCTGGTTCAAGTAGCCGGCCAGCAGGGTGACTTCATCACGCCGACCGCGCCAGACGGCCCGGGCAAAGCCCTGTTGCTTCACCGCTCCACTGTGCGGACGAAAACCATCGATTTCGGCCTGCGACCAGGACGCCGTGCCCTCCACACCGGACGACGGGTCACGTGCCTGCAGGCTCAGCCGGTTCTGCCGCAAACCGAAACCGCCCGCATCGGTGTCGAATCGAATCGCGTTCTCATCCACCGGCGCGGACACCAGCGCAATCACGCCACCGGAGCTGTTGCCGTAGAGCGCCGAAAACGGCCCGCGCAACACTTCGATCCGCTGTGCACCGGCCAGATCAAACTGCGACACCTGACCCTGACCATCGGGGCCAGTGGCCGGCAGACCATCGCTGACGATGCGCAGACCGCGCACGCCGAAGGCCGCGCGCGCACCAAAACCGCGCGAACTGATCTGCAGGTCCTGCGCGAAGTTGGATCGGTTTTGCACCAGGATGCCCGGCACACCCGTCAACGCTTCGCTGAGATTGATCATCGGACCCGACTGGCGGATCTGTTCACGGTCAACCACGCCGATGGCGTAGGGCGCGTCCCGCACGGCACGCTCGGTGAGTGAGCCACTGATCACCACCGCATCGGCCGCTGCCTGGTCTGCCAGCGCGCAGCATGCCGCCAGTGCCCCGGTGCGAAGGATCTTCACTCAGGCCCGTTCGCCGCTGAGGAATTGGGCGGCCGGCTCCGGCAATCGTTCGGTGAAGAAAGCCTGTGTGGGACGGTCCACGATCAGTCGCCCTGCCTCGAGATACACGACGCGGGATGCCAGTCGCTTGGCCTGTCCGAGGTTGTGCGTGCTCATCAACACGGTCATGCCCTCTTCGGCGAACTCTGCGATGAGCGCTTCCACATCCCGCTTGGCCGATGGATCCAGACTGGCCGTTGGCTCATCGAGGAACAGCAGTTGCGGGCGAACCGCCCATGCGCGCGCCAGCGCCAGCCGCTGCTGCTGCCCACCCGAGAGGACCCGCGCCGGACGCTGCGCATGGGCGCTCAGGTTCACGCGCTCGAGTGCCAATCGGGCGCGCGGTGCCCGCTGTGCCGACGGAACACCAGCCAGCCAAAGGGCCAACATCAGGTTCCACCACACCGACAGTCGCAGCAGAAAGGGCCGCTGAAACAACATGGCCTGACTGGGCTCGCGGCCCTGTCCATCCAACAGCACCCGGCGGCTGCCCGCATGGGACAGCTGGCCGTGAAGCAGGCGCAGCAGCGTGGTCTTACCCGAACCGTTGGCACCCAGCAGGGCGATGCGCTCGCCGCGATGTACATCGAAGTCCAGCCCATGCAGCACGGTGTGAACGCCAAAGCGCACGGTGGCGCCTCGCAGGCTGATCAGGGGCGCTTGGTCCATGGCCGAATTCACGATGCAGCCCCCCCTTCGGCGGCCCGGGCGGTGTCCTGCGGCTGACTGCGGCCGGACTCCTGCTCACGCTGCAGCCACTGCAAACCCGCGATCGCCAGATTGATCAGGGCGACCACGCCCAGCAGCACGATGCCCAGCGCCAAAGCCAGGGGCAAGTCGCCCTTGCTGGTTTCAAGGGCAATCGTGGTGGTCATGACACGGGTGACCCCTGCGATGTTGCCGCCCACCACCATCACCGCCCCTACCTCACTGACCGCACGGCCAAAGGCCGTCAGCAGGATGGTCAGCAGGGCCCACCGCTCGTGCACCAGGAGCAGCGCCGCTACAGCCGGCCGTCCGGCACCCAAGGAGCGCAGCTGTTCACCGTTGCCCTGCGCTGCATCGGCCACCAGTTGGCGCGTCAGTGCAGTGACCACCGGCACCACCAACACACTCTGCGCCACCACCATGGCCGTGGGCGTGAAAAGGATGCCCCAGGAACCCAGTGGCCCCGTGCGAGAGAGCAGCAGGTACACCACCAGGCCCACCACCACCGAGGGCAGGGCCAGCATGGTGTTGAGCAAGGCCACGACCAGCCGGTGACCGGGAAACTGGACCACCGCCAGGCCGGCCCCGGCCACCAAGCCCAGCATCGCGCCGATCAGCGTGGCCGTGCCGCTGACCTGCAGGGACAGGCCCACCACCTGCCACAGGACAGGGTCCCAGCGAGTGGCCATTTCCCAGGCCAGCAGCAGACTGTCGGTGAAGGATCCCATGGTTGTCGACACCGGGCAGTGGATGAGCCCAGGCAGTTGCAGTCGGCGAGATTGTGGCCCGAGGTGGTGGTGTGCCCTGTTATGCAGGGTTGTTCATAGGACAAGCGGCCGTGCTAAAACCCGGTCGTTGCTTGTTGAGAGCCCTCATCCTGACCATGGACCTGAACTTCACCACCGAAGAATTGGCCTTCAGGGCCACCATTCGCGAATGGGTGGCCCGCCACCTGCCCCAGGACATCAGCCACAAGGTGCTCAATGCCTTGCGCCTGACGCGCGAGGACCACCAGCGCTGGGCCAAGATCCTGGGCGCCCAGGGATGGCTGGGCTGGAATTGGCCCAAGGCCTTTGGCGGGCCCGGTTGGAATGCGATCGAGCGCCATCTCTTCGAAGAAGAGTTGGCACTGGCAGGCGCGCCCCGGGTCATCCCCTTCGGACCCGTGATGGTGGCTCCCGTGATCATGGCCTTCGGTTCTGCCGAACAGCAGCGGCGGTTCTTGCCGGGCATTGCCAGCGGCGAAGTGTGGTGGAGCCAAGGCTACAGCGAGCCGGGATCCGGCTCCGACCTGGCCTCGTTGAAGACGCGGGCCGAACGGGTGGGTGACCACTACATCGTCAACGGCCAAAAGACCTGGACCACCCTGGCGCAGCACGGCGATTGGATCTTTTGCCTCGTGCGCACCAGCAACGAAGGCAAACCCCAGACCGGCATCTCCTTCCTGCTCATCGACATGAAGAGCCCGGGCGTGACGGTTCGCCCCATCGTGTTGCTCGACGGCGAGCCCGAAGTGAACGAGGTGTGGTTCGACAACGTGAAGGTGCCGGCGGAGAACCTGGTGGGCGAGGAGAACAAGGGCTGGACCTACGCCAAGTACCTCTTGGCCCACGAGCGCACGAACATCGCCGATGTGAACCGCGCCAAACGCGAGTTGGAGCGCGTCAAGCGGATTGCCAAGGCCGAAGGCGTGTGGGAGGACCTTCGCTTTCGCGACCAGATCGCCTTGCTGGAGGTCGATATCGTGGCGCTGGAAATGATGGTGCTGCGGGTGCTGAGCGCGGAAAAGAGCGGCAGGCAGTCGCTGGACGTGGCGGGTTTGCTCAAGATCCGGGGCAGCGAGATTCAACAGCGCTACGCCGAACTGATGATGCTGGCTGCAGGGCCCTTCGCCACACCCTTCATCAGCGAAGCCATGGAGGCGGGCTGGCAAGGCGAGCATGTGGGCGCGGCCCACTGCGCGCCCCTGGCGGGCACCTACTTCAACATGCGCAAGACCACGATCTACGGTGGCAGCAACGAGGTGCAGCGCAATATCGTGGCGCAGACCGTGCTGGGCTGAAGGCGACAGCAGGGGCAGGACCACAGGGGAACAGGCACATGGATTTCGATTTCACGGACGAACAGGTCTCGCTGCGCGAGGCGGTGGCCCGTTGGGTGGCCAAGGACCACGGCTTCGAACGGCGCCACGGGCTGGCCAAAGCCGGCGGCGCCAGCCGCGCGGTGTATGGCGAATTGGCCGAACTGGGCCTGTGCGCACTGGCCGTGCCCGAGGCTCATGGCGGCATGGGATTCGGTGCGGTGGAGGCGATGGTGGTGATGGAGGAGTTGGGCCGCGGCCTGGTCTGCGCGCCCTACGCGCAGGGCGCGCTCATCGCGCCCGCCCTCTTGGGATTCGCAGTGGACGCGGCGTTTGCGGACAAGGCCTCGGCTTGGCTGTCCGGTGTGGCCGACGGCTCCCAACTGCTGGTGCTGGCGCATCAGGAGCGGGGTGCCCGGTACGCCCTGGATCGCTGCACCACCACGGCCCGATGGGATTCGGCTGCCTGGCGGCTCACGGGACACAAGAGCGTGGTGCCGGCCGGCGACGAAGCAGACGGCTTCATCGTGCCCGCGCAGGTCGAGGGGCAGCTGGCGCTGTTCCTGGTCGGCCGCGATGCCCAGGGACTGGCTGTTCGCGGCTACCCCACACAGGACGGTGCTCGTGCGGCCGATGTCGTGCTCAGCGCAAGCCCGGCAGCCCTGATCACGCGAGATGGACTGAGCGCCCTGGCCTTGGCGCAAGACATCGGCATCGCAGCGCTGGCCGCGGAGGCTGTGGGCGTGATGGACCGGCTCGTGGCCACCACGGTGGACTACCTCAACACCCGCAAACAGTTCGGCGTGGCCTTGTCGACCTTCCAATCCCTTCGGCACCGCGTGGCCGATGTGAAGATGCAACTCGAACTGGCGCGGTCCATGAGCTACTACGCCACCCTCAAGTTGAGCGAACCCGCGGCGCAGCGGCGTCGGGCCTTGAGTCAGGCCAAGGTGCAGCTCAACCACAGTGTTCGATTCGTGGGACAGCAATGCATACAGCTGCATGGCGGCATCGGTGTCACCGATGAATACAGCGCCAGCCATGACTTCAAGCGCCTGACCATGATCGAGATGGCCTGGGGCGACACGCCCCATCACCTGGGCGAGGTGAGTGCACGCATGCTCGATACCGCTGGGGTGTTCGCCTGAAGCGGCGTTCGCGTGGTGCGGGCCTGGCCGCCCTCACCCTGGAAGATGCGCTGCACCGTCAAGGTTTCGGCAGCCGACGGGAATGCCGCAGCCTCGTCTACGGCGGTCGCGTGCAGGTCGACGGCGTGGTGCAGGACGATCCGCAGTCAGCGCTGGGCGACCTCGTCGCCGCCGATGAGGCCGAGTGGAGCGTGGTGGTGGACGGCTGTCGCTGGCCCTTGCGGGAACAGGCGCTGGTGATGCTCCACAAGCCCCGGGGCTACGAGTGCTCCCTCAAGCCGCGCCATCATCCGAGTGTGATGAGTCTGTTGCCGACCCCATTGCGATGGCGTGGCGTCCAACCGGTGGGCCGTCTGGACGAGGACACCACTGGGCTGCTGCTGCTGACCGATGATGGGGAACTCAACCATCGCCTGACGTCCCCGAAGTGGCATGCGCCGAAGGTGTACCAAGTGGGCTGCCGGCATCCCTTGGCCGATGATGCACCCGAGCGGCTGTGCAATGGGGTGATCCTCGACGACGATCCGCAGCCCGTTCGAGCGCTGGCCGTGGAATTGCTGGCGCGCGACACCGCGCACGGCGAGATGCGGCCAGAGGGCGGCATCGGCGGGTACCGGATGAACCTCACCATCGGCGAGGGCCGTTACCACCAGGTCAAACGCATGATCGCGGCGGTCGGCAACCGGGTCGAAACGCTGCACCGCACGCACATGGGTGGTCTGGCGCTGGATCCTCAATTGGCCGTGGGCCACTGGCGTTGGCTCACGCCTGAGGAAGAAGCGGCGCTGCGCGCCTCGGTGCGGCTGGGCTGAACCAGCCCGGGCCTTGCGCGATCAGGCGGGTGCAGCCCAGCGCTGCGCGAAAGTCACCACTTCATCGGCCACCGTCTCGCAGGCGCGCCGGACGTTTTCGTCGGTGACCTGACCCAGGGCATCGAAGGGCCGCACCGCGGTGTGGATGGCCGCACCAAAGGGCGTGGGCCAAGCGCGAAGGGCATGCACAACGGAGCGCAGCGCCAGAAGCGTGGAGCCCAGGGCCTGGGCACCTTCGGCGCAGACGATGCAACCCACCGCGCGGTCCTGCAGGTAGGCGCGCTCGTCGTTGCGCAGCTCTTCGGCGTAGTCCAAGGCGTTCTTCATGAGCCCGGAGAGAGAGCCGTGGTAGGACGGTGTCGCGAGTATCAAACCGTCGGCCTCTCGAAGGGCCTGCACCAGCCCTTGGGCCCTCGGGTCTTCCTGCACCGCGTGTGAGCCATAGATCAGGGCCGGCAGATCGGGACCGGCCAGCAGCTGCGTGCGGCATCCCAGGTGCTGCGCCCGATCCAAGGCAAGGCGAAGGCACAACTCGGTGGCCGAACCCGCGCGTGGCGTGCCACCAATGCCGACGATCAGGGGAGGTGAGGACATGGTCGAAAGCGCAGATGCGGCTGAAGGCCGAAGTGGCCGATGGCAGCTGAAGCAAAGAGCCTGAGTCTAGCCGTCACCCCAAACCCCGCGTGCGCCGGAGTGCTTGAACCGATAATTGGGCGATGAAGGTTTTTCGCGCTCGACGCCCCAAGGACAGTTCGCCGTGCGCCCTGACCGTTGGCAACTTTGACGGCGTGCACCGCGGCCACCAGGCCATGCTGGCACTGCTGTGCAACGAAGCACGCCACCGGAACATGCCGGCCTGCGTGATGACCTTCGAGCCCAATCCCCGGGACTTCTTTGCACGCCGAGCCGGGCAACCCGAACGGGCCCCGGCCTGCATCGGTTCGCTGCGAGACAAACTCATCGAGCTGCAGCGTTGCGGTGTCGATGAAGTCGTGGTGGCGCGTTTCGATGCCTCGATGGCGGCCCTGCCGCCTCACGCTTTCATCGAGCAGGTGCTCCTTCAAAAGCTCAACACCCGCTACCTGCTGGTCGGCGACGACTTTCGGTTCGGCGCGCAACGGGCCGGTGACTACGCGCTGCTCGACGCCCATGGCGGCGCGCGGGGGATGGATGTGGCCCGCATGATGAGCTACGAGGTGCATGGCCTGCGGGTTTCCAGCTCCGCGGTTCGCCAGGCTCTGCAGGAGGGCCGCATGGACCAAGCGGCCGCTCTGCTGGGCAGGCCCTATCGGATCACCGGTCATGTCGTGCACGGACGCAAGCTGGGGCGCCGCCTGGGCGCGTCCTCCATCGATGGCGACGATGGTTTTCGAACGCTCAACCTGCGGGTGGCGCATCACAAACCAGCAGCCATGGGCATCTTCGTGGTGCAGGTGCACGGTCTTGCTGCACAGCCGCTGCCGGGCGTGGCCAGCCTGGGTGTGCGGCCCACGGTGGAGGAGGCCGGTCGCGTTCTGCTGGAAGTGCATTGTCTGGAATGGCCGCTCGGCCCAGAAGCCGGCTACGGACGGCTGGTGGGGGTGGACCTGCTTCACAAACTCCACGATGAGCACCACTACGCCTCCTTGGCTGCGCTGGAGGCCGGCATCGCGCAAGACCTCGCCGACGCGCGGCAGTGGTGGGCCGCAGACCGGGCCTGAAGCCGCTCAGAACCGCCGGCCCAAACCGACGCTGAAGGACAGGGTCCTGGGCTTGACCGTCAGGGGGCTGTCCGCCGCCTGACCCAGCAGGGTTTCTGCCGTGACGCTGCCGTATGCCACCCATGGCCCGTCGAGGTTTCGGCGCCAGTTGGCAAAGAGGCGGGCATCCGTCCAGCCGGCGCCCAGTCGGTAGACCGGATAGGGCGTGCGCTGCGCATCGGCTGCGTCAACGCCATGGACCAGGTTGGCCTGCCGCGAACCGCGCCACAGCCCGGACACCCCCGCAGAAACGCGCCAGCGCCGCGGGTCGAGAAAGTCAGGGCGCCAATCATGGAGCAACACGGCTTCCAGGTTGTCGCCTGCTCCGCGGCCCGCGAGATCGGTGCGCCAGGCGCCCAGCGCCTCCCACCGGTCATGCAGGCGCCACGAGACCTGCAGACGCCCCTGCAGGTGCGGCGGCACGTCGTGCAGTCCCTTCAGACGCGGGATTTCATCGCTGTTGCGGCCTTCATCCAATCGCAAAGCCGCCCGCACCCGAATCCGATCCTGAGAAAACAATTCGGTGGTCACGCCGCTCTCGGCGGGCTCGCCGGAACGGCTGGCCAGCGTACCACCGTTGCTCAGGGTCAAGCGGCCCCACTGCACCACCACATGCGGTGTGGCTCCCCACCGCATCGCCGGCGAGCCGGGATCACTGGGTCGGTGGTTGACCGAAAGTCCCCAAGCCACGAGCCGCGGCCCAGGAACAGTCCAAGATCCGCTCGCAGGGCCCGACGAATCGGCCGCGCGGGCGTATGGTGCAAGGCTGGCGACGAAGACCATGGTCGCCGCTCCGAACCGGGCCGTAGGGCCAGAAGGTACACTCACCAGATGCATCCTAATGGGGATTCCAAGCGACCGGCAGGGTGGAGCCTAGAGCCCCACGGTCCCAGCACGCGGCGCCAAACCACGCGAGACCGAATTCGGTCTTGACCCTTGCTGCGGCAGGGCCGCCGGTTCGCATCCTCTGACGCAAGCCCCGCCCTCACGCCCTCCAGCCCGATGCTGCCGCGGGCCAGGATATCGCCCTTGAGCGTGCTCCCCTTGGCCCCATTTGTTCCGAACGACCGGCCCTTGCGGCCCCACCCCACCGTCAGGCGCCTTGCGCGGCGCGCGACTCCAGCACCATGAATGAACAGACGCGAAGCGGTTCGAACGGCCCGACCCCGAACGCGGCCGCTGAAGGCGGCGACTACCGCCACACGCTGAACCTGCCCGACACACCGTTCCCGATGCGGGGCGACCTGCCCAAGCGAGAGCCCGGCTGGATCGCCCAGTGGGAACAGGAAGGCCGCTACACGCGCCTGCGCGATGCCCGTTGCGGACAGCCCCTCTTCGTGCTGCACGACGGCCCTCCTTATGCGAACGGCCAGATCCACATGGGCCATGCGGCCAACAAGATCCTCAAGGACATGATCGTCAAGGCACGGCAGCTCGCCGGCTTTGATGCGCAATACGTGCCCGGTTGGGACTGCCATGGTTTGCCCATCGAGAACGCGATCGAGAAGAAGCACGGCCGCAACCTCAGCCGCGACGACATGCAGGCCAAGAGCCGGGCCTACGCCACGGAGCAGATTGCCCAGCAGATGGTGGACTTCAAGCGCCTGGGGGTGCTGGGCGACTGGGACCACCGTTACGCCACGATGGACCCGGCCAACGAGGCCTCGCAGATCCGCGCCTTCAAGCGCGTGATGGAGCGCGGATTTGTGTACCGCGGCCTCAAGCCGGTGTATTGGTGCTTCGACTGCGGCTCTTCGCTGGCCGAATTCGAGATCGAATACGCGGACAAGAAGAGCACGACGCTGGACGTGGCCTTCCCCTGCGCGGAGCCCGACAAGCTGGCTGCGGCCTTTGGATTGGCGGCCTTGTCGGGGCCGGCCTTCGCCGTCATCTGGACCACCACGGCGTGGACCATCCCGGCCAACCAGGCCCTGAACCTGAACCCGGCGCTGGAGTACGCGCTGGTGCAGACCGAGCGCGGCCTGCTGATGATGGCCACCTCGCTGGTGGAGAAATGCCTCGAGCGCTGGGGCCTGCAGGGCTCGGTCTTGGCCACCACCCTGGGCGAAAAACTCGGCGGCATCCGTTTCAAGCACCCGCTGGCCGACACGGATGCGGGCTATGACCGTTGGAGCCCGGTGTACCTGGCCGACTACGCCACCGCAGACGATGGCACGGGCATCGTGCACTCCTCACCCGCCTACGGGCTGGACGACTTCAACTCCTGCGTGCAGCACGGGATGAAGCTCGACGAGATCCTCAACCCGGTGCAAGGCGGCGGCGTGTACGCACCCGACTTCCCGCTGTTCGGTGGGCAGCACATTTGGAAGGCGGTGCCGGTGATCATCGACACCCTGCGCGCCGCCGGCCGCATCCTCAACACCACCGACATCCAGCACAGCTACCCGCATTGCTGGCGCCACAAGACGCCGGTCATCTACCGCGCCGCAGCCCAGTGGTTCGTGCGCATGGATGAGGGCCATGGGTCAACCGCGGGTGTGTTCACCCAAGATCCGGCATCCAAAACCTTGCGCCAGCTCGCGCTGGACGCCATCGACCAGACGAGCTTCTACCCCGAGAACGGCCGCGTGCGGCTGCGCGACATGATCGCCAACCGCCCCGACTGGTGCATCAGCCGTCAACGTTCTTGGGGCGTGCCCCTGCCCTTTTTCCTGCACAAGGACAGTGGCGAATTGCACCCGCGCACGATGGACATCCTCGACCAGGCAGCCGATATCGTCGAGAAAGGCGGTATCGAGGCCTGGAGCCGCGTGAGCGTGCAGGACATCCTCGGCGCAGACGATGCACCCCACTACACCAAGAGCACCGACATCCTGGAGGTGTGGTTCGATTCTGGTTCGAGCTTCTGGCATGTGCTGCGCGCACAGCACCCGGGTGGCTTCCATGCCGAGGGCCCCGAGGCTGACCTGTACCTGGAAGGCCATGACCAGCACCGGGGCTGGTTCCATTCGTCGCTGCTTTTGGGATGCGCCCTGTTCGACCGTGCGCCCTACCGCGGTCTGCTCACCCATGGCTTCGTGGTGGACGGCCAGGGACGCAAGATGAGCAAGAGCCTGGGCAATGGCGTGGAGCCGCAGCAGGTGTACCAAAAGTACGGCGCTGAAATCCTCAGGCTGTGGTGCGCCGCCACGGACTACAGCGGCGACCTGGGCATCGACGACAAGATCCTGGCTCGCGTGGTGGACGCCTACCGGCGCATCCGCAACACGCTGCGCTTCCTCCTGGCCAACACCAGCGACTTCGATGCACAAGCGGATGCGGTGCCAATGCACGACCTGCTGGAAGTGGACCGCTATGCGCTGGCCCGTGCCTCGCAACTGCAGGCCGAAATCCTGCAGCACTATGAGGTCTATGAATTCCATC
>JBMSQF010000066.1:0-12040 GCA_049423145.1 Burkholderiaceae bacterium
GGTCCAGCCGAGAACGGTGAGTGGCTGGTTCCAGAACTGGCGCTGGGCCCTGGTCTGGTTCACGCAGCTGCTGTTCTACGGCCTGCCCTGGCTGCCCTGGAATGGCCGTCCCGCAGTGCTGTTCGAACTCGAAGCACGCCGCTTTTACCTGTTCGATCTGGTCCTGTACCCGCAAGACTTCATCTACCTCGCCGCGCTGCTCATCATCTCGGCCTATTCATTGTTTCTGTTCACGGCCGTGGCCGGGCGCCTTTGGTGCGGCTACGCTTGCCCCCAGACGGTCTATACCGAGATCTTCATGTGGATCGAGCGCACCATCGAAGGCAATCGGGCCGCTCGCATCAAGCGCGATGAGGGCCCCTGGAACCTCGACAAGCTGTGGCGCAAGAGCGCCAAGCAGGGTGCCTGGGTGGGTCTGAGCCTGTGGACCGGCTTCACCTTCGTCGGCTACTTCACGCCGATCCGACACTTGTGGGCCGAGTCCTTCACCCTGGCCTTCGGCCCTTGGGAGTGGTTTTGGGTTTTGTTCTATGCCCTGGCCACCTACGGATTCGCCGGGCACCTGCGCGAGCAGGTGTGCAAGTACATGTGTCCCTACGCGCGCTTCCAGAGCGCCATGTTCGACAAGGACACCCTCGTCATCACCTACGACACCGCAAGGGGCGAACCCCGCGGCAGCCGCGGCCGTGGTGACGACCTGCAGGCCAAGGGCCTGGGCAGCTGCATCGATTGCGGCCTGTGCGTGCAGGTGTGCCCGACCGGCATCGACATCCGCAGGGGTCTGCAGTACGAATGCATCGGTTGCGCAGCCTGCATCGATGTCTGCGATTCCGTGATGGACAAGATGCACTACCCACGGGGTCTGGTGCGCTACGATACTCAGAATCACCTGGACCAGCCCAGCCGCGCCGCCGGCATTGGGGCACGGGTCTTGCGGCCGCGCGTGCTGGCGTACAGCACCATCCTGTTGGCGATTCTCGTGGCCATGGGCGCCAGCTTGGCCCTGCGCCACCCCTTCAAGGTCGATGTGATCCGTGACCGGGGCGTGATGTCGCGCTTGGGGCCACAAGGCGAGGTCCAAAACGTCTACCGACTGCAGTTGATGAATGCATCGGAGCAACCGCAGCGCTTCAGGTTCCAAGTGGAGGGCCTGCCAGGACTTGCGGTTGCCGCAGGCGCATCAGGCCCCATGGAGCCGGTGGCCGAGGTGGGCGGATCGCAGGCCCGCTGGGTGGCGTTGACACTGGAAATCCCGCCCGATAAGGCTCAGAGCCTGAAGCCCGGCAGCCACCCCGTGGCCATCATCGTGCAGGCCCTGGATGCGCGCGATGCGCGTCCGCTGGGCCTGATCAAGGAAAAGACGACCTTCGTGGTGCCAAGATGAACAAGGAGAACGCCATGGCAGCGACCGCAAACGACCCGGCAAGCCCCTGGTGGCGTCACCCCATGGTCTGGCTGGTGATCGCCGGGCCGCTGGTGGTGGTCGTGGCGGGGTTCTGGACACTGGCCCTGGCCCTGCAGCATCCTGACCCAGTGGTGGCCGACACACCTCAGCGCGCTGCCGCGGCCGGTCCGGCCAATGTGCCGGCCCAAGTCGCACGCAATCACGCGGCCACCAGCCGAGCGGCACCTTGAAAACTGAAACCGTGGAGCCGGGGCCGATCCGCCTGCTGGCGATGCAGATCGCTTGGCCATCCTTTGTGATGGCAGGCGTCATGGAGGCGCTGGTGTTCGCCGTGGTCGACCCGCGCAGCCTGCACTGGTTCGGTCAGGAGGCGATCGACTGGTCGCCCCAGGCGGTTTACACCGTCAGTTTCTTCCTGTTTTGGCTGGTGATCGCGTCGGCGTGTGGCATCAGCCGGGCACTCAACACCTTCACCAACAATGTGCGGACCCCGCCTTCGTAAAGGGTAGGGGAGCTCAGCAGGCCGAGGTGGCGCTGACCATCTCCTTCAACCGCGCCTGATCCACGATGCGGATCTGCCGCTGCTTTACATCCAGCAGGCCTTCTTCCTGGAAACGCGAAAAGGTACGGCTCACCGTTTCAAGCTTCAAACCCAAATAGCTGCCGATTTCCTCGCGTGTCATCCGCAGCACCACCTCAGACGACGAATAACCCCGGGCATGCAGACGTTGCGTCAAATTCACAAGAAAGGCGGCCAGACGCTCCTCGGCCTTCATGCTACCCAGCAGGAGCATCACGCCGTGGTCGCGAACGATCTCACGGCTCATGATCTTGTGGAACTGGCGCTGCAGGTCGTTGAATTCACGTGAGAGGTTTTCCAGTTCCTCAAACGGGATCACACAGACGTGCGAGTCTTCAAGCGCAGTCGCGGTGACGGTGTGGGCGTCCGTGCTGATGCCGTCCAAGCCCAGGAGTTCGCCGGTCATCTGGAAGCCCGTCACCTGCTCCCGGCCGTCTTCCATCGTCAACCCGGTCTTGAAGAAGCCGGTGCGCACGGCGTAGACGCTGTTGAAGCGCTCGCCCGCGCGGAACAGGTCTTCGCCACGGGGCACGAGGCGGCGTTGTGCCACCAGAGCGTCCAGGCGTTCCAAGTCCGGCATGCTCAATCCCACCGGCAAGCACAGTTCGCGGAGATTACAGGCCGAGCACGCCGCCCGCAATTCCGCCGGGGCGATGGTGATGGATGCGCTCATCGGGTTCCCTCCAGGATGAGTGGGCCTCCGGCTCAACGGGTACCCGGATCGCGTTGCGATCGATCTATATCAGTATAAGCAAATAAATCACCGGTATTCCGATACCGTCTTTGATGGGGATCAAGGGCGAAATGTCAATCCTGCCTCACAGTCAGCTCAAGCCCCTTCCACTCCGTGAGCCATCATGTCGATCAAGACGCCTCCCGCGGTAAGAGCCAAGGCCCTGGGCCTTCATGATTCGGTCCTGCGCCTGATCGACAAGCCGGGGCCCCGCTATACGTCGTACCCGACAGCCGATCGCTTTTCGTCCAAGGTTGGTCCGGCCGACTACGAACTGGCCCTCAACCAGCGCGCGCGATCGGGTGCCAACGCGAGCCCAGTGGGCGCCTATGTCCACGTGCCTTTTTGTGAAAGCGTCTGCTACTACTGCGCCTGCAACAAGGTCGTCACCCGGCAGCATGGCCGGGCCCAGGCCTACTTGGACGCCTTGGGTCATGAGATCCGGCTGCATGCCCAGGTGCTGGGCTATCGCACCCCGATCTCCACCCTGCATCTGGGCGGCGGAACGCCGACTTTCCTCACGGACGAGGAACTCACCCGGCTGATGCGCATGGTGCGGGAGCACTTCACGTTTGCCCAGGGCGCTGAACTCGCGATTGAGGTCGACCCGCGAACGGTGAGCGACGCCCGACTCGGGCATCTGAGTTCGCTGGGTTTCAACCGGCTGAGCATGGGGGTCCAGGACTTTGATCCTCAAGTGCAGCAGGCTATCCACCGTGTGCAGTCGCCCGAGCAGGTTGAGGGCCTGGTGCGGGATGCCCGGCTGCTGGGCTACGACAGCATCAACCTTGACCTGATCTACGGTCTGCCCTTGCAGAACGAGGCCTCGTTTGCCCGGACCCTGGACCAGGTCACGGCGATCCGTCCGAACCGATTGGCGCTGTATGCCTATGCGCATTTGCCTAAACGATTCAAGCCCCAACGGCGGCTCGATGAAACCCAGTTGCCCACCGCCGCCGCGCGCCTGGCGATGTTGGGGCAGGCCATCGAGCACTTGCTGGGCGCTGGCTACGTCTACATCGGGATGGACCACTTTGCCCTGCCAGACGATGAACTGGCCGTGGCCAAGCACCAGGGTCGGCTGCACCGCAATTTTCAGGGCTACACCACCATGTCCGATGTCGATCTGATCGGCTTAGGGGTCTCGTCCATTGGGCGCGTGGGTACCCGCTATGTGCAGAACCACAAGGAAGTCAGCGCGTATCAGCAGGCGGTTGCGCACGGTGAGTTTGCGGTTGAGCGGGGCATTCGCCTGACGCGCGACGATCTGCTGCGCCGGTCGGTGATCATGGCCCTGATGTGCCAGGGTCGGGTGGAGTTCGAGTCGATCGAGTTGGCCCACCTCATCAACTTCCGTGAAGCCTTCGGGCCGGAATTGCAGACCCTGACGGCCTGGGAGGAGCAGGGGATGTTGCGTTTGGAAAGTGACGCCATTGAAGTGACGGATCTGGGTTGGTACGGCGTGCGCGCGATGGCGATGGTCTTCGACCGGCATCTGGCCTCAGCGTCCAGCCCGGCCACTTTCTCTCGCATCGTGTAGGTTTGAAGGATGGATGTCGCCTTGATGGCCACAGCGGCCCTCATGGGGCTGGGCGGGGCGTGGCACTGCGCACTCATGTGCGGGCCATTGGTGTCCTGCGGAACAGGCGCGGCGGGAAGGCACCAGGCGCTGTGGTGGCTGTTGGGCCGAACGGTGGGTTACGCCGCTGTCGGTGCGGCGCTGGCGTCTGCGGTCTCGTGGGGCTCGCACTTCGTCTTGCGTGGGGGCGCCGGCCCCTTGTCTCCTTGGCTCACGGTCTGGGCCCTGGGGCATTCAGCGGCCCTGAGCCTCGGTCTCTTTCTCTTGTGGAAAGGGCGCCAGCCGCTGTGGCTGGCCACCCTGGGTCGGCGTGCCGTGAACACCCATCAAGCCGTGGCGTGGGTCGGGCGCCGACCGTCCGGCTGGCCCATGGCGGCAGGGGGCCTGGCTTGGGCCGCCTTACCCTGCGGCCTCCTGCAGTCGGCCTGGTTGGTGGCTGCACTGGCCCCCAGCGCCTGGGGAGGCGCCTCGAGCATGGCGGCGTTTTCCTTGGCCTCAGCCCCCGGGGTCCTCATGGGCCCGGCCTTGTTGGCCGCCTGTAGGGGCCGGGCAGCAAATACCGAGGCGGATTGGCGATCCCGACTGACGCGGCTGACCCGCCTCTCCGGCCTGATGCTGTGCAGTGCCTCGGCCTGGGCGTTGGGTCACGGTCTGTGGACGCATGTGCGCGACTTCTGCTGATCCGTCAGGCTCGCGCAGGCCCCGTGAATAGAATGGCAGCGCTGTAGCAACTTACCGGAGCAGGACGAACATGTACCAGCACATCAAGGTGCCCGCCGCTGGCGCGAAGATCACCGTCAACGCCGACTTCTCGCTCACCGTACCCGACAACCCCATCATCCCCTACATCGAGGGCGACGGCACCGGCTTGGACATCACGCCGGTGATGATCAAGGTGGTCGATGCGGCTGTGGCCAGGGCCTACGGTGGCCGGAAGAAGATCCACTGGATGGAGGTGTACGCTGGTGAGAAGTCCACCAAGGTGTACGGCCCTGACGTGTGGCTGCCGGAGGAGACCCTTCACGCGGTCCGCGACTACGTGGTCTCCATCAAGGGCCCGCTGACCACCCCGGTGGGCGGCGGTATCCGTTCGCTGAACGTGGCCCTCCGCCAGGAGCTCGATCTGTATGTGTGCCTGCGCCCGGTGCAGTACTTCGCGGGCGTCCCCAGCCCGGTGAAGGAGCCGCACAAGACCAATATGGTGATCTTCCGCGAGAACTCCGAGGACATCTACGCCGGCATCGAATACGAGGCCCAGACTGACAAGGCCAAGAAGGTGATCAAGTTCCTCATGGAGGAAATGGGCGTCAAGAAGATCCGCTTCCCCGAGACCTCCGGCATCGGCATCAAGCCCGTTTCTCGTGAAGGCACCGAGCGCCTGGTGCGCAAGGCCATCCAGTACGCCATCGACAACGACAAGCCCAGCGTCACACTCGTGCACAAGGGCAACATCATGAAGTTCACCGAAGGCGGCTTCCGCGACTGGGGTTACGCGCTGGCGCAGAAGGAATTCGGCGCTGAACTGATCGATGGCGGCCCGTGGTGCAAATTCAAGAACCCGAAGACGGGCAAGGACATCATTGTCAAGGACAGCATCGCCGATGCCTTCCTGCAACAGATCCTGCTGCGCCCGGCCGAGTACAGCGTGATCGCCACGCTCAACCTCAACGGCGACTACATCTCTGACGCGCTGGCCGCGCAGGTCGGTGGCATCGGCATCGCGCCCGGCGCCAACCTGTCGGATTCGGTGGCCATGTTCGAAGCCACCCATGGCACGGCGCCCAAGTATGCCGGCAAGGACTATGTGAACCCGGGTTCCGAAATCCTGTCGGCCGAGATGATGCTGCGCCACATGGGCTGGAAGGAAGCGGCCGACCTCATCATCGCCTCGATGGAAAAGTCGATCGCCAGCAAGAAGGTCACCTATGACTTCGCGCGCTTGATGGAAGGCGCCACGCAAGTTTCCTGCTCGGGCTTCGGGCAGGTGATGATCGACAACATGTAAGCCCTACACTGGGGGTGCATTACCCGTGCCCGGTGCGCCGCCGGGCAACGCCCCCATGTCGTCTTCCACCGCCTACCCGCACCTGCTCGAGCCTCTGGAACTGGGCTCGGTCCGGCTGCGCAACCGCGTGCTCATGGGCTCCATGCACACGGGGCTTGAGGATGCGCGCGACCTGCAGCCCCTGGCTGCCTATTTCCGTGAGCGGGCGCGCGGCGGCGTGGGCTTGATCGTGACGGGCGGCTTTGCCCCCAACATCGCCGGTTGGGCCAAACCCTTTGCCGGCATGTTGGCCTCACGGTCGGCTGCGCGGCGGCATGAAGTGGTCACGCGCGCCGTACACGAAGAAGGTGGGCATATCGCGCTGCAGATCCTGCACACCGGCCGGTATGCCTACCATCCGCTGGCGGTGGCGCCTTCCCGTCTGAAGTCACCGATTTCGCCCTTCACGCCCTTTGAGCTCACCGCGCGCGGCGTGGAGCGCCAGATCCGGGCCTTCATCCGGTGTGCCGTGTTGGCCCGTGAGGCGGGCTATGACGGCGTGGAGATCATGGGCTCAGAGGGCTACTTCATCAACCAGTTCATCTCTGCGGCCACCAACCTGCGCCATGATGAGTGGGGCGGTGACTACAGCCACCGCATGCGCTTGCCGGTGGAGATCGTGCAGCGCACGCGCGAGGCAGTGGGGCCTGATTTCCTCCTCATCTACCGCCTGTCGATGATCGACTTGGTACCCGGCGGCAGCCGTTGGGATGAGATCGTGACCCTGGGCAAGGCCGTGTCCCGGGCGGGCGCCAGCCTCATCAACACGGGCATCGGTTGGCACGAGGCGCGCATTCCCACCATCGCCACCAGTGTCCCGAGAGCAGCCTTTGCGTGGGTGACGCAAAAGCTCAAGCGTGAATTCCAGGCGCTCGGCATCGACACCCCCTTGGTGGCCAGCAACCGCATCAACACCCCCGAGGTTGCCGAGCAGGTGCTGGCTGAGGGTTGCGCCGACATGGTGTCGATGGCCCGCCCCCTGTTGGCCGATGCCGAATTCGTGAACAAGGCCGCGCAGGGCAGGTCTCGGGACATCAACACCTGCATCGCTTGCAACCAAGCCTGTTTGGACCATGTTTTCCGGAACGAGCGCGCGAGTTGCCTGGTCAACCCAAGGGCCTGCCGGGAAACCGAAATCGTTCTGCGCCCGGCACCCTCACGCAAGCGGGTGGCCGTGGTTGGCGCAGGGCCGGCCGGCGTGACGGCCGCCAGTTGGGCGGCTGAGCGGGGCCACGAAGTGCACCTCTTTGAATCCACTGGGGAAGTCGGTGGCCAGCTGAACATGGCGCGTCGAGTTCCTGGCAAGGAAGAATTCGATGAAATGCTGCGCTACCTGCAGCGGCGTCTCGAGGTCACCGGTGTGAAGGTCCATCTGAATCACATGGCCACGGCCGAGGAATTGCTGCCATTTGATGAAGTCATCATTGCCTCGGGCGTGGTGCCGCGCGACCCGCGGATACCCGGCCAAGACCACCCCAAGGTGCTGAGCTACATCGACGTGCTGCGCCGCAACGCGCCGGTGGGCGCCCGTGTGGCGGTGGTGGGGGCGGGTGGCATCGGCTTTGATGTGGCGGAATTCCTGGTCAGCGGCGGACACTCCACGGCGCTCGATGGCCCAGCCTGGCGTCGCGAATGGGGTGTCACCGATCCCGAGGATGCGCCGGGTGGCTTGGCCCCTGAAGGGCCGCGGCCCGACCCGCCCACGCGTCGGGTGGTGCTTCTACAGCGCAAGCCGGGTAAGCCCGGTGCGGGATTGGGCAAGACAACCGGGTGGATCCACCGAACGGCGCTGAAGCTCAAGGGGGTGCAGATGGTGGGCGGCGTGAACTACGAGCGTATCGATGACCAAGGCCTGCTGATTTCCCACGGCCCGCAGCGCGAGGACCCACAGTGGATCGAGTGCGACCATGTGGTGCTCTGCACGGGGCAGGTCCCGCTTCGATCACTGGCCGATGAGTTGGCTTCTCGGGGCCGTGCCGTGCATGTGATCGGTGGTGCGCGTGAAGCCGGCGAGCTGGATGCCAAACGTGCGATTGACGAAGCGGCGCGCCTGGCCTGCCGCTTGTAGGCTGCCGTGGGTTCATCCTCGTCTTGGGCGCGCCGGGCCGCATGAACGCTCCAGAGCTGCAAGCCGCGCCCGAACTCACGGGTCTCGCTCCCCGCGACTGCACGGAGCTTTTCCAGGTCTTCAACCGCCTCGCGCTACAGGGCTTTGGTGGTGTCATGGCCGTGGCGCATCGGGAACTCGTGGAACGCCGGCGGTGGTTGAGCAATGCGCAATACCTGCAGGAAGTGGCGCTGGCCCAGGCCCTACCAGGTCCCAATGTCTGCAATCTGGCCTTGATGCTGGGTGACCGGCACTTCGGTTGGCGGGGTGCTTGTGCGGCCCTCGGCGGGTTGGTGGCGGTGCCACTGTTGATCTTGCTCGCCCTGGTCATGCTGTATGGGGCTTGGGCAGGTCAGGCGCAGGTGGACGGCATGCTGCGCGGAATGGGTGCGGTGGTGGCCGGGATGATCGCCGGGACCGCTCTGAAGCTGGGGCGGGAGCTGCGTCATCACCCCATCGGGTTGGGGCCTGCCTTGGTCTTGGCTCTGTGTACGTTTACGGCCTTGGCGCTCCTGCGATGGCCGATCGCAGCCCTGATTCTGAGCCTCGGTGGGCTGGGCGTGGCGTGGACCTGGTGGATGCTCAAGCGAAAGGCATCGGCATGAGCGCCGAGCAAGCGCTCTCACTCTTGTGGTTCGAGTTGTCACTGTCGTTGCTGTCGGTGGGCGGCGTGATCGTTCTCGCCCCGGAGCAGCACCGCTTTCTCGTCGACGAGAAGGGCTGGCTGACCGATGCACAGTTTCAGGCCTCGATTGCGCTGGCGCAGGCTGCACCGGGTCCGAATGTGCTGTTCTTGGCGCTGTGGGGCTGGCATGTGGGCCTCAATGCCGGTGCAGCCAGTGGCGTCCCGGGGATGGCGTTGGGCAGCGCGCTCCTGGGGGCCTTGATCTGCCTGCTGGGTACTTTGGTGCCGACCTCGCTGCTCACCCTGTTCGTAAGCCGCTGGACGCAGCGCCATCAGCAGCGCCATGTCGTGCGTGCCATGCGTCTGGGACTGGCACCGGTGGTGGTGGGGGCCATGGCGGCCACGGCTTGGCTGCTCGCTCAGCCCGATGCCCTGGGGTCGACGCAGCCCGTGTACTGGGCACTGAGCGTGGCCGCGGCCCTGCTGGTGTGGCGCACTCGGGTGCACCTGCTGGTGCTCTTGGCAATCGGGGCGCTGGCGGGTGTGATCTTGTCGTGATGGGTGCCGGCCGGCTGAGGCCCCGGATCGCCTTGCTCAATCAGGCTTGATCTTGGCGCGGTCCACCACCGCCTTCCAGCGCTTCTGTTCCTGCTCGATGAAGCGCGCGAATTCAGCAGGGCCCGCACCGACGCCGATCACCGCGTCCGTGCTGAACTTCTCTTGAGTGGCCGATTGCCTCAGGGCTGACACCGAGCCGGTCGCCAATGCCTCCACGGCAACTGTGGGCAGATTGGCGGGCCCCAGAATCCCGTACCACTGCGTCATCTCGAAGCCCGGCCAGCCTTGTTCGGCCACGGTGGGCACATCGGGCAATTGGGGCAGGCGTTGGGGGGTACCGGTGGCGATGCAGCGCAGGCGTCCGGTCCGCACGAACTGGATGACCGCTGCGGCCCCCACCGAGGCGGCCTGCAAGCGCCCGGCCAGCAGGTCGGTCAGCTGCGGCCCGGTGCCGCGGTAGGGCACGTGCACGATGAAGGTTTCGGTGACCATCTTGAGGTATTCCATCGCCAGATGGCCTGCACTGCCGTTGCCAGCGGAGCCGTAGTTCAGCTGACCGGGCCGCTTCTTCGCGTAGTCGACGAACTCACGAAGGTTCTTCACCGGCAGGTCCGGGTGCACCAGGTAGAGGCTGGGCACCTTGGCCAAGAGGGAGACCGGCCTGAAGTCCTTGGCTGGGTCATAAGGCAGCCGGTCGAATATCCACGGGTTCACCGCCAGCGTGCCGATGTGGCCCAGGATGATGGTGTGCTGGTCGTCCGAGCGCGCCACCTCCTGCATCGCCAGGTTGCCCGCTGCGCCGGGCTTGTTCTCCACATAGACGGACTGCCCGAGCGACTTGGTGAGTTCCATGGCCGTCGCTCGGGCGATGATTTCGCTGCTGCCACCGGGGGCGAAGGGGACGACAAAGCGCACCGCCCTTTGCGGCCAGGGGCGGGGCTGTTGTGCCCACAGCGGAGTGCTCAGGCTGGCGGCGGCAGCCAGGCCGGCTTGGAGGGTCAGGCGTCGGGATGTCATGGTCTTGGGTAACGCTGGAGCAGATACCGGGTCATTGAACGGCGATGAAAAAAGCCCGCAGGCGATTGCCGTGCGGGCCCAGTTGGCGGGGAGGGGGCCCAGAAAGGCCCGCCCACCCGGTCAGAAGGCGTGGCTGAAGCCCACGCCGAAGGAGTTCTTTTCGCCGGTGGCAGAGGGGACATCCACGTCCCGCTGGTTGTATGCCACATAGGCGAAGGTCCCACGGCTCAGGGAGTAGCGCGCCGACACACCAACGCGAGAGTAGTCGCGGCTGGTGGCTGCGGCCGTGCCTGCCGCCGGTGTATCCGTCGTGGAGGCCGTGTACTGCACACGCAGCGAAAGCTCCTTGCTCACCGGCACGATCGCGCCGATGTTGTAGGCTGAGTGCTCAGGCAGCAAACCGGTCGTGGGGTTGGCGGTTGCGCTGGTGGCCAGCTTGTCCGTGGTTTGGTAGGCCAGTGCCAGGGTGGCCATGGGCAACTTGTACTGTCCGCCGACCGTGGTGACCTTGTTCCAACGCGAAATGCCCGCCACGCCCGCGCCATCGTAGTACTCGTGGGCCAAGGCCACGCTCAGGGGGCCCTGATCGTAGGTCACGAGGATACCGTTGGTGCTGGCCGATGCGCGCTGGCCCAGGGCCGATTGCACCCGCAAGCGGACGCCCGAAACGGCTGGCGAGGTGTAGCGGATGGCGTTGTTCACGCGGCTGCCAAAGTTCTGCATCAGCTGCAGGCCGGAGTTGGCCGTGGTGACCGACAATTCGCCTTCGGTGGCCACGTCGTTGTAACCGCCCAGGTTCAGGGTGCGGTGCAGGGTGTCCTGACGGCCGAAGGTCAGCTCACCGAAACCGCCCGCCAGGCCCGCCCAGGCGTGCCGATTGAACAGTTGGCTGTTGGCCGTTGTCGTGCCCGTGGGGACGGTGACGCCGGCCTCCAACTGGAAAATGCCGCGCAACCCGCCGCCGAGGTTTTCGCTGCCGCGCATCCCAAAGCGCGAACCCCGGGGGTTGGCCACGGCGTCCAGACCCGAGAAGGTGGTGCCGCCGTGGGTCTCTGACTGACCCATGTTGACGTCGAGGATGCCGTACAGCGTGACGGACGATGCCTGTTGGGCTTGCGCACCTACTGCGAAGGCTGCCAAGGCGGCACCGGCAATCAGGGTCTTGTTGATCATTGAGGTTCTCCAGTGGGTAAGAAAAGGTATTCCCGGATTTTCACGCGGAACCCGTGACAATTCGATGTCAAAGCACCGCATTCGCCCCGCCTGTCGCAAAAACCCAACTCAATGGGGGATTTCGGGGTGCAGGTCCGGAGCCGACGCCTGGGTAAACCCTAGATCGGTGCATGCACGGCGTCCTTCACGGCCGGCTGCGCGCCCAGCGTCGCCACAGCG
>JBMSQF010000067.1:0-11813 GCA_049423145.1 Burkholderiaceae bacterium
GCACCATCGACAACATCGCCTACCCGCTCAAGCTGGAAGGCAAGAGCAAGGCCGAAGTGGACCGACGAATGGAAGAACTGGTCGCGTCCTTCGATGTGAAGTTCGATCTCAACCGCTACCCCTATGAACTCTCCGGTGGCCAGCAGCAAACGGCCTCCATCATGCGGGCGCTGGCGCCCAAGCCCGAGGTTCTGTTCCTGGACGAACCTTTCTCGGCGCTGGACTTTGAGATGACCCTCTTCATTCGCGAAAAACTGCAGGAAGTGTTCATCCAGACCGGCACCACGATGATGCTGGTGTCGCACGACCTCGAAGAGGCGGTGTACCTGGCCGACCAGGTCCTGCTGCTGACCAAGCGGCCCACCTCCATCGCTGAGATCCTGCATTACGATGACCCCCGCCCGCGCACCGTCGCCACACTTTCGGAGCCCAGCTTTGTGGCCACCAAGAAGCGCAGTCTGGAGGTGTTCCAGCGCGAGGTGCGGCGCTGACACATGCTCCGGTCTTAAGGGCCATTGAATTCTGTATGTCCACCCCTGTGCGAATCAGCCTGGCCGACGAGGTCTACCAGCAGCTCAAGCATGATCTTGCGGAGTTTGTTTTGGTGCCGGGTGACCGCTTTACCGAGAACGAGATTTCAGAGCGTCTGGGCGTATCCCGCACACCGGTGCGTCAGGCGTTGTTGAGACTCCAGGCGGAGGGGCAGGTCGAAGTTCTGTTTCGCAATGGCTGGCGGGTCCTGCCATTTGACTTTCAGCGATTCGACCAGCTCTATGACCTGCGGCTGCTCATCGAGACCGAGGCGGTGCAGCGCTTGTGCGAGGGAAGGGTCATGGGTGATCCTGCGCGGGGCGAGGCCCTTTTGCAGGCGCTTCAGAAACGCTGGTTGGTCAGTCCGGACCGGCGAAGCACCGATGCCGAGGAAGTTTGCGCCTGGGACGAGCAATTCCACCGGGATCTCGTGGCTGCGACCGGCAATTCGGAAATGTGCCGCGTTCACCAGGACATCACCGATCGGATCCGCGTGATCCGTCGCCTGGATTTCACGCAGCGCCCTCGCATTGACGCCACCTATGAGGAGCACGCGAAAATCCTGCAGGCCGTGCTGGCGCGGCGCTCCGACCAATCACGGATGCTGCTCAAGGCTCATGTGGAGACCAGCCAATCGGAGGTCCGCAAGATCACGCTGCACCAGGTCCAGCAGGCACGAACCGGGCGCGCCTAGAGATTGACGGCGCGATGGGCCCACCAGGGCCTTGTGGGAACCGGATGAAAAAAGGGCCCACCCCGGCAGGGATGGGCCCTTGACACCGAATGATCGGTGGATCAGAAGGTGTAGCTTGCCGACAGGGAGACGCGACGTCCCAGCTGCTGCGGCAGACCGGTGTCCCAGAAGTTGTAGATGGTCGGGATCTGCACCGAGCGGCTGTAGTCGTTGGCCACGTTGAGCACACTGCCGGCCACGGTGAGGTTCTTCACGCCGCTGTAGCTCATGCCCAGGTCGAAGGTGTTTTCCGCGCCCAGCTTGCAAAGGCCAGCCTGCTGGATCGGCAGGAAGCTGCCCGATGTGGCGGCCAAGCAGCCTGCGGTGGAGCTGTAGGGCATGGAGGAGGTGTAGTTGTAGCGGCCCCAGGCACCCCACTCCTTGCGCTTCCAATTCAGGCGCACATTGCCACGGTTGGCCGGCGTTTCCACCACCAGGGCTGTGTTGTTGTACTCCACGATCGGTGATGTCGCCAGGATTTGCTGCTTGTAGCTCAGGTTGCGGGTGCCTTGCCAGGTCAGGCTGACATTGTGACCGTCACCCATCGTCGGGAACTTGTACGAGAAGTCGTAGTCGATGCCGAAGGTGCGGGTGAACTTGAAGTTGCCGTACTGCCGCACCAGGGCCAGGATCGGGCCCGAGTTGGGCACACCCGGCAGCCAGGTGGCGGGGTTGGGGTCGCGGATGATGTACTGCTCATTGGCCGCGCGGTTGGCGATGTAGGCATCCATGATGTCCTGACCACGCTGCACCCGGATTTCGTTGTTCCGTTGGAACAGCCAAGCGTCAATCGCCACGTCCAAGCCCGGTGCCGGTGAAGCCAGCATGCCCAGGGTGAAGGACTTGGACTTTTCCGGCTCGAGGTTGGGGTTGGCGCTGACCACTGTGGGCAGTGAGCCCGACGCAATCGTGCCCGGCGGCAACGCCGCAAAGCCCAACACGTTGCAGTCCCGAGCGGGGTTCAGCGGGTCCAGGCTCACCGGTGCTGCCGGATTGCTGGAGTTGCATCGGATCGGGTCGAAGATGCGCTTTTCCTGCGAACTGTGGAACGACAGCAGGAAGGAATTGCTGATCTGGCTGATCGACGGTGCACGGAAGCCGGTGGCAGCGGTGCCGCGGAAGGCCAGGGCCGACTTCACCGCATCCCACTTGAAGCCCACCTTGCCGGTGGTTGCGTTGCCGAAGTCCGAGTAGCGCTCGGTGCGCAGCGCGGCCTGGCCCTCCAGGGTTTTGGCCACGGGCAGGCGCATTTCCGCATAGGCGGCTTGCGAGTCGCGTGAACCGGCGGTGCCATTGGCCACCAGGCCGATGTAGTCGCCGGCCAGGTAGGCATCATCGGGCGAGGAAGAAAGCTTCTCGCGCCGCACCTCGGCGCCCAGGGCGATGGCCGCACGACCACCAGGCATGGCAAACAACTCACGCGAGGCGCGGAAATCGCCGGAGACCAGGCTGGAGTCACCCAGGGTCGTCGCATTGGAGGATACGGATGCGATGGCCGCTGCGTCATTGGGCTTGCCAAAGCGGTAGCTGCCCGATGCGATGGCCGCATTCAACAGGGACGAACGCAGGCGGTTGGTGCGCACGGCCTTGTTGTCGGTGTTGCTGAACATCAGCGCGGCGTCGTAGTCCCAGGCGCCAAAGCTGCCTTCGACACCAGCGACCAGACGGGTGGACTTCAGGTCCTGCAGGCTTTGGTGGGGCAGGTCCTCAAAGCGGTAGAGCAGCTGCACCGGTTGGGCATTCGCCTTGCCATTGGTCGGGTTGTCCGGGTGGCCCACCGGCAGAATGATGGCGTTCTGCGACTTGAAGGTACCGTTGACCATCGGCCAAGTGGAGATGGTCGGGGCGCGGCTGGTGACCAGGTTGAACGAGGTGTTGGCGATCATCGGCGCCAAGTTCTCGGTCGTCTGGGTGGAGGACACCATCAGGTCCACGTAGGCCGTGGTCTTGGCATTGACCGAGAAGGTCGCACGCAAGGAGCCGTTGACGCGTTCCTGGGGCGCCAGCATTTCCACGTACTTTTCCGTGCCGATGTAGCACATGCCCAGCGGCAGGCTGGGTGTGGATGCGATGTAGCCCGGCAGGCGTTGCGGCACGCCTTTGCCCACCGTGTCGGCGTCCGGGCAGCCCGGGAGCGAACCCAGGAACAGAGGGCCGGCGATGCTGTTGCCGGCGATCACCTCGCCTGAAGGCGGGCGCAGCGTGGCCGGGAAGGTGGCGGGCACGCTGTAGTAGTTGCCGTAGAACGAATAAGCGGTGTTGGGCAAGGCCGGGTCCACCAGGCCCTGGGAGGCCCGATAGCTCAGGAAGCCGGCCGTGTTGCCGCGGTCCAGGAGCTCCGAACGCATCACGGGGTCGCGCCGTGAGACTTCAATGCCGCCATAGACGTTGAAGCGCTGCTTGTCGAGGTCCCCGAAACCGAAGGTGGCCGAGGCGCGATGGCTCTTGCCCACTCCACGGTCGTTCATGCTGGTGGAGGCCGACACTTCGCCGCCCTGGTAGTCGCGGCGCAGCACGTAGTTCACGACGCCGGCCATGGCATCAGAGCCATAGAGCGCTGACGCACCGTCCTTGAGCACTTCAATGCGCTCGATCGCCCCTTGCGGGATCGTGTTCACGCTGATGAGCGAACCGCGGCCGAAGTTGATGTCCACCGCAGCCACCGGCGCGATGCGTCGCCCGTTGATCAGCACCAAGGTGCCCTGGGATCCGAAACCACGCATCGACAGCGTGGAGATGCCCGATACGAAACCGGTGCCAAAACCGTCGCCGATCGAGGAGGTGTCGACGAACGCCTTGGACTTGAGGAACTCCTCCACTGAGGCAAAGCCCGAGTTGCGGATGTCCTCGCGGGTGATCACTTCCACCACAGAGGGGGTTTCGCGGTCGGTTCGCTTGATCATCGAACCGGTCACTTCCACCCGCTCGGGGGTGGCGGCCTGCGCGGCCAGCGAGCAGGTCACGAAGGCTGCAGCGGCAACCGTCTGGAGCTTCAAGGTTTTCATGGGGAAACAGAGTCAATGAATGAAACCCGTCACTATGGACGACCTCACCCTCACCCAGAATGGGGAATTGCCTCGGTGGGGTCATTTGTGTTGTGTCCACCCAACGATCTGCGCCTCGCCACGCCGAGGGCGGGCCGACCCGGACCGCGCCACAATGGCGCCCATGAGTGATCAGCCCCCAAAGTCCGACGTTGACCCGGCTGCGCTGGTGGCCAGCCCACTGCCCGATCGCCTGTCCACCGACCCCCGCAGCCCCCACCACCAGCGGGAATGGATGAGCCGCGACATCGGCGTTCGGTTCAATGGCCGAGAGCGCTTCGATGTGGAGGAGTACTGCATCAGCGAAGGCTGGGTCAAGGTTCCTTCCGGGAAAACCGTCGACCGGCATGGCCGGCCACTGCTCATCAAGCTCAAGGGGGCCGTCGAGGTCTACCTGCGCTGACCCCCTGCGCAGCGTTGACTAATTGCGCAGCAGCTTGGCCTCTGCCAGGGCCAGGGGCTCGGGCCGTCCCGACAGCACCAGCGCATCACCGGCCTGCAGGACGAGATCGTCCGCCGGCTGCTGCACCGAACCGCCCGCGTGTCGAACGGAGACCACCTGCACGCCGATGGCCGGCAGGGCAAGGTCGCCCAGGGCCTGTCCGATGGCTGCAGCGGCCGTGGGGAGAATGACCGTCAACAGCCGCTCCTGCTCCAACTCCTCCACCGTGTCGTCATCTGCCCCGTGGAAGTAGCCGCGCAGAAGTCCGTAACGCGCATCCCGCGCGTCGCGTGTCATGCGGATCACCCGCCGCATCGGCACACCCACCAGCGCCAGCGCGTGCGAGGCCAGCATCAGCGAACCCTCGATGGCTTCGGGCACCACTTCGGTCGCCCCGGCTGCGCGCAGCTTTTCCAGGTCGGTGTCGTCGATGGTGCGCACCAGCACCGGCACCTGAGGCGCATGCTCGCGCACCAACTGCAGGATCTTCATCGCCGAGGGCGTGTCGTGGTAGCTCACCACCACCGCACTGGCCCGTGCCAGGCCTGCGGCCATCAGGCTCTGGATGCGTGCGGCGTCGCCGAACACCACGCTCTGGCCCGCAGCGGCAGCCTGTCGCACCCGGTCGGGGTCCAGGTCCAGCGCCATGTAGGGCATGTGTTCGCGCTCCAGGATCCGCGCCAGGTTTTGCCCGCTGCGCCCGTAGCCCGCGATGATGATGTGCGCTTCGGTGCGCATGCTCTTCTTGGCGATGGATGTCAGTTGAACCGACTGCATCAGCCAGTCGCTGGCCACCAAGCGCGCCACGATGGCATTGCTGTAGAGGATCAGGAAGGGCGTGGCCAGCATCGACAGCACCATGGAAGCCAACACCGGGCTCACCCACTGCGGGTCGATCAGCCGTTGCTCGGCCCCCAGTGTGAGCAGCACGAATCCGAACTCGCCGGCCTGGGCCAGGTACAGGCCGGTGCGCAGCGCCACACCGGAGGGCGCGCGGAACAGCCAGGCCAGGGCAGCCACCAGCAGGGCCTTGGCCAACACCGGGCCCAGGGTGAGCAACAGCACCAGGCCCCACTGGTCCAGGATCGGCCGCCAGTCCAACTTCATGCCGATGGTGATGAAGAACAGGCCCAGCAGCACATCGTGGAAGGGCCGTATGTCGGTCTCCACCTGGTGCTTGTATTCCGTCTCCGCAATCAACATGCCGGCAACAAAGGCGCCCAGGGCCAGCGAAAGGCCCGCATGCTCGGTGAGCCACGCCAGCCCCAGGGTCACCAGCAGCAGATTGAGGACAAAGAGCTCTTCACTTTTGCGCCGCGCCACCAGGGTCAGCCACCAGCGCATCACTTTCTGCCCGCCCACCAGCAGCACACCCAACAACACCGCGGCCTTCACGAGCGCCAAGCCCAGCGAGAGGGCCAACCCGTCCGCCCCTGCACTCGAGCCCAGTGCCGGCACCAAGACCAACAGAGGCACCACGGCCAGATCCTGGAACAGCAGCACACCCATCACACGCCGGCCGTGTTCGCTCTCCAATTCCAGGCGCTCGGCCATGAGCTTGACCACGATGGCGGTGCTGCTCATGGCCATGGCGCCGCCCAGCACCAGGGCGCCCTTCCAGTCCAGTCCCCAACCCTGCCCAAAGGTGTGGAAGAGCCAAGCCAGCATGAGGTTGCCGATGAGCGCGCCGCCGATGGTCAGCAACACCTGCGACATCCCAAGCCCGAACACCAGCGTACGCATGCTGCGCAGCTTGGGCAGGTTGAACTCCAGGCCGATCACGAACATCAGGAACACCACGCCGAACTCGGCCAGGTATTCGACGCTTGTCGAATCAGCGGCCAGACCCAGCGCGTGCGGACCGATCAGCACGCCCACCGACAGGTAGCCCAGCATCGGTGGCAGCTTCAGCAGGCGAAAGCCCACCACGCCGACCACGGCGGCCAGCAGGTAGAGCAGGGCAAGATCCAGCGAGGTGGCCAAGTGCCTAGAATTCCTTGATCGACACGAATCCCAAGTATGGCCGCAGCCGAGGCCTTCGGGATGAGCCAGGCCGGCTGACCCGGCCATGTAAACCCCAAGCACCGATGAACCCTGAACGCGCCCTGGACCTGGCCCGCCGCACCCTGGACATCGAAGCCCAGGCCCTGCAAGGCGTGCGTGGCCGCTTGGGCCACACTTTTGTGCGCGCCGTGGAGCGGGTGCTCAAGTGCCGCGGCCGGGTCGTGGTCATGGGCATGGGCAAGAGCGGCCATGTGGGGCGCAAGATCGCCGCCACGCTGGCCTCCACCGGCACACCGGCGATGTTCGTGCACCCGGCGGAAGCCAGCCACGGCGACCTGGGCATGGTCACGCCACAGGACGTGGTGCTGGCCATCAGCAACTCCGGCGAGAGTGACGAGCTCAACATCATCCTGCCGGTACTCAAGCGCCTCACGGTGCCCCTGTTGGCCATTACCGGCCGCGATGACTCCACGCTGGCGCGCCACGCCGACGAGGTCATCAGCTGTGCGGTGGAACAGGAAGCCTGCCCTCTCAACCTCGCCCCCACCGCCAGCACCACGGCACAGATGGCCTTGGGCGATGCATTGGCGGTGGCGCTCTTGGATGCCCGCGGGTTCAAGCCCGAAGATTTCGCGCGCTCGCACCCGGGCGGTTCACTGGGGCGCAAACTCTTGATGCACGTGCGCGACCTCATGCGCCACGGCGAGCAACTCCCCCTGTTGGCGCCCGATACCGCCTTCAGCGACCTGTTGCGCACCATGAGCGCCAAGGGCCTGGGTTTTGCCGTGATCGTCGATGCCGGCGGCCGCCCCCAGGGCATCTTCACCGACGGCGACCTGCGCCGCCTCATCGAATCGGGACACCAGGGCCGCGAGCTGTTGAGCCTGCGCGCGGCTGACGTGATGCGCCAAAGCCCCCGCCAAATTCGCGACGATGCGCTCGCGGTGGAGGCCGCGGACCTGATGGAAGAACACCGCATCACCAGTGTCTTGGTGGTGGATGCGCAGTCGCGGGTGGTGGGTGCGCTCAACACCAACGATCTCCTGCAAGCCAAGGTCATCTGAGCCCGACCCCCATGCAAGCCCTCAGCCCGGCCCTTCGATTTCCGCCCGAGACACTGTTGGCCGCCCAGGGCCCGGCCCGCGCCACCGGTTCCGACGAGATCGGCCTCAAGGTGTGCTTCTTCGATGTCGACGGCGTGCTCACCGACGGTCGGCTGTGGATCAGCGAGGAGGGTGAGAGTCTCAAGGCGTTTCATGCGCTGGATGGGCATGGGTTGAAGTTGCTTCCTCAGGGTGGGATCACCCCGGTGGTGATCACGGGGCGGGATTCGCCCGCGGTGCGCCGCCGGGTGGCGGATCTGGGTCTGGTGCACGCGCACTACGGCGTGTCCGACAAACGGCAGGTGGCCCAAGCGGTGTTGCGGACATTGGGACTGGACTGGTCCGATGCGGCGGCCATGGGAGACGACTGGCCGGACCTGCCCCTGCTCACCGCGGTGGCCTTCGCCTGCGTGCCGCCAGGCGCCCACGCCGAGGTTTGCGCGGTGGCGCACCACATCACACAGGCCGCGGCTGGCGCGGGTTCGGTTCGTGAGTGTTGCGACCTCTTGCTGATGGCCAAGGGGTGCTACAGCGCGCTGCTCAACAGCCATCTCCCAACCCTGGACGCACGCTGAGGTGACCGCCGCGTCTGCCCGCGCCTTGGCCGACCACTGGTCGATCCGATTGCGCGACCTGTTCTCCACCTATCTGCCCCTGCTGCTGATGCTGTTCCTGGCCGGGGCTACCTGGTGGCTGGTGCGGCTCACGCCGGTCCCCGGCGCCGCTCGGGCGCCCGAGGCTTCCAGCCAGACGCCCGACTACATCCTCAACGATGTGGAACTCATCCGCTACCGGGGCGACGGTTCGCTGCTCGCGCGCATCCGCAGTCGGGAACTGCGCCACTATCCCGTGGGTGACCGCCTGGAGCTCGATGAAGCGCAGGTGGTGGCCGATCACCCCGAGGGTGACTTGAACGCCCAGGCCAAGCGCGCGGATGTCTCTGAAGAGGGCCGCCGGATTCGGCTGGAGGGCGATGTCACCCTGCGGCGGGAGGCCTCGACCACCCAGCCGGCCTTCACGGTCAGGACCGCGGTTCTGGAAATCGACCTTGAATCGGGACGGGCCTGGACCGACCAGCCCGTGCAGTGGGAGCAGGAAGGGGCCCAGCTGAGTGCCGCCGGCTTCCAGTATGAGCAGGCCCGCTCCTGGCTTCAGTTGAAGGGCCCGGTGAGGGCCCACATGGCCCCTCCGGCAGCCACGCGTCGTTAGAATAGGCCGCAGCAAGTTTCGTGCCGTTAAAGTCCGGGGCTTGGCGCCACGCCTCCACCATTCGCCATACCGCCGTGCCCACCACCCTGCCCCTTCAAGCCTTCCCTTCCGCTCTGCGGGCCCTGGGCTGCGTGGTCGGTCTTTGCTGGGGTGGGGGTGCGGCCCTCGCTGAGAAGGCCGATCGCCAGCAGCCCCTGACCATCGAAGCGGATCAAAGCAGCACCGTGGACCTGGCCAAGCGCTTGGTGGTCTTCAAGGGCCGCGTGGTGCTGGTGCAAGGCACCCTGCGGATCCAGGCCGAGCACATGGAGGTGGCTGATGTGGGCGCAGGCCACCGGACTGCCTTGGCGCGAGGCCTACCGGAGCAGCCCGCGCAATTCCGTGAAAAGCGCGACGGCGTGGACGAGTTCGTCGAGGGCCGTGCCGACCGGATCGAATACGACAGCCGCCAGGACCTGATTCGCTTGAGCGGCAAGGCCGAGGTGCGCCGCCTGCGGGGCGCGCAGCTGGCCGATGAGATCCAGGGTGAGACCATCGTCTGGAATGGCGCTCGCGAGGTGTTCAGCGTAGCCCCGGGGACCGCCACAGGCCCCTCCACCGGCGCGGGTCGCGTGCGTGGCGTGTTCAGTCCCCCACCACCGCCGGCGCAGCCCACATCGGGTTCCGCCGTGCCCGCAACAGCGCCTGCACCGCCCCCTGCGGCGCCCCGCCGATGAATGTCGCTCTCCGCCCCGCCGCGGCGCCGGCGCCCAAGGCGACTGGCGCTGCAGCGGACCACGCCGGCAACGGGCTGGAGGCCTATGGGCTGGTCAAGCGGTACGGCACACGCACCGTGGTGGATGGCGGCCAT
This sequence comes from Burkholderiaceae bacterium, assembly GCA_049423145.1. Classification (GTDB taxonomy): domain Bacteria; phylum Pseudomonadota; class Gammaproteobacteria; order Burkholderiales; family Burkholderiaceae_C; genus RFTU01. Next base: position 9,917 of record JBMSQF010000067.1, read on the forward strand.
CTGCGCGTGTGCCCGGGTGAGGTGGTGGGCCTGCTCGGACCCAATGGAGCAGGCAAGACCACGACCTTCTACATGGTGGTGGGTTTGGTGCGTGCCGATGCCGGCACCATCCTCATCGATGGTCAACCGGTGCAGGACCGTCCCATCCATCATCGCGCGAGTCTGGGCCTGAGCTATCTCCCGCAGGAGGCCTCCATCTTCCGGCGCTTGAATGTGGAAGACAACATCCGGGCGGTCCTCGAGTTGCAGCGCGGGCCCGATGGCCGCCCGCTGCCCGAATCCGAAATCGACCGGCGGCTGGATGGCCTTCTGGACGATCTCTCGATTCAACGCATCCGCCATGTGGCCGCACCGGCACTGTCCGGTGGTGAGCGCCGCCGTGTGGAGATCGCGCGTGCCTTGGCCACGCAGCCGCGGTTCATCCTCCTGGATGAGCCCTTTGCCGGCGTCGATCCGATCGCGGTTCTCGAGATCCAGCGCATCATCGGCTTCCTCAAGGAACGGGGCATCGGCGTGCTCATCACCGATCACAACGTCCGGGAAACCCTGGGCATTTGTGACCGCGCCTACATCGTCAGCGACGGCCGAGTGCTCGCCGAGGGCACCTCCGATGAGATCGTCGCCAACCCCCAGGTGCGCAAGGTCTATCTCGGTGAGCACTTCCGCCTTTGAGCATGGCCTGAGCCCGCGGCGATGAAGACCTCTCTCCAAGTCCGGCTCTCGCAGCACCTGGCGCTCACGCCGCAACTGCAGCAGTCGATCCGCCTGCTGCAGCTCTCCACGCTGGAGTTGCAGCAGGAGGTGGGGCAGATGCTGGAGGCCAACCCCTTCCTGGAAATGGAGGATGAGGCGCCTCCGGCCTTTGAGGCTTCCCTGGAGACGGCTTCTCGCGCCGAAGCCGCCGCCCCCGAACGCCTGCGCGAGCGCAGCGACGCCGCAACAGCGGGCGAAGACGTGCCGGCCGCCTCCACCGCCGAGCCCGCTGCGGAGTGGGATGCCGGTGAGACCGCCGGCCTGGCCGATGCGGATTTCGGCACCACCGCGCAGACCGATTGGGAGAACGGCACCGAAGGTGATGATTTCGACGGCATCCGCGAGCTGCCGAGCCTCTCGGGCAGTGGCACGGGCAGTGGCAACCGCGAGGACGACGACAGCCCCATCGACCAGGACAGTGGCCACATCACGCTGGCCGAACACCTGCAGACCCAGTTGGCCGGCATGCGGCTTTCGGAGGCGGACCGCACCTGCCTGCAGGTGTTGATCGACTCGCTCAACGAAGACGGCTGGCTCGTCGACCCCATCGAGGACATCGCACGTTCACTGCTGGGCCTCCCCGCGCTGGACGCCGACGAAGCCGATGAGCCCGACCCCGCCGAAGAAGGACCTCTGGCGGAACTCATCGAACGGTTGAGCGTGGCCCTGAAGTGGCTGCAAAGCCTGGACCCCGCCGGCGTCGGTGCGCGCAATCTGCCCGAGTGCCTCACGCTGCAGTTGCGGGTGATGACGCCCAACCCCGAGCGTGATCTGGCGCTCCAGATCGTGGACCAGTACCTGGACCTGCTGGCCAAGCGTGATACGAAACGCCTGATGGCGGCCACCGGTTGTGATGAGCAGGACCTGCGTTGGGCCCAGCAGCTCATCCGCCAGTGCGATCCCAAGCCGGGCCGTGCCTTTGCATCGGATGTGGGCGCCATCGTCATTCCCGATGTGATTGTCCAGCGCGCGGGTCGCGGATTCCGTGTGGTGCTCAACCCCGATGTGATGCCCAAGCTGCGCATCAACGAGCTGTATGCCGGTGCCCTCAAGGGGCGCGGCAAGAACGCCTCGCCCTTGTCGGGCCACCTGCAGGAGGCGCGCTGGTTCATGAAGAACATCCAGCAGCGCTTTGACACCATCC
>JBMSQF010000068.1:0-11801 GCA_049423145.1 Burkholderiaceae bacterium
GGCCGTAGCTCACCACCTTGAACCATTTGCCGCTCATGTTCAGCGGCATGCCGTGCGTGAGGTGGCCACCCTCGGCCAGGCTCATGCCCATGATGGTGTCGCCGGGCTGCAGCAGACCGAAGAAGACCGCCTGGTTCGCCTGTGAGCCGCTGTTGGCCTGCACATTGGCGAAGTTCGCGCCGAACAGGCGCTTCAGGCGTTCGATGGCCAGCGTCTCCACCACGTCGACGTTCTCACACCCACCGTAGTAACGCTTGCCGGGATAGCCCTCGGCGTACTTGTTGGTGAGTTGCGATCCCTGGGCCTGCATGACTGCCGGGGAGGTGTAGTTCTCGCTGGCGATGAGTTCGATGTGGTCTTCCTGCCGGCGGTTTTCAGCTTGCACGGCGCCCCACAGTTCGGGGTCAACCAGGGCCAGGGTGGAGGTGTTGCGGTCAAACATGGCGATCTCATCTGGGTGGTTGGCCCGCGTTGGCCACGGACGCGGCCCGCACGCGGCATGCGGGTCGCGGACAGGGCCCGCGGGCTGCCCAGGCGCACGGCTGACGCCCCGCTGGTTCACAACAGGGCCCGCGCTTCACGGTGGTGCCACCTCGGCCGGCCATCGGGGGCCGGCCTATCGCCAGTCACGCGGAGCCGCGATTTTAGTCCGCGCGGTTCTCCCCTGGGCTGGTGGGATAGGCGGTCTTCAGCAGGGCCATTTGGGCGTTGTGGGCCGAGGCCGCGGAGGCCGCCGGCGCCGCGGTCGGCGCCCCGTGCACCAAGTTGTGCGGAACGGACTTGCCAGCGGCCACCTGTTGAAGCGCGCGCTGCTCGGCCAGCACCTTCTGGGTGTAGCCGTTGTCGTCGCCCTCGGGGTGGGTGACGCCGACATAGCAGCGCAGGCCTTCTTCCAGCCCGCCCGTGCGCGCGACGCAGTCCCGCAGCACCTGAACGCCCACGCGCAAGTTGGTGACCGGGTCAAAGGCTGCGTGCGCGCCGCCGAAGGCCTGGTACTTGTCGTCGTGAATGCGCTTCATCACCTGCATCAGGCCCTGGGCACCCATGGGGCTTTGCGCAAAGGGATTGAAGGACGACTCGATGGCCACCACGGCCAGGATGAGGGTCGGGTCCAGCTTGGCGCGCGGTGCGATCGTCCAGGACTCATGGACCAGACGTGCCACTGGCTCGGTGGCCACGCGGTAGCGGCGGGAGAGCCAGGCGGCCACGGCCGCCTGCTCGCGGGTGAGCCGCTCGGGCTCCAGCGCCGTGGCGCGGCGGCTGGCTTGCGGCTCGGCCAATGAACTCAGGAGATTGCCGTCCTGCTCAGCCCTTTGTTCCAGGCGGTCCAGCAACCATCCCAGGGCGAACGATTCCACACGGTGCCGTGTCTCTTCGGTTCCCCCCATGAAGATGAGCGCGGCCACCACGGCCAGACCGAGGAATGCGAGGGTGTTGTGGCTGACTTCGAGCAGGCCGTGCCCCACATCCCGCAGGAAGACATTGATGCCGTCCAGCACCTCGTGGGCGCGCGCCTTCAGGCGCTCTTGGGCGTTCATGGAATTCCTTTCCGATCATCGGCCGCCGGTGGGCCGGAGGGCCGCCCGGGGGCGGGATTCGTGAGGGTCCCCAAGCCGCCTTCGGCCGGGGGGTCGTGCAGCAGACCGATGGGGAGATCCGGCGGCGACCTAGTATTAACCCTTAACTGTACCACGATCCCGCCTGCGGCGTGCGGTGGGGCTTGGAGCATCCCTGGAACCCCAGGTCAACCCAGGGCGGGTAACCTCGCGGGCATGAACTACCGCGACCTGCGCGATTTCATGGCGCAACTCGAGGCCATGGGCGAACTGCGCCGCATCGCCGCCCCTGTGGACCCCCAGCTGGAGATGACCGCACTGAGCGATCGCAGCCTGCGCAGCGGGGGGCCGGCCTTCCTGTTTGAGAACCCGCAGGGCCGCGGCCGGACGTGGCGCATGCCGGCCCTGACGAATCTCTTCGGAACCACCCGCCGCGTCGCCCTGGGGATGGGGGCTGAGAGTCTGTCGGAACTGCGCGATGTGGGGCGCCTGCTGGCCGCCTTGAAGGAACCCGATCCTCCCAGGGCCCTGAAGGACGTGGGGCGTTTGGTCCAAATGGCCAAGGCGGTGTGGGACATGAAGCCCTCGGTGGTGCGGCGTGCGGCCTGCCAGGAGGAGGTCCTGCGCGACGCCGAGATCGACTTGGCCGCGCTGCCGGTTCAGCTGTGCTGGCCGGGCGACGCGGCCCCGCTCATCACCTGGGGCCTGGTGGTCACCCGTGGTCCGCAGTCGGTGGCCAGCCCGCGCTTGCGCCAAAACCTCGGCATCTACCGTCAACAGGTGATCGGCCGGCGGGAGGTCATCATGCGTTGGCTGGCCCATCGGGGCGGTGCGCTGGATTTTCGAGACTTCGCGCGTGCCCATCCCGGGAAGCCCTTCCCCATGGCCGTGGCCTTGGGAGCGGACCCTGCCACGATCCTGGGTGCTGTGACGCCGGTGCCGGACGCTCTGAGCGAGTACCAGTTCGCCGGTCTTCTGCGCGGCAGCCGCACGGTGCTGGCCGAAACCGAGGTGGGCGAGGGTGCCCTCAAACTGCAGGTGCCGGCATCCGCCGAGATCGTGCTGGAGGGTCACATTCCCGTGGCCGAACCCGGTTACAGCGGCACCAGCGAGCAGGGAGTGCCGTTGAAGTCGGTGGGCGGCTACCTGCATGCGCTGGAGGGTCCCTATGGCGACCATACCGGCTACTACAACGAACAGGACTGGTTCCCGGTGTTCCGCATCGATCGCCTGACCCGTCGGCACGACGCCATCTACCACTCCACTTACACCGGCAAGCCGCCCGATGAGCCGGCGGTGCTCGGGGAGGCGCTCAACGAGGTCTTCGTGCCCATCCTGCAGCGGCAATTCCCGGAGATCGTCGATTTCTATCTGCCGCCGGAGGGCTGCAGCTACCGCTTGGCTGTCATCAGCATCCGCAAGTCCTATCCGGGGCATGCCAAGCGGCTCATGTTCGGCCTGTGGAGCTTCCTGCGGCAATTCATGTACACGAAGTTCATCATCGTCGTTGATGAGGACGTGAACATCCGGGACTGGAAGGAAGTGGTGTGGGCGCTGACCACGCGCATGGACCCGGTGCGCGACACCACGCTGGTGGAGCACACCCCGATCGACTATCTGGACTTCGCATCACCAGTCAGTGGCTTGGGGGGCAAGATGGGGCTGGATGCAACCAACAAATGGCCCGGCGAGACCACCCGCGAGTGGGGCCGCACGATCACCATGCAGCCCGAGGTCAGCCGGCGCATGGATGCACTGTGGGACTCGCTGGGATTGGGCAAGGGCTGAAAAGATGACGGTACAAACCATCGTATTGGGCGGCGGCTGCTTCTGGTGCACCGAGGCGGTCTTTGAGCAGGTGCAGGGTGTGCAGGCGGTCGAGTCCGGCTACTGCAACGGCCACTTCCCCAAGCCCAGCTACGAGCAGGTGTGTACCGGTCAGACCGGCCATGCCGAGGTGGTTCGGGTCACCTTTGAGGCGGACCAGATCCGCTTGCAGGACATCCTGGCCATCTTCTTTGCCACCCACGACCCCACGACACTGAACCGCCAGGGGCACGACGTGGGCACGCAGTACCGATCGGGCATCTTCTGCTGCGAAGAGGAACAGGTCGCCGTCGCGCGAGCGGTGCTGTTGGAGGCACAGCACGCCTTCGGCGGGCGTGTGGTCACCGAGGTGGTTGCGCTGAAGGACTACAGCCGGGCAGAGGATGAGCACCAGCGGTACTTCGCGCGCCACCCGGGTCAGGGCTACTGTGCCGCCGTGATCGCACCCAAGGTGGCCAAGTTTCGCAAGGTGTTCGCCGACCGGCTCAAGCCGACTTGATGGCGCCGGCGCTCAAAGGCGTTCGGGGCTCAGGGCGCCAGCCGCTCGCGCACCCACAGGCCACCCTCCAGGCGGTAGCGCAGGCGGTCGTGCAGGCGGCTCTTGCGGCCCTGCCAGAACTCCCAGCGGTCGGGCTTCAAGCGGAAACCGCCCCAGTGGGGTGGGCGGGGCGGATTCAGCAGGAATTGGGCGCTGAACGCGGCCGCATTGGCCACCAGCACGCTGCGGCCGGCGATGACCTCGCTCTGGGGTGAAGCCCAGGCGCCGATGCGCGAGTCCAGCGGACGGGTGGCGAAGTAGGCATCCGATTCGGCCTCCGACACACGGGTGACCGAACCCTCGATCCGCACCACGCGCTCGAGTTCCACCCAATGAAACTGCAGGGCCGCCATGGGGTGGGCCGCCAGTTCCCGCCCCTTGCGGCTTTCATAGTTCGTGAACCACACGATGCCGCCTTCGTCACAGCCCTTGATCAGCACCACCCGCGTCGACGGCCGGCCCTCGGGACCCACCGTGGCCAAGGTCATGGCATTGGGTTCGGGCAGTTCAGCCTTGATGGCTTCCTGGAGCCATTGCTCGAACTGCAGGCGGGGGTTGGGGTCGGAGGCCGTTTCGTCGAGTTCGGCACGCTCGTAGGATTTGCGCAGGTCGGCAAGCTTCATGCCGGTGAGGATACGTGATCGGCACCGGGCCTGCGGCGTGGTTTGGGTTTCCCTTTAGGTAGACCTCCCGATGCAGGTCAGCGTGCAAACGACCATTCTGTGGGTCTGCGCCATACCGCGGGATTCAGGCTGTTCGGCATCCCGCAACGCGCTCTGCAGCGCTCCCTGTCCATGAAAGCCACCTTGCCCACCCTCATCATCCTCGGCGCCGGCCGTGGCACCCGCTTTCATGGCGGTGGGCACAAGTTGGCACGCCGAATGGAGGGGCGCAGCGTGTTCAGCCACACCCTCACGCGCGGCCTGGCCAGCGGGCTGCCCTTGAAGGTGGTCACCACCGAGCCCTTGTTGCCCTTGGTGCTGCCCCATGTGGCGCGGCGCGATGTGGTGGTGCTGCCCGATGCACGAAGCCAGACGCAACTGGGCATGGGGTATTCGATCGCTGCCGGGGTGCGTGCCGCCATGGACGCCCCGGGTTGGCTGGTGTTGCCGGCGGACATGCCGCTTGTCAAGGCCGACACGCTGCTGGGCGTGGCTCGCGAGTTGCGCCGCCACACCGTGGTCTATCCCCAGCACGAGGGTCGCAGCGGCCACCCGGTGGGATTCAGCGCCGAACTGGCCTCAGAACTCGTCAGCCTGACGGGCGATGAGGGTGCGCGCCGCGTCGTGGCCCGCTACCCGGCACAGGCCCTGGATGTGGACGACCCCGGCGTGCTGCTGGACTTCGATACCGAAGAAGACTTCCAGCGCTGGGAGGGCGCGGGGGCTGCCGTACCGCCCTGAATACCCCCGCTGCGCGGATGTTTTGACGATGTAACCAAGTTACAGAATAATTTGAAACCTGGTTACATCATGAGGCCGCCCTGCCCAGCGGTCACCCTCCACCATGAGCCACGAACCGCCTGCTTCAGCGCCGCACCGGGATGAGCGGCCTGTTGCCGCCCTGCACCCGGTTTTGAAGGCTGTCACCGAGCGCATCGTTCGGCGCAGTGCCTCAACCCGCACCGACTACTTGGCCCTGTGCGACCGCATGGCCGCCCGTTCCCGGGGCGCTGATCGCATGGGTTGCGCGAACGTGGCCCATGCCTTTGCGGCCCTGCCCGGGGCGGACAAACTGCGGGTGGTGGCGGAGAAGGCGCCGCATCTGGCCGTCGTCACGGCCTACAACGACATGCTCTCGGCCCACCAACCCTATGAGGGCTACCCGGCGCAGTTGCGGGACGCTGCCCGCGCCCTGGGGGCCACCCTGCAGGTGGCCGGTGGCGTGCCCGCCATGTGCGACGGGGTGACCCAGGGTGAGCCTGGAATGGAACTGAGCCTCTTCTCGCGCGACACCATCGCGCGCGCGGCGGCCGTGGCGCTCAGCCATGATGTCTTCGACGGCATGCTGCTGCTGGGTGTGTGCGACAAGATCGTCCCAGGCCTGCTGATCGGGGCGCTGCACTTCGGTCACCTGCCGGCCGTCTTCGTCCCCGCTGGGCCCATGAGTTCGGGTCTCAGCAACACCGAAAAAGCCCAGGTGCGCGAACAGGCGGCCCAGGGCATCGTGGGCCGGGACGCCTTGCTCAAAGCCGAGTCGGCGGCCTATCACGGCCCGGGCACCTGCACCTTCTACGGCACGGCCAACAGCAACCAGATGCTGCTCGAGGCGATGGGCCTGCATGTGCCGGGAGCGGCCTTTGTGCATCCGCACGATGGCCTCCGGCAGGCCCTGACGCAGGCCGCCGTCGGGACGGTGTTGGCTGCGCGCGCGGGCCAACCGGCGCATGCGCCGATCGGTCGTGTGGTGGACGAGCGCGCCATCGTCAATGCCCTGGTGGCGCTGTTGGCCACCGGCGGCTCCACCAACCACCTCATCCACTGGGTGGCCGTGGCCCGTGCAGCGGGCATCCTGATCGACTGGACCGATTTCGATGAGCTCTCGGCGGTCGTGCCCTTGCTGGCGCGCGTCTACCCCAATGGAGTGGCGGATGTGAACCAGTTCCAGGCCGCCGGTGGGCCGGCCTATGTGATTCGCGAGCTCCTGGCTTCGGGCCTCATGCATGGCGATGTGAAGACCGTGGTGCCCGATGGCCTGCAGGCCTACACCCGACTGCCGAGAACGCAGGGGGACTCACTGACCTGGATGGACTTGCCTGCAGGGCCCGGGCAGCCCAGCCCGGATCCCTCGGTGCTGCGCCCGGCGAGCGATCCGCATGCACCGACAGGCGGTCTTCGTCTGTTGACCGGGCGCCTGGGGCGCGCGGTGATCAAGGTGTCTGCGGTGCCCGAGGACCGGCAGGTCATCGAGGCGCCGGCCATCGTCTTCGACAGCCAGGAGGCCCTGCAGCAGGCCTTCAAGGCCGGTGCGCTCGAGCGTGATTTCGTGGCTGTGGTCCGCTTTCAGGGGCCTCAGGCCAACGGCATGCCCGAACTCCACAAGCTCACGCCGCCGCTGGCGGTGCTGCAGGGCAAAGGGTACCGGGTCGCGCTGGTTACCGATGGGCGCATGAGCGGTGCCTCGGGCAAGGTGCCGGCGGCGATCCATGTGAGTCCCGAGGCCGTGGCCAGCGGCCCGCTGTCCAAGGTTCGAACCGGTGATGTCATTCGCCTGGATGCGCGCGCCGGCCTGCTCGATGTCCTGGTAGACGATGCCCAGTGGGCCGCGCGTGAAGCCGCTGGCCCCAGCGATCAGCAGCGAAGCGCCAGCGGGCAGGGTATGGGTCGCGAATTGTTCGCCGGGCTTCGGCGCCTGGTGCGATCGGCCGAAGAAGGCGCCGTCACCTGGCTCTAGCACCCCAACATGTTCAAGGAGAACCGACGATGCCGTCCCTAGAGCCGGGCCCCGTGGATGTGAAGGCGCTGGCCGCACAGGGCCCCGTGATTCCGGTCATCGTGGTCCACCGACTGGAGTACGCCGTGCCCATGGCCCGCGCGCTGGTGGCCGGTGGTGTCAGGGTGCTGGAGATCACCTTGCGAACACCGGTGGCCTTGCAGGCCATGCGCTTGATCGCCGACGAGGTACCACAGGCCATCGTGGGTGCGGGCACTCTGCGGTCCGCTGCTGATGTTGAGGCGGCCCGCCGTGCCGGTTGCCGATTCGGTGTGAGTCCGGGCTACACACCCACACTGGGCAGCGCCTGTCGGGACGCCGGACTGCCGCTGCTGCCCGGTGTGGCCACCGCCTCGGAAGTCATGGCGGCCTGTGACGATGGACTCACCCTCCTGAAGTTCTTTCCCGCAAGTGCTGCAGGGGGCATTCCCATGCTCAAGGGCTGGGCCGGTCCTTTCCCCGAGGTGGCTTTCTGTCCCACGGGCGGCATCACGCCCCAGACGGCACCAGACTACCTGGCCTTGCCCAATGTGCGGGTTTGTGGCGGGTCGTGGCTCACACCGCCGGCCCTCATGGAAGCCGGCGATTGGGAGGGCATCACGGCGCTGGCGCGCGAGGCGAGTGCCCTGAGGCGCCCGGCGCCTTGAAGCGGCTGTCCACCCAGATCGCCAGGCCCTGGGCATTGAGTTCAATGTCCAGCGAGAGCCAATCGTCGGCGGTCCCATCGTCGATCTGCGCCTGTGGGACGCCATGCCGCAGCATGTCCTGCAGCAGGCAGTGGCGCAAAGCCGTCTTGTAGGCCGTGTGGCGCGCATCCGGTGCGAGCTGCGCATGCGTTTGTCCGATGGCGACCATCTCATCGATCAGGCGCAACAGACGCCGGGCATGCACACGGGGCTCCTGCACGCGACTGTAGTGGGTGAGGTAGACGCAGCGCGGATCGGCTTCAATGAGGCGGCCGATGGAGCGCTTGAGTGCATCGGGATCGAACTGCACCGGCGTGGTGGTGGGCATCACCCACGGGCCCGCTGCCGTGTCGAAGACCCGGTAGCTCAGGCCAAAGGTATCCCCGGTGAACCAGCCACGGGTGGTTTCGTCCCAGATGCAGTGGTGGTGACGCGCGTGGCCCGGCGTGTCGATGAAGCGCAGCGTGCGGCCATGCCAATCGAGTTGCTGCCCATCGTGGGTGGCGCTCACCCGATCGGGGGCCACGGGCAACAGGCGGCCGTAGCTGCGCTCCATTTCCTGCGCCCCATAAACGGCTGTCGCGCCACTGTAGAGGGCCGTGGGGTCCACCATATGGCGCGCACCACGCTCATGCACCAGCGCCTGCGCCTGCGGCAGTTCGCTCATCAGCAGTCCCACGCCACCGGCATGGTCCAGATGCACGTGGGTCGGGATCACATAGTCCACCCGATCGCGGGCGATGCCCAGGGCATCGAGCGCCGCCAGCAGGCGGGGCACGCTGTGGTTGGTGCCGGTATCCACGAAAGCGCCGTGGCCCTGCTGCACGATCAGGTAGGCCGCGTCGAAGCGCGGGCGGTGGAAGCCCGTGTCGATGGCGTACACGCCATCCCCCAGGGCCTCCACGAATTCAGGCAGCATCAGCCCGCGCCGCCCACCTGCATCCACAGACGCGCGATCTCGGCCGCGCCATCCTTGCCACCCACACCCTTGAGCGTGGCCACGCCCTTGGCGCGGTTGCCGCTCTTGATCTGGGCCAGGCCCAGGCGCAACTTGGCGTCGTCCGGGCGCTTGAGGCCACCCATGGCGATGGCCTTCTCCAGCAGGGGAATGCCACGCTCAAGGTTGTTCACGCCGATCAGTCCGATGGCGATCTTGGCCAAGGCATTGCCGTCCTTGGCTGCCTGCGCTTCATCGAGTCCGCCAAGCATGCTTTTGGCCCCTTCCTGGAGCTTCTTGTCGGCCAGTTCTGTCAGGCGCTTGTGGCGGTCTGCCTCGGCGCCCACGCCCAGCACCTTGGCCGCGTAGCCCCGGTCCATGATGGCCTTGGCCTCAGCCGGTTGATCGGCTTGAAGGGCCAACTGCGCCATCTCGAAGTAATCATCGGCCTTGCTGATCAGACCCTGCGCCAGGCGCAAGCGCATCACATCCAGCGTGAACCGCTCCGAGAACCCGGGCTTGCGCTGCAGGCGGCCCAGGTAGGCATTCACATAGTCCTTCTTCGGGTAATAGGTGACCAGCTTTTCAAGCGTGGTGATGTTGCCCGCGGCGTTGCCAGTGCGAAGGTAGGCATCGGCCAGACGCAGCAGGTCATCCTCAGCCGGCTTGCGCCCGGCTTCCTCTGCCGCGGCCACGGCAGCAGCCGTGTCCTTGGCGATGGCGTTGTAGTCGCCGCTGGCGCCTTGCAGGTAGGCTTGCAGTTGCTTGGTCGTGGCGCTGCTGTAGCCACCGGCCGTGGCCTTCTTCAGCCACTCCGCAGCCGCCGCGTTGTTCTTGTTCTGGGCGTGCGCCGAGGCCAATTGCTCGGCGATCTGGTTCTGCTCGGTGCCGCTCACCTTGGCATACACCGCCTCCAGCGCTGCGATGGCCGTCGGCTGGTCGCCCGCGCGCTGTGCCGCTGCAGCCTTCATCCGATTGATGGTCAGTTGCTCGGGCGCAGAAAGTCCGCCCACGGCTTCGGCTTCGCGCACCTTGGCCAGGGCCTCTCGGCCCTTGCCGGACTTGAGCAAGTCGCTGGCCTGCTGCAGCGGGCGACCCACTTCGGGACGGACCTGGCCAAGGGCCGGCCCTGCCAGCAGGGTCAGAAGGCCGGCAGCGGCCAACAGGTGGGTCAGGGCGGGAGGGAGCATGCGCATGGAAGGGGACTCGTTCGTTCGGTCGGTGTCGAGAGGTCCACAGGGAACCTGCGGTCAATTCATGAACTGCTCGTTGCCCACCAAGCCGATCTTGGTGACGCCCAGGCGCTGTGCACTGGCCATCACCATGGCCACATGGCGATAGGTGACCAGCTTGTTCGGGCGCAGGTGAACTTCGGGCTGATCGGCCATGGCCGCCACCTCACTCAGGCGGGCCTCCAGTTCGCCGCGGTCGGCCACGATCTTTCCATTCCAGCCAATGGTGCCGTCGAAGTCGACATCGATGCGGATGATCTCCGGCGGCTTGGGCGGCGGGGGCGCGTTGTTGGGCACCGGCATGTTCATCTTCACCGCATGTGTCTGCACCGGGATGGTGATGATGAACATGATCAGCAGCACCAGCATCACGTCGATCAGCGGTGTGGTGTTGATGTCCACCAGGACTTCGTCGTCGCCACCGCCGGAACCTACATTCATTCCCATGGTTGTCTTCCTTCGGTGTTAACGGGTCACGCCGCCAGCCGGCGGTTCGCTGATGAAGCCCACCTTGAGGATGCCGGCGCGTTGGCAGGCCACCACCACGCGCCCCACGGATTCATAGCGGACTTCCAGGTCGCCGCGGATGTGGACCTCGGGCTGGGGTTCCTTGACGGCCTGATCCTTCAGGCGGTTGACCAGCGTCTCCGAATCCGGTATCCGCTCCATGTTCCAGTACACGTCGCCATCGCGGTCCACGGCGATGACGATGTTTTCCGGTTTCGTCTGCGTCGGCACATTGCGCTCCTTGGGGAGCTCCAGCGGGACCGACTGGGTGACCACGGGAATCGTGATCAGGAAGATGATCAGCAGCACCAGCATCACGTCCACCAGGGGCGTGGTGTTGATGGTGGAGTTCATCTGGTCTTCGCCTTCGTCGTCGGGCGAACCCACACTCATGGCCATTTGGCTGTCCTTTCGGCTGTCCTGTCAGCGGGGCTGAAGCACCGGGCGGTCCGAGCGGCTGTGCCACCCCGGCCGCCGAGCGCTGGGATTACTTCTTGCCGGCCAGCAACACGTTGTGCAGGTCGCCGGAGAAGGCGCGCACGCGCTCCATGGCGGTCTTGTTGCGGCGGATCAGCCAGTTGTAGCCCATCACCGCGGGCACGGCCACGGCCAAGCCGATGGCCGTCATGATCAGGGCTTCACCCACGGGGCCGGCCACCTTGTCGATCGAGGCCTGGCCCGAGATGCCGATGGCGGTCAGCGCGTGGTAGATGCCCCATACCGTGCCGAACAGGCCGACGAAGGGGGAGGTGGATCCCACCGTGGCCAAGAAGGCCAGACCGTCCTGCAAGCGGCTGTTCACGGAGCCCACCGCACGCTCAACGCTCATGCCGATCCAGGTGTGGCGGTCGATCTGCTCGGTCAGGGTGCCTTCGTGGTGCTCGTTGGCCTTGATGGCCTGCTCGGCGATGAACTTGAAGGCGCTGCCGTCATCGAGCGTGGCCACCCCGGCCTTCACCGAGCCGGCGGTCCAGAAGGACTCCGCTGCCTTCTCGGCGCTCTTGTAGAGCTTGTTCTGCTCCCACAGCTTGGTGAAGATGATGTACCAGGAGCCGATGGACATGATGATCATGATGATCAGCGTGC
>JBMSQF010000069.1:0-11485 GCA_049423145.1 Burkholderiaceae bacterium
GGACGAAGCGCCCCTGGGCGATGAAACCGTGCTGATCACCCAACGCCGGCGGGGATCACCCCTGGACCTGCTGGTGGCCGAATTGATGATCCTGGCCAACAGCAGCTGGGGAGCCTGGCTGGCGGAGCTGGGCGTGCCCGGCATCTACCGCAGTCAGGCCAGCCTCGCGCCGGGCATCAAGGTGCGCATGGGTACCAAGCCCGCACCGCATGCTGGCATGGGCGTGAGCCATTACACCTGGGCCTCCTCACCGCTGCGGCGCTATGTGGACCTGCTCAATCAGTGGCAGATCATCGCCTGTGCACGACATGGGCGTACCGCGGCCCTGGCAGCGCCCTTCAAGCCCAAGGATGCGCAGCTCTATTCGGTGGTTTCATCCTTTGATGCCGCCTACACGGCCTATGCCGACTTCCAGCGCGGCATCGAACGCTACTGGACCTTGCGTTGGCTCCAGCAGAACCAGGTCGCCGAGCTGCCGGCCACGGTGCTCAAAGAGGGCCTGGTTCGGGCCGATGAACTTCCGCTCGTGTTCAAAGTGACGGGCGCCGAGCCCTTGCCGCGCGGCGCCCGGCTCACCGCCCGCGTTCAAGGGATGGACCTGCTGACCCTGGATCTGCACGCCAGCCTGCTGGCCCGCCTGGACGAGCCTGCCGCCGGCGCCAACCCGGCTGCGGTCGAAGACGATGAGGAGGAGGACCTGCGTGAGGCCTCCGCTCCCTTGGCGCTGGCCATTGATGTGGCTGGCGTCGAGGAAGAAGCCGCCGACGAAACGCCCCCCCGCATCGACGCACCGGCCACCGGGCCGCAGGGCGGCTCGGCGTGAGAACGGCCATGCAGGAACCTGGCGATCTCTATGGGGTGATCGGCCATCCGGTTGCGCACAGCCAATCGCCCTTCATCCACGAGTCCTTCGCCCAACAGCTGGGCCACACCATCCGCTACGAGCGCGTGCTGTGTCCGCTCGACGGATTTGCACCGATGCTGCGGGAGTGGGCCGCACAGGGGGCCAAGGGCTGCAACGTCACGGTTCCCTTCAAGTTCGAGGTGCCGGGTCTGGTGGCCCGCTGCACGCCGCGTGCAATGCTCGCGCGCGCGGCCAACACCGTGCGCTTTGATGACCAGCACTGGCAGGCCGACAACACCGACGGCCAGGGCCTGGTGGTCGACATCCAAGGCCATGCGGGTTTCATGCTGAAGGGCTGCACCGTCGTCCTGGTGGGCGCCGGCGGGGCGGCTGCGGGCGTCCTGGGCCCGCTGCTGGCAGCCCGGCCTCGCCGCGTGGTGGTGGTGAACCGAACGGTGGAAAGAGCGATGGTCCTGGCCTCGTCGCATCGGGCCTGGGCGCATGCGCAGGGCAGTGAGGTCCTCGGCGGATCCCTGGACGAGGCGGTGCGGCTATGCCCCCAAGGCTGCGAGGTGCTCATCAATGGCACGGCCAGCAGCTTGTCCGGGCAGGCCAGCCCGGTACCGGAAGGCCTGCTGCGCCGCGGCGGCTTGGCGGTGGACATGATGTACGGACCTGCTGCACAGCCCTTTCTGCAGTGGGCACAGAACCAGGGTGCCGTGGCCCGGGACGGCCTGGGCATGTTGGTGGAGCAGGCCGCCGAAGCCTATGCCTTCTGGCGCGGCGTGCGCCCGCACACACCGCCGGTGCTGCAGGCGCTGCGCCAGCGGCTGGCGGCCACCTAGCCGGTCCGTCGCCCCCTCCCGCGCATGCCCAATGCCCTGAGCCGAACCGCACGCCAGCTGCTGCGCCTGCTGGCCCTGCTCTTCATCACCACGCTGGCCCTGCAGCTGTTTTTCCTTCTGAGGGTGGCCCTGATGGCGCATCTGGACCCCCGCTCCACCACCTTCCAAAGGACGCAAGCCTTGCGCCTCTTGCACCGGGATGGTGAGTTGCTGTGGAACCAACAGTGGCTGCCCCTCCGGGCGATGGGCGCCGCCCTGCCCCGCGCCGTGATCGCCAGTGAAGATGCGGGGTTCATCACCCACGGCGGTCTGGACTGGGACGCGATCGACAAGGCCCGCGAGCGCAATGAGCGCCGCCAGACCCGCCTGGGTTCGCCGGCCACCGGCACAGCCGGTGATGCCCGCCCGCCGAGCCCGGGTGGCGCGCGGCTCATGGGAGGCTCCACCATCACGCAGCAGCTGGCCAAGAATCTCTTTCTCAGTGGAGAGCGCCACTATTGGCGCAAGGGACAGGAGGCCCTGATCACACTGTCCATGGAGGCCCTGCTGAGCAAGGGCCGCATTCTGGAGATCTACCTCAACAGCGTCGAATGGGGCGAGGGCGTCTACGGCGCTGCCGCTGCGACCGAGCACTACTACCGCACCGAGCCGCAACGCCTTCAAGCCCTGCAAGCGGCGCGACTGGCGGTGATGCTGCCAGCGCCACGCCGCTTCGAGAAGTTGCCCCAGTCCCCCTACCTGAGCGCACGCGCCGAGACCATCGCGGCGCGCATGCCTGCGGTGCAGCTGCCCGAAGAGGTTCGCCCGTGAAGGCCGAAGAAGAGATCGCCGCGGCAGCGGCGACCTGGATCGTGGAACACGGACTGGACTATGCGACGGCCTGCCGCAAGGCTGCCGAACACCTCGGCATTTCAGGGACCCGAGGGTTGACCATGCCCAGCCACCTGATGGTGGAAGATGCCGTGCGTGAACACTTGGCACTGTTCTGTGCCGACACGCAGCCGGGGGAGCTGCAGGCTCTGAGGGAGCTGGCAGCGCACTGGATGCGGGTCTTGCGCGATCATCAGCCGCATGTCGGCGGTGCCGTGTGGCGGGGCACGGCGACGGCCCACTCACCCATCCTGCTGGACCTCTACACCGACGATCCAACCGGGCCCGAGCTCGAGCTGATCAACCGCGGCGTGCGTTTCGAGACGGGCCAGCGCCAGGGCCGTGGCCGTGATCCGGTACCCGTCATCGGTCTGGAAGTACCCTGCCCGCCGCTGGGGACGATGGTTCCGATCGAAATCAGCGTCTGGTCCCATGATGAACTCAGGGGTGCCCTCAAGCCCGATGCCCGGGGGGGCAGTTGGCGAGGCACACTTCGGGCACTCGAACAACGCCTGAGAGAAGAACCACCCCCATGAACGAGTCCCCAACAGCGGCGAGCGGCCGCCGGCGGGCCTGGATGGTCGCCGCAGCGGCCATTGCGGCAGGCGCCGGTTGGTCCTGGTGGCACCAGCCAGCCCCGCCCCCCAACCCCACCAACACCCCTGGGACCCCGGGCGCGGGTGCCACCGCTTCCGGCCCTGATCGGCTCGGCGCCGATTTCTGGGCCCTGTCCCTGCCGCAAGCCGATGAGCAGCCGCTGGCCCTGCGAACGCTGCAGGGTCGCCCGCTGCTGCTGAACTTCTGGGCCACCTGGTGCCCTCCTTGCGTGCGCGAGATGCCACTACTTGATGATTTTTACAAGCAGATGCAGACTTTTGGAATGAATATGCTGGGTATTGCCGTCGACAGCCCAAGCCCGGTCCGGGGATTCTTGGCCCGGTCCCCCGTGTCCTTTCCCGTGGTTTTGGCGGGTGCAGACGGCTCCGGCCTGTCCCGCACCCTGGGCAACGGCCCGGGTGGCCTGCCCTTCACGGTGCTGGCCGATGCGGAAGGGAACATCGTCGAGCGGCAGATCGGCGAACTGTCCCGCGAGCAGTTGCAGCGCTGGGCGGCCACGCTCCGGCAAGCCCGGCCCGCACCCACCTGAAGCGGCGGACCGCCGCCCCACCCTCGGGCGGGGGGCCGTGGATCCTGAGGCCGCCTTGGCCGGGTCGCATACACTCCAGCGCTTGCAAAGCCGCGACAACCGCGGAAGAACCGCAGAAGATAGGGCCCTGATCGCGGCGGATATCGACTGTTGAATGCTGCTGGGCCCAAACTGGAGACCGCATGGATCTGCGAAAACTCAAGACCCTGATCGACCTCGTGTCGGAGTCCAACATCTCGGAACTTGAGATCACCGAAGCCGAAGGCAAGGTGCGCATCGTCAAGGCCGGCGCCGCCGCCACGGCTGTGGCGGGCACCCTGGCCGCCGCCCCGGTGGTTCCCCTGGCTGCTGCCGCAGCGGTGGCGGCCGGCGGCGCTCCGGTCGGCACGGCCGCAGCCCCCGCGGCGGCGCTTGCCCCCCCGGCACCCGCCGCTGAGCCGGCCGGCCATGCGGTCAAGTCCCCAATGGTGGGCACCTTCTACCGGGCGGCCAGTCCCGGTGCCAAGCCCTTCGCCGAGGTCGGCCAACAGGTCAAGGAAGGCGAGGCCATCTGCATCATCGAGGCCATGAAGATCATGAACGAGATCGAGGCCGACAAGACGGGCACGATCACGCAAATCCTGTGCGAAAACGGCCAAGCGGTCGAATTCGGTCAGCCGCTGTTCATCATCGAGTAAGGATGGTGCCCAGCGCCTGACCCCATGTTCAAGAAAATCCTCATCGCCAACCGCGGCGAGATCGCCCTGCGCATTCAGCGCGCCTGCAAGGAAATGGGGATCCGCTCCGTGGTCGTTTACTCAGAAGCCGACCGGGACGCCAAATATGTGAAGCTGGCCGACGAGGCGGTCTGCATCGGCCCGGCCCCGTCCTCGCAGAGCTACCTCAATATGCCCGCCATCATCTCCACGGCGGAGGTGACCGACGCCGAGGCCATACACCCGGGCTATGGGTTCCTTTCGGAAAACGCCGACTTTGCAGAACGGGTGGAAAAGAGCGGCTTCGTCTTCATCGGACCCACGCCGGAGAGCATCCGCATCATGGGCGACAAGGTCTCGGCCAAGCAGGCGATGATCAAGAGTGGCGTGCCCTGCGTCCCCGGCTCCGAAGGTGCCCTGCCGGAAGACCCCAAGGAGATCGTGCGGATTGCGCGCTCCATCGGTTATCCGGTCATCATCAAAGCCGCGGGCGGCGGCGGCGGTCGGGGCATGCGGGTGGTCCACACCGAAGCCGCCCTTCTGCATGCCGTGCAGACCACCCGCAGCGAGGCTGGTGCAGCCTTCGGCAACCCGGCCGTCTACATGGAGAAGTTCCTCGAGAACCCGCGTCACATCGAAATCCAGGTGCTGGCCGACGAGCACCGCAACGCGGTCTGGTTGGGGGAGCGCGACTGCTCCATGCAACGCCGTCACCAGAAGATCATCGAGGAAGCGCCCGCGCCTGGCATTGCGCGCCGGGTCATCGAAAAGATCGGCGACCGCTGTGCTGCGGCCTGCAAGAAGATCGGCTACCGTGGCGCGGGAACCTTCGAATTCCTCTTCGAGAACGGCGAGTTCTACTTCATCGAGATGAACACCCGCGTGCAGGTGGAGCATCCCGTGACGGAAATGGTCACCGGGATCGACATCGTCCAGATGCAGATCCGGGTCGCCGCCGGCGAAAAGCTCCCCTTCTCCCAGCGCAGCATCGAAATGCGGGGCCATGCCATCGAATGCCGGGTCAACGCTGAAGATCCCTACAAATTCACGCCATCGCCGGGCCGCATCACCCTGTGGCACCCACCGGGTGGCCCCGGCGTGCGCGTCGATTCGCACATCTATACCAACTACTTCGTGCCGCCCAACTACGACTCGATGATCGGCAAGATCATCTGCCACGGCGACACGCGTGACCAGGCCCTGGCCCGCATGCGCACCGCCTTGTCTGAAACCTTGGTGGACGGTATCCAAACCAACATCCCACTGCACCGGGAACTCATGGCCGACGCCAAGTTCATCGAAGGCGGCACCAGCATCCACTACCTTGAGCACTGGCTCAACGGCCATCGCCGCTGAAGCAAGCGGCGCTTGGCGCTCTCATGGCCCTGACCGAACTTGTCCTTCGCGCCCCCGCCCAGCTGGTCGAGGACGTCTCCACTGCCCTGATGGACGAGCTCGACGCGGTATCCGTATCGGTCGAGGACGCGGATGCCGATACCGATGCCGAGCAGGCCTTGTTTGGTGAGCCCGGCCTGCCGGCTCCGGCCGCAGGTTGGAACCGGTCCTGGCTGAAGGTCGCCTTTGAGACCGAAGAGGCTGCCATGCAGGCCGCCACCCTGCTGCTGGCGCAGGAATGGACCGAAGGGCTCAGCGTGGAGGCGCTGCGGCCGGTGCCCGAAGAGGACTGGGTGCGCCTGACGCAGTCGCAGTTCGAGCCGGTCTCCATCACCGACGATTTCTGGGTGGTGCCCACTTGGCACCAGCCACCCGCGCAAGCCCGCCACGTCATCCGCTTGGATCCGGGCATGGCCTTTGGCACCGGTACGCACCCGACCACCCGCATGTGCCTGCGTTGGATCGCCACCCGCGAACCCGCGCTTCAGGCGTCCTGGACCCGCATGCTGGACTATGGCTGCGGTTCCGGGATTCTGGCCATCGGTGCGGCCCTTTGCGGGGCTCGTCAGATCGACGCGGTGGATATCGATCCCGCTGCTGTGCAGGCCACTCAAGACAATGCCACAGCCAATGGGGTCTTGCTGCGCGCGGCTTTGCCCGATGCCGCCGCTGGCACCTATCCGCTCGTGGTGGCCAACATCCTGGCCACGCCCTTGAAGTTGCTGGCGCCACTGCTGAGCCAGCATGTCGAACCCAACGGCCACTTGGTGTTGGCCGGCATCTTGGCCCGTCAGGCCGAGGAGCTCCAAGCCGCCTATTCGCCGTGGTTGGCGCTGTCGGTAAGCGATGAAGAGGACGGCTGGATCCTCATGACAGCCAAGCGCAGCGGCGCTGATGCGAACGGCCACATGGCATGATGCGGCGATGACCCTGGCTGCTCGCTGCACCCACTGCCAAACCATCTTCCGCATCAGCGGGCCCCAGCTGGCCGCCGCCCAAGGCTGGGTTCGTTGCGGTCAATGCCAGCATGTCTTTGACGCCGCCGCCAACCTGGTCAGCCCGGATGGGCAGGCCATCCAGGTCCCCACGGTCCAGGCCGAAGAGGCCCCTGTGCCTCAACAGCCGGCCGTCCCTTACCAGCCGATGCCGGACATCGACCTGGAACTGCCGGACCTTGGAGCCTTGAAGCCCGAGCCGGAACCCGTCGCAGCCGCATCGGACGCCCCAGTCGTCCCCCCTGCTCCAGCACCCCTGGCCGCCCAGCCCCCGGTCGCCGCTCCCCGCCAGGGCGCGCCCATCGCGCTCCCGGTCTTGCTGAGCGTCAGCCTGGTCGCGCTGCTCGTCTATGCGGCCCGCGGCCACATCGGGCAGGCCTGGCCTGAAGCACGCCCAGTCGTCTCGAGCGTTTGCGCCTCGCTGGGCTGCCGCCTGCCCGCGCTGCGCCAGTTGGAATCGGTGTCGATCGAAGGCAGCAGCCTGTCGCTTGATGACAAGACCGGCCACCACACCCTGCGCATCCAATTGCGTCATGTCGGGGACTGGCCTGTTGCGGTACCCGCCTTCGACCTGAGCATCCTGGACGATCAAGGCACGGTGGTCGCCCGCCGGATGCTGGACCCCATGGCGTTCAGCCCCGCCACAGCCCAATTGGATCCTGGGGGTGAAGCGGAGTTGGCCATCGTTCTCAATCTGAAGGCGCTTGAAACTGCTGCGGTCGGCAGTTTCCGCGTCGTGCCCTACTACCCTTGACTGGAGCGCTTCATGCCTGCCCTGATCTGCGGATCCCTGGCCTTCGACACCATCACCAATTTCCACGGTCGGTTTGCGCAGCAGATCCTGCCCGAGCAGGTGCACATCCTCAACGTGTCTTTCCTCGTGCCTACCCTGCGGCGCGAATACGGCGGCTGCGCCGGCAACATCGCCTACACGCACAAGGCGCTGGGCGCCGAGCCCATCGTGATGGCCACGCTGGGATCTGATGGCGAGGACTACCGCAAGCGATTGGAAAGTCAGGGCTTGGATCTGTCTTGCGTTCGCCGCATTGATCACAACTACACGGCGCAGGCGATCATCATCACCGACGAATCCAATAACCAGATCACGGCCTTCCATCCTGGTGCGATGGCCGAGGCGCATCTCACCGCCGTGCCGAGTCAACGTTCAGACATCCGGCTGGGCATCATCGCCCCCGATGGCCGCGACGCCATGATGGTGCATGCCCAGCAGATGCATGCCGCCGGGATCCCCTTCATCTTCGACCCGGGCCAGGGCCTGCCCATGTTCAATGGCGAAGAACTGAAGGCCTTCGTCCAACAGGCCACCTGGGTGGCGGTCAACGACTACGAGGCCCGCATGCTCAGCGAGCGAACCGGACAGAGCCTGGAGTCACTGTCGCGCTCGCACCTGCAGGGCATCATCGTCACCCTGGGTGCCGAAGGCTGCGAACTGTGGGTTCAAGGTGTCCGCACCCATGTGCCCGGTTATGCAGCGCAGGCCATCGTCGACCCCACGGGATGCGGTGATGCGTTCCGCGCTGCCTTGCTCTATGGTCTGGAGCACGGTTGGCCGCTGGAACGATGCGTCCAACTGGGCAACCGCATTGGCGCGATCAAGATCGCGCACCGTGGTGGACAGAACCATCCGGTGGATCGGGTGGCCTTGGGTTTGAATTGAGATGGGTTGGCAAGGACCGGTTCAGCCAAACAAACCCGGCGCCTGCTCAGGGCCCACCCCATCGTCGGCGTAGAAACAGGAGGGGCACACCGCGCGGTAGCGCTCATTGCCGCCGATCTCCACCTGCTCGCCCTCCAACACCCGCCGACCCTGGCCATCGATGCGCATGTTCATCGAAGCCTTCCGACCACAGGCACAGATCGTCTTCATCTCCTCCAGGTCATCGGCCAAGGTCATCAGGGTCACGGCGCCTGGGAAGGCGTCACCACGGAAGTCGCTGCGCAAGCCGAAGCAGATCACCGGCAGGTTGTCACGGTGGGCCATGCGGTGCAGTTGTCGCACCTGAGCGGGTTGCAGAAACTGCGCCTCGTCGATGAGCACACACGCCACCCCCTCGGGCAAGCCCGGTCGGCTGAACACCGTGTCCGGCCCGAAGGTGTCCACCGAGCGGTGCAGGCCCAGGCGCGATCCGATCACGCCGCTGCCGCTGCGGCTGTCATGCGCGGCCGTGAACAGGGCCACACGCATGCCCCGCTCCTCGTAGTTGTGAGCCGCCTGCAGCAATGCGGTGGACTTGCCCGCATTCATCGCCGCAAACCGAAAGTAAAGCTTGGCCATGGCGCAGTCACTATAGCGGTGAAGACGGGGCAGCCGGCTTTGAGGTGATAGCCCTCCGCGCCCCTTGCGTGCGGCCCAGCACGTCTGCGAGAACAGCCGGGTCATGCGCCAGTGCCACGTGGGCCCGGCCGCCGAGCGCCACCGAGCGGGCACCCGGGAGTGTGGCGGTGTTCGCTGGAAACACGATGTTGTCGCACACGCTCCAATAGCAGGTGAAGCGGGCGCGGCGGGCAGGGCTTTCAGATGCGGCCAGGTCCCGCAGGAATGGGCTCAGCACTTGCATTTGCAGCGCAGCCTCAGAGCGTGCCATCGCCGCCAAAGCGGTTCCGTGATGCGGCGATCCGATCGTGATCACCTCATGGGTCAGCGCGATGTCCTCGGGCAGCGTGGACAGCCAGGCGCGGATGGCCAACCCGCCCATGCTGTGGCCCACCAGCACAGGGGGAACCCCTGTCGCCTGCGTCAGTTCCCGCCACGCGGCCTGTATGGCTTGAGCCTGTGCCGCAATGTCTCCAAACGGTGGCTCCATGGACACCGCCCCATACGGTACGCCAGCGAGGCGAAGCCGCTTCATCCAGGGGTTCCAGAACCCCCGGTTGCAGACGAAGCCGTGGACCAAGAGCACGGCACGCCGCCCGCGGGCATCGTGAGGAATGAAGTCGGGCCATCGGTCGTGCGCCCAAGGCTGCCGCCAGCCGAAGGTTTGAAGGGAAACCATGACTTCCTGCACCCAGGCCCACAGCCAAGTCCGGGGCGGCGGAAAGGGTTCGGGCGCATGCTCGGGCGTTCCCGGCAGTGCACCGAGGGGCCGCCGAGCTGCATCGCGGCGCGCCGCCAAGGCGGCCCACACCAGCTCCAAAGCCAACACCGGCGCCTGCGGAACGGCTGCGGGCAGCAGCAGGAGCAGACCAGCCCACCAGGAACGGCTCACGCAGTACCAGCCCCAGCCCAGCAACAGGCACAAGCCCGCCACGCCAAGGGCCTGCTGGATGCGTGCGTTGCTCATCGGGTCATTGTCGCCCCGGTGCCATCGCGTCCCCGGGTCTTGATCAGGCCGAACACCTCGGCCGGTTCAGGTTCCGCAGAACGTTCGGTGGGCCGCCGCCACATCCGGCGGGGCGGGAGCCCCATAAGCCTGCAGCGCCTCATCTTCATCCCAGGGTCGTCTGACCGCGGCCAAGAGCGACTCGAAGGGCCCCAGGTCACCCTCGGTGGCCGCTTGCAAGGCCGCTTCCACCAGGTGGTTGCGGGGCACGACAAAGGGATTGGCCAACTGCAGCACCGCGGGATCCATCGAAACACCCCAGCGCTGGCTCGCGCCTCGCCAGCGGCCCAGCCAGTCCAGCGCCTGCGGCGCACCCGCACCGAAGCGCTGCGCAAGGGATTCAGGCTGACCCTGAGCGGCCAATTGCAGCCCGCGCCAAGCCAGCGTGTGGTCGACCCGATGCGCCTGCATCAGGGCTTGCCAAGCCAAGGCCAACTCCCGTGCCAGTCGGCGCATCTCGGCGGCCTCAGCGGTGAAGGGCCCGGACACTCCAGGCCCAACGGCTGGGCCTGCACCCGTGCCCCAGCCCAACTTGCGGCACCAAACCGCGTCCATTTCGCGCTCGAAGGACTCGGCGAATCCCGCCAACACGCGCTGCGCGCTTTCCAGCTTCATCTCCTCCGAGCCCTGCATCAAGGGCCACAGTGCCTCCGCCAGCCGCGCGAGATTCCACTGCGCGATGGCAGGCTGCTGGCCGTAGGCATAGCGGCCCTGCCGGTCGATGGAGCTGTAGACCGTGGCCGCGTCGTGGGTCTCCATGAACGCGCAGGGGCCGAAGTCGATGCTTTGGCCCGAGATGCTCATGTTGTCGGTGTTCATCACCCCATGGATGAAGCCCACACCCATCCATTGCGCAATCAAGGCGGCCTGACGGCCCGCCACATGATCCAGCAGCGCCAGCGCGGCGTCATCCGCTTGCGCCGCCTCGGGCGCGTGACGCCAGATGACGTAATCGAGCAAGCCCTTCAGGCGGGCAGTGTCCCCTCGGGCCGCGAAGTATTCAAAGGTGCCCACACGCAGGTGACTGTCGGCCACGCGGGTCAGCACAGCCCCAGGCAGGGTCCGCTCCCGTTGAACCACGTCCCCTGTGGAGACCACAGCCAAGGCGCGGGTCGTGGGAATGCCCAGGGCGTGCAACGATTCGCCGATCAACACCTCACGCAGCATCGGACCCACTGCCGCCTTGCCGTCCCCACCGCGGGAAAACGGCGTCCGCCCGGAGCCCTTGAACGCGATGTCGCGTCTGAGGCCGCGCACATCCAGCACCTCTCCGATCAGCAGCGCGCGGCCATCACCGAGTTGTGGTGAAAACCCGCCGAATTGATGGCCGGCGTAGGCCTGTGCGATGGGCTC
>JBMSQF010000070.1:0-10943 GCA_049423145.1 Burkholderiaceae bacterium
GACTGTTAATCCGTAGGTCCCTGGTTCGAGCCCAGGTCGGGGAGCCAAACTTCTGCTGCCGAATCATCAAGGCCTTGCGCGTGCGCAGGGCCTTTTTGTTTTCGGAGCCTAAGCAACCGTCCTACCGGTAGACGACTGGTTGGGCACACCGAAGAGCGTGGGCGGCCTCAACGCCCAGCGCGACCTCCACCGGGTGCCAAGTCGACTCATACGAGGGCAACGCGTCGGCCTTGAACATCGTGTGCGGCCAATCAGAACCCCACACCATCCGCTCGCGAAAGAGAGCCGCGAGCCGACGCACCTGGGGTACCAGTTCGCTGTAGGGCTCCCTTGCATTGAGCCGATACCAGCCCGACAACTTGATCCAAGCCCCTTGCATGGCCAGATCCTCGATGAAGCGCCAAGCAGGGTCGCCCGCAGCCACTCCCGCATGAATCCCCGCCAGGTGGTCCAGGACGCAAGTCACGCCGCTGTCGCGATGCAAGGCGGCCACAGTGCTCAAGTGCTCTGTTCCGACATACCACTGCACATGCCAATTGCGCTTACGAAGACGAGGTGCCAGCGTCGCAAACCCCTGCATCGGTGAGGTTCTCTCGCCAACAGGGGAAACCAAATTGAAACGAACGCCGCGGACTCCCAAGGCGTGCATTTCGTCCAACTGTGCATCGGAGACATGAGGATCAACGACCACGATGCCCCGGTGCCACCCGGGATCAACCGCTAGCGCATCCAGCAGCAGTTGGTTGTCCGTGCCATAAACGCTGGGTTGGACGATCACCAGGTGGTCGACACCGTGGCCTTGTGCAGCAACCTTGATCTGCGCCAGCGGATGGTCCCCGGGTCGGTAGTGTCCGCGACGTGCCGGTGCGGCAGCGCTGAAGACATGGACGTGGCAATCCCATCCGCCAACGGACTGGCCACGCAGCGGCTCAATCACGCGTGATGCCCCGCTCCCGGACGACGCGCGCCCAAAGCGCCTGCTGCGCACTCAGGAACTGAGCCGGATTGCCGGCGAACACATCGCCGCCAAGCGTCCGCACGCGGCCCAGCACTTCAGGATCCACCATGACGCGGGAGACAGCCGCCACCAACTTGTCGCGCACCGCGGGTGTGATCCCCGCCGGTGCCAGGATCGGGTTCCACTCAAACACCTCGTGGCCTGCCACGCCGGCCTGCGCCATGGTGGGCACCTCGGGCAAGGCGCGGCACCGCAGGGGTGAAGTCACCGCCAGCGGCCGCAAGCGGCCCGATTGAATCTGGCCTAGGCTGGAAGCGACGTTGGCAAAGAACAGCGGAACGACCCCGCCCATGACATCGTTGAGCGCAGGCCCGCCCCCGCGGTAGGGCACATGCACGAGCTTGACCTTGGCCAGTTGCTCGAATAGCGCACCCGCGAGGTGCTGAGCGGAGCCGTTGCCCGATGATGCGTAGGCGATCGCGTCGGGCTTGGCGCGTGCCAAGCGGATCACATCCGCGACAGACTTTGCCTCGAAGCCCGGATTGCAGACCAGCACATTCGGAAACTGGGCGAGCACGGCTATTGGCACGAATGCCTTCTCGCTGTCGTAGGGCAGCTTTGGAAACAGTGCGGGGTTCACAGCGAACGAGGAGGCATCGAGCAACAACGTGGCGCCGTCTGGTGCGGCGCGCGCCACCTGGCCAGCCGCAATCGTGCCGCTGGCCCCGGGCCTGTTGTCGACGATGACCGACTGCCCTAAGACCTCGGCCAATTTGGGCGCAATGAGCCGCGCCATCGCGTCCGCACCGCCACCCGTTGGGTAGGAAACGACCAGCGTGATCGTCTTGCCGCCAGCAATGTCGACTGACGCGGTGGCCATTGACGGAAATGCCACTGCCGCGGCACCTGCCGAGGACGAGGACAGGAACTGCCGGCGGGTGATGCTGTGATGACTCATCGTGAATTCCTCAGGTGATGGTGACGCTGTAATGGAAGGCGAAGGCGTCACCGCGTGTCACGCGCAGTTCGACGCAGCGGCCTGCAAGGTCGTAGGACTGCCGGGTGACCGCAACGCCGGGATGCCCGGCCGGAAGGTCCAGGGTGCGGGACTGGTGAGCGGTCAGCGGGGCAAACGCAATTTCGTCGACGGCGCGGGTCACGGCCACTCCGCAACGCTCGACGAATAACGGATACAGCAGGTCACCCCATTCGGTGAGCGGGGTGGCCGCCAGGGGGTCGAAAAGCGGCAGCGGGAGCCAAATTTCCTCGAACAGGCGAGGCAGGCTGCTCAGCAGGCGCAAACGGTGCAGCCGAAGCACGGGGTCGCCCCGCGAGACGCCGAGACGCCGCGCCACCTCGGCTGAGGCGACCACGGTATGACGCGAGAGGATGCGCGACTGCGGTACTTCACCATCCCCGGCACCGAACCTGAAAAAGCGCAGCATCGGAGCGCCCGACAGGCCACCACGCACAAACGTGCCTTTGCCATGCTGTCTCTCGATCAAACCCTGCTCGGCCAGCAATTCCATGGCCCGGCGCAGGGTTCCCAACGCGACGCCATGTTCCGAAGCCAAGCTCGTTTCGGCTGGCAGCGCGGTGCCTGGCGGCCACTCGCCGTTGATGATGCGTTGGCGAAGCGCAGCGGCTAGGGCTGCGTAGCGGCTTTGACCGGGTTCGGGTGTGACCAGCGTCAGGTTGGCATGACTTGTCATCGTGCCATGATAACCAGTCCTCTAGAGGACTGGAAGAGTAATCCACCTAATTTCCCGCTCACGGAACGGGGACGTCCGCCTCGCGACTTGAGAGGCATGCACAACCGAGTGGTCGAGTCTTCTCAGCCCAGCCTGCTCATCCTGTACGGTTCTTCAAAGTCCCGGAAGTCCTGCTCTGCCAACGCACCCTCAATCCAGGCCCTTACGCCCTGCAGATTCAAGACCCGGTCCATGTACACCTGAACATCGGTCGGGACAGGAAGCGCATAGGTCTTGATACGCATGACCACCGGTGCGTAGAAGGCATCGGCCACGCTGAAGGCACCGAACAGCATCGGCCCGCCGCTTTCATGGAGCAGGTCCGACCACATGCTGCAGATGCGCTGCAGATCAGCCCCCACCGCAGGCCTGTCGCGCATCACCAGCGCGCCGATCTGGGGCAGCGAGGCCTCGATGTTCATGGGGCACGCACCCCGCAGCGCGGAAAAGCCGCTGTGCATTTCGGCGCACACGCTGCGGGCACGCGCCCGGGCCTCGCGGTCGTGAGGCCAGAGTGCCTTTTCGGCAAAGCGCTCGGCCACGTACTCCGCAATGGCCAGCGTGTCCCACACCGCTAGATCACCGTCCACCAGGACGGGCACCTTTCCGGCTGGATTCAAGGCGCTGATGACTTGCTTGAAACGGGAATCCCCGTCAAATCCGTCGAAGCGGACCATCACCTCATCGAATTCGATGCCGCACTCGCGCATGAGCACCCAGGGGCGCATCGACCAAGACGAGTAGTTCTTGTTGCCGATGTAGAGCTTCATGGATGGCGTCCCCGGTTCGTATGCGCGGATCATGCCACCCGTCACCGGGAAGTCTCAAGTGCTTGACGCCGGTATTCCCGCGGCGAAACCCTGTAGCGCCGCCGGAACTGTTCGCCGAAGTTCGATAAGGAGGCAAAGCCGCAGGACAAGGCAATCTCGGCAATGGGCTCCGTGCCTTCGAGCAAGCGGAGAGCGGCCCAGCTGCACCGGGCGTCATTGACGAAGTCGATGAAGGATTTGCCCACTTCACGACGAAAGAATCTTCCGAAAGCAGCGGGGGTAATGCCCGCCATGGCGGCGGCATCCGACACGGAAAGATCATCACAGAGGTGCACCTGCACCCAACGCAGCAGCCGATCCACGCGCTGACGGCGCAGCCGTAAGGCAGAACCCTCGGCATCGGCCGGTGTGGCCTGTACGGATAAGGGGCGCAGGTCCAGCGATCCCTCGCGCAACGCTTCGTTCATTAACGCCAGCAACTCAATCAGGTGGGCTGCACGACGTGGGGCATCTGTGGTGGACATGCGGGCCATCAAGGCCTGGACCTGAGGCCGCAAACGCCCCTCGATCGCCAGGCCGCGGGATGCGCGCGTCATGAGGGCCCCCAGCACTCGCAATTCGGGCAAACCAGTGGTGGCCGCCCAGTCCGAAGGGAACTGCAGCACGATGGCGGCACAGGAACGAGGACCACCGCCCTGCCCCGTCAGCCAGACATGCGCCAGTTCGGGCCCCACCAACACCACATCACCGTCGCTGAAGGGTTCCACGCTGTCGCCCACCCAACGAAGCCCTCGGCCTCGCTCAATCCAGGTGAGTTCAATATGGGCATGACGGTGCAGCCCACCACGGAACCCGGATTGGCGAAGCTGCGTGCAACGCATGGAAGCGTCGGGGTGCTGGATGATCTCTCGTTCGATCTTCACGGATCTTGGGTCCGACTTCAAAAGTGTTTGAAAACCGTTAATTGCGGTTGAAACACAGGGTGAATGGCAGGAGCATAGTGGACAGACTGATGGTTTTGAAGCCAAAGTGAGTTGAACCACATGAACGCCGAATGGTGGCGTGGCGCCACGCTCTACCAAATCTATCCCCGTAGCTTCGCTGACGCGAACGACGACGGCATCGGCGACCTCCCCGGCATCACCCGACAACTGCCCTATGTCGCTTCGCTGGGCGTGGACGGCATCTGGATCTCACCGTTCTTTCCCAGCCCCATGCGCGACTTTGGCTACGACGTGACCGAGCATTGCGGTGTCGACCCGATGTTCGGCACGCTCAAAGACTTCGATGATCTGCTGGCCCAAGCACATCGCCTGGGCCTCAGGGTGGTGATCGACCAGGTGTGGAGCCACACGGCAGCCGAGCATCCCTGGTTTCAGGAAAGTCGCTCAAGCCGTGACAACGCGAAGGCCGGCTGGTATGTGTGGGCCGATGCGCGGGAGGACGGCAGCCCGCCGAACAACTGGCTGAGTTGGATGGGCGGGCCGGCCTGGCGTTGGGAGCCCCGCCGCCGCCAGTACCACCTGCACAACTTCCTGCCGCAGATGCCGGACCTGAACTTCCACTGTCCTGAGGTTCAGGCAGCAGTGGTGGGCATGGCACGCTTCTGGCTGGACCGAGGCGTGGACGGCTTCCGGCTGGACACGGCCAATCTTTACGCACACGACCTGCTGCTGCGCGACAACCCGCCCGCGCCGCCCGGCCAGCGCGGGGAGAGCCCGGTGCTGATGCAGCGCCACGCGTACACCATGGACCAACCGGAGTCGCTCGCCTTTCTTCGGCAGCTGCGAGCCGTGATGGACGAATACCCGAATCGCGTGACGGTCGGCGAGATAGGCGGCGCCGATGCGCAGGCGACGATGCTCGCCTACACCCAAGGCCGCGATGCCCTGCACACGGCGTACTCCTTTGCGTTCCTGGGCACACGGCCGGATGCCGCCGCGGTGGCCTCGCAACTTGCGCCGTGGGCGAGCAGCGAGGGTTGGCCGTCATGGTCCTTCTCGAACCATGACGTGCCGCGTGTGGCGTCCCGGTGGAGTTCCGTGAAAGCCGCCGCTGGCTTCAGTTTCGGCGGCGCCGATGAACGGGATGCAAGGCAGCGCAACCACGACAACGGCCAGGGCATGGGCCCGCTCACCTGGATGGCACTTTTGATGGCCCTGCGGGGCACGCTGTTCATCTATCAGGGTGAGGAGTTGGGACTGCCCCAAAGCGAGGTACCCTTCGAACGCATGCAGGACCCTTTCGGGTTGGCGCATTGGCCTTTGAATCCCGGGCGTGACGGTTGCCGCACACCGATGCCTTGGCTGCACTCGGCCCCCCATGCCGGCTTCAGCCAGGCCGAGCCGTGGCTGCCGGCCGACCCTGCGCATGCTGCGTTGGCCGTGGCCCGACAGGAGACCGACTCTGGATCGATGCTCAACCAGACACGGGCGCTGCTGCGATTGCGGCGCGAGCAGCCGGCGCTGCGCCTGGGCGCCTGCGAGGTGCTGCATGCGCAAGGCGATGTGTTGGTGCTGCGACGCGGTGAGGGTGAACACGCGGTGCTGGCCATCTTCAACCTGGGAACCTCACCCGCTGCGATGCCGCCGACCCTGCCGGTGGGCTCCCTGGACCCGCAGCGGTGCCTGTGGGCAAACCCAGCCGCTGCGCCCATAGGCCTGAATCTACCCGGCGGCGCGGCAGGCTTCTATCGCCATCGCGATTGACCAAACCACCATGAATCACGATTTGGATACGCCCTATGAGATCAGCGCGGAGCACATCGCGCGGTTTCGCCGCGATGGCTTCATCAAGCTCAAGAATGTGCTGAGCAGCGAGACCCTGACCCGCTTTGGCCGCGAGATCACCCGACTGACCGTCGCCCTCAACACCGAGCAGCGCCCACTGGAAGAGCGCAGTACCTACGACAAAGCTTTCCTTCAGGTGATGAACCTGTGGGAGAAGAGCCCGCTCGTGGGCCGCTTCGTGATGGGACAGCGCCTGGGCCGTCTGGCTGCTGAACTCCTGGGGGTTCAAGGCGTGCGGCTGTACCACGATCAGTCGCTTTACAAGGAACCCGGTGGCGGCATCACCCCGGCGCACGCGGACCAGTACTACTGGCCGCTGTCCTCCGACCGCACAATCACCGCCTGGATTCCCCTGCAGCCCGTGCCCGAGGACATGGGCCCGCTGGGCTTCTACAAGCGCAGCCAGTCGGTGGAGCTCGGCCGCGACCTGGGCATCTCTGACGAAAGCGAGGAGCGGATCACGGCCAACATGAACCGGCATGGCTTCGAGTTCGTGTCCGGCGCCTTCGAACTCGGCGAGGTCAGCTTCCACCTCGGCTGGACCTTCCACAAGGCGGGCCCTAACCGAAGCACTCAACCCCGTTCGGTGATGACCATCATCTACATGGATGCGGCCATACGCTTGGTGCCGTCACTCAACCCAATACAGGCCAACGACCGCGACCAGTGGTGCCCGGGCGCCCGCGAGGGCGAGGTCATCGATACGCGGAAGAACCCGGTGGTGTGGCAGCGTGCCTGAGACCGCGATGCGCCTGCGCAAGGACTGAGCAGCATGCAAAGACGACGACTCCTGACAGCGGCTGCGGCCGTCCCTCTGTCCACATGGGTGGGGATGAGCGCCCGTGATTCCGGCATCGATGCAGTCGCAGCGAGCCCATCCTTCACCCGCCACGTCGATCCCTTCATCGGCACCGATGGCACGGGTCACGTCACGCCCGGCGCAACCGTCCCGTTTGGCATGGTCTTTCCGGCACCCGATAACGCTGACCGAGGCTGGAGCTACAGCGCGGGCTACCAGTACCGAGATCGCCGGATCCTGGGCTTTTCCAACACGCACCACAGCGGCGCGGGCATTCCCGAGCTGGGTGATGTGCTCTTGCAGCCCCGAGGCGGCGCGGCTTGGACCGAAGGCACCACCGACTTTGGGGCGGCCAAGGCCGATGAACGGGCGCGCCCGGGGTGGTACCGAGTTCGACTCCCCCGCCATGGTGTGACAGTCGAGCTCACCGCCACGCCCAAGGTGGCGCTCCAACGCTACCGGTTTGACCAGCCGGGACGAGTTCAGGTGCTGGTCGACCTTCAGCATGGCTTGCACTATGTAGACCGACCGGCTGCACAAGCGGCCGATGTGCGGCCACACGAAAAGGGCCTGCAGGGCACGGTATGGCGGAGCAATTGGGTCGATCGCCAGTTGTCTTTCGTGGTGCAGTTCAGCCATCCGGTGCTGCGGCAGCGAACCCTGCCCGCACGGTCCGGCGAAAAGGCGCCCCGCCTGCTCTTGGACTTCGATCTGAGTGTCGGGCAGATGCTGGAGGCGCGCATTGCCTTGTCCACGGTCGATGAGGACGGTGCCTGGCGTAACCTCGCCACGGCAGGAGACCTGAATTTCGATGCAGCGCGCGAAGCAGCAGACCGTGCGTGGAACGAACTGCTCGGCCGTATCAGCATTGAGGGCGACGAGAGAACGAAGCGGCTCTTCTATTCCGCCCTGTACCGAACCCTGCAGCACCCCAGCGACATTGCCGATGCGGATGGCCGTGTGCGGGGACCGCGTGGGGAGGTCATGCAGGCAACGGACGGCGTGTACTACTCGACGCTGAGCCTGTGGGACACCTTCCGTGCCTCTCACCCACTGTTCACCCTGATCGTGCCGGAGCGGGTGCCGGGCTTCATCAACACCATGCTCACCCACCACCGACAGATGGGATGGCTGCCGCTGTGGACCAGCTGGGGCCGTGAAACCTATTGCATGATCGGCAATCCCGCACTGCCGGTGATCGCCGATGCGCTCGAAAAGGGGTTCGGCGCAAATGGCGCCATCGATGAGCAAGCCGCTCTGGCCGCGATGCTGGAGACCAGCACGCGAGAACGGCCGGATGCGCCCGCGTGGGCCCAGCGCAGCTGGAGCCTGTTGGATCAGCACGGGTACCTGCCCTTCGATCTGCAGAAGGGCGAATCAGTGAGCATGACGGCCGAGCTGGGCTACGGCGACGCGGCCGTGGCGGCTGTGGCTGAGCGCTTGGGGCGCAGCGACTTGGCGGAGCGATTCAGGGCGCGTTCACGGAGCTGGCTGCACCTCTTCGACGAGCAAACCCGAACGCTGCGCGGCAAGGACAGTGCGGGGCGATGGCGCACGCCGTTTGATCCGGTGGCCGCCACCTCTCCGCTTAGGAACCCGGGCGACTACACCGAGGCCAATGCCTGGCAGTACACCGCCACACCGGCCCTGCACGACGCCGCCGCTTTCCGAGATCGTCTCGGTGGCACCGCGGCTCTGGAGTCGTGGCTGGATCACCTCTTCCGCTTGCCCGTTCCCAACCCCGACAAGCATCTGGGGCAGGAGGCGCTGATCGGCCAGTATGCGCATGGCAATGAACCGAGCCACCATATCACCTGGCTGTACTCGTTGACAAACTCGCCACAAAAAGGGCAGAAGCTGCGCGAGCAGATCGTGCGGCGGTTCTACGGAACCGGGCCCGCAGGACTGGTGGGCAACGACGATGTGGGCCAGATGAGCGCTTGGCTGATCTTTGCCATGCTTGGCTTCTATCCGGCCGAGCCGTTCAGCGGGGCATACTTCACGGGCAGCCCCATGCTCGAACGTGCCGAGATTCAGATGGGCAAGGGACGGATCTTGCGGCTGCAAGGGCGCGGGCTTCAGGCCTCTTTGAATGGCACCGTCATGGAGAGCCGGCGAGTGGCGCACACTGCCCTGGCCGAGGGCGGCATGCTGGGTTTTCGGCGAGCGCCTTAAGCTTGATGGAGTTGTAGGTGTTGAGCAAGGCGCTTTGTGCCAACCCCTAGGCCACGGCCAACTTGAGCTTGACTACGCGACTCAGATGGATGCTCTAGCGAGCGACCCAAAGGTCATGGGCATCCTGCATGGCCAGCCAACCCTCGGGTGTGCGGCCGATTGCTTTGGAAAGCCGAAGCGCCATTTCAGGTGATAGACGGCAAGACCCATGGAGAAATGACGATCCGCTGCGGGTCGTACCTGGCCGTATCTTGATGATCTTTTTTGAGAAGGAATGCAAATTTCCTCAATTAGATCCGTTACATACGAACTTAACCCGCCGGACTGTTGATCCGCAGGTCCCTGGTTAGAGCCCCGGTCGGGGAGCCACACACGGCTGCAGAAGCATCAGCCCCGTGTCTACACTGGCACTCCTGAATCGGCCAGAAGAACTGCATCCATGAAGACACCGCCACGAGAAGAGGTCGCCATTGACTCGACCTGGGACCTCTCCGACCTGTTTGCCTCTGACCACGACTGGGACACCGCCATCGCGGCCGTGGACGAAGCCCGTGGATCACTGGCCAAGCGACAAGGATCCCTCGGCACCCGTGCACGGCATCTGTTGGAAGCACTCATTGCCGATGAGGCTCTTCAGGTGCAACTGATTCGGGTTTCGGCCTTTGCACGCCTGCGCATGGCCCAGGATGGCACCCATCCGCCCGCGCAGGCCGCCGTCGCACGCGTGGCCGCTCTGCAGGCCCGCGTCGAGGCCGACTGCAGCTTCATCGAGGCGGAAATACTGGCTCTGCCGGAGGCGGTTCTCCAACAATTTCTGCGCGAAGAGCCTCAACTCTCAGAGTTCAGTGTCCGACTGAGCGAACTGATGGCCAAACGCCCGCATCGTCTGGGTGCGGAAACCGAACGCGTACTGGCGGCACTGGGCGAAGTGCTGGAGGCGCCTTACATGGTGTACGGCCGGTCGAAGTTCGGCGACATGCGCTTCGAATCCTTCACCGATGATTCCGGCTCGGTGGTCGCCAACTCCATCAACGCCTTCGAGTCGAACTTTGAATCGCATGCGAGCGTCCGTGTGCGCCGCAATGCATGGGCGTCCTTCAGCGCGGGCCTCAAGGCCTACAACAACACCTACGCCGCCACGTTTGCCACCGAGACGAACAAGAATGTGGCCATGGCCCGCCTGCGCGGGTATGCCCGCACGGAAGACTTCCTGCTGCACGACCACAAGATTCCGCGCTCGCTCTACGAGAACATCCTCAACATCATCCAGTCCGAACTGGCCCCGCACATGCAACGCTACGCGCGGCTGCGGCAGCGTGTGCTGGGCCTGGATCGGTTGCTGTACTGCGATATCAAGGCCCCGCTGGATGCAGACTTCAATCCGCCGATGCCCTATGCCCAATCGTGCGAACTCATCCTGTCTTCTCTTGCGGTGATGGGTGAGGACTATGTCGATTTCGCCCGCAGAGCGATGACGCAGCGGTGGGTCGACCGCGCCGACAACGTCGGCAAGAGTTCCGGGGCATTTTGTGCTTCACCCTATGGTGTCCACCCCTACATCCTGATCACCTGGTCCGACACCATGCGCAATGTGTTCACGCTCGCGCATGAACTCGGACACGCGGGTCACTTTGGATTGGCCATGAAGCACCAGAGGCTGACGAACATGCGGCCGGCCATGCCGTTCATCGAAGCGCCTTC
>JBMSQF010000071.1:0-10563 GCA_049423145.1 Burkholderiaceae bacterium
TCGGCCTTGCTCTTGCCTTCCAGCTTGAGCGGGTAGGCGATGTTGTCGATGGTGCGCATCCAGGGAAACATCGCCTCGCGGTAGTTCTGGAACACATAACCGATCTTGGTGTCCTTGAGGGATTTGCCGTCAAAGAGGATCTCGCCACCATCGATGGGCACGAGGCCGGCAATCATGTTGATCAGTGTGGACTTGCCGCATCCGTTGGGTCCGAAGATCGAGACGATCTTGTTTTTGGGAATATCGAGATCGAAGTTCTCGTAGAGGGGCCAGCCGGCAAAGAACTTCGTGAGGCCCCGAATGGTGATGTGGGTGCCTGCCGGTCCGGGCCGAAAAGCAGGTTTGGGCGCATCGGTGTACACCGGGCCGTTGAGAACTTCCGTCATCTTCCACTCCAGTGCACGATGCGTTTTTCAAGCGCGAGGAACAACACGTTCAGCGCATAGCCCAAGATGCCGGCGGCCATGATCGCGGCGTACATCACCCGAACATTCATCACCTGCTGGGCGTCGATGATCTTGTGGCCCAGCCCGTTTTCAGAGCCGATGAACATCTCGGCCACCACCACGATCACCAGGGCCATGGACACAGCCGAGCGCAGGCCCACAAAGGAAGGCTGCAGGCTTTCCCAGAAGAGAACATCCTTGAAAATCTGCCAACGGGTCGCGCCCATCACCTTGGCTGCGGCCACCCGCTGCTTGCGTGCATTGATGACACCATAGGCGCAGTTGAAGACCACGATGAGGAAGGCGCCGAAGGCCGCGATGGCCACCTTGTTGATGTTGCTGATGCCAAAGATCAGCAGAAACAGGGGAATGAGGGCAGACGCCGGAGTGGAGCGGAAGAAGTCGATGACGAACTCCACGCTCCGATAGGCACGCTCGTTGCTGCCCAGGGCAATGCCCAAGGGCATGCCAATGGCCGTGGCGATCGCAAACGCCACCAGGGTGCGCTCCAAGGTGACCAGGAAGTGCGGCAGGAGCGTGGCGCTGGCCATGCCGTTGACCAGGGTGAGCAGCGTGTCCACCGGCGGCGGCAGCAGGATGGGCTTGATCCAGCCCACCCGCACCACGAGGTCCCATAAGATGAGCAGCGCCAGAGGGCCGACCAGAGGAAGGGCACGGCCCCAATCCACCGGCTTTCGCGGCGCAGCCGCCACGGGAGACCCGCGGTGCTGCCAAGGAGCTGACCCTGCGCCATGGCCGCCGGCACCTGCGGCGGCACTGCCCTGCGCTGGGGGGGAGCCGGCGAGGGCGGCGGCGGTCGGGTTGTCGGCACTCATCACGCGTCCTCAACCCTTGTAGAGCATGCCGCCCACATCCACCTTGCGGCTGAAAACGCCGCGTTCGGTGAACAGGTCGAAAAACTTCTGGAAGTAGGCGATGTCACTGGCCTTGAATTCGGTGGACATCATGTAGTCGGCCATCGGCACTTCGTTGGTCAGCGCTCCTTCGATTGCGGTGTAGCCTTTGAGGAAGGGGCGCGCTTCGGTGGGGTTGGACTTCACCAGATCCACGCCCTTTTTGTAGGCTGCGATATAGCGCTTGGTGACCTCGGGATACTTCTTGATGAACTCGCTGGTGAGGCTGGCCGAGCCACCATGCCAGGGGGCCATTGGGTCGCCGAGGACATACTTGGCGATCACGCCAACTTCAAGATTGCGCGTGCTGCCGTTGAGGCGGCCGACCGTGCCGGTGGGCTCCAGCGTGTAGCAGGCCTCCACCTGGCCGGCGACGATGGCGGCGATATGCTGACCGATCGGCAACTCCACCACGGTCACGTTCTTCGCACCCGCTCGCTCGAGCACGGTGCGGGCCAAGACCACGTTCTGCACGCCGGGGCCGCAAGCCACTTTCTTTCCGGTGAGTTCGGCCATGGCCTTGATCGGGCTGTCCTTGGCCACGATGAATTGGTCGAGCACGAACTTTTGATTGGTCGGGTTGGTGCAAAAGATCTTCAGCAGCCCCGGCTGTGCAATCTCGGCAATGCCCAATGCGGCCGAACCGGTTCCGTTGGAACTTCCCTCGGCGCGACCCGAAATCATCGCCTCGGCGATCTGCTGCGGGCTGGCCAACTTCAGCGGCTCCACATCAAGACCGGCTTCCTTGAAGTAGCCCTTTTCAATGGCCGTGAAGAACGGGATGGCCGAAGCCACCGGCCAGAAGCCAACGCGGATCTTGGGGCTGGATTGTGCGAATACCAGCGCAGGAGCGCCGGCGACGGTGGCCGCCAGCGAGGCGCCCGCGGCCTTGATGAGGGTGCGGCGGGATGCGGTGGCGGGGGAGGGTTTGCGGTCGTTCATGGTGATCTCCGGAAGGGGTGGATGGACAGGACGGAAACAACGGGGACTGGCGATGAATGCGTGAATCGTGGAAAGCCTTCTTGAAGACTTCAGGGCTGCAGGGCCGGTGCGGCATGGGCCGCTTTGTCGGTGAGTGACTGGCGAAAGGCCCGCCAGCCCCCGTGGTGGGTGATGTCCTGTGCACCGGCCAAGGCCTGCGACTCGCACAGGAAGCCCTGCACGCTGCTGCCGTCGTCCAACAGAAGGCGGCCGATTCCCAGAGGTGCCGGGATGAGGTCGACAAAAGAGCCGTATTCGCGCATGGGCATCTCCCAGACCTCGAGCTCGATGGCGCCGCCCTCGCCTGGCGCCACCCGCAGCAGACCCGGCTTGGGTGGCTGTGTGTCGGCCAAGGCGTAGAGCCGGTAGAGGGGTGCGGTGCGGCAGCGTTTGAGCAGTCGCGCGCCGCGCTCGGTCAGTTGGCCATTGAGCGGCATGCCGCTGAGGTGGGCACCCACCACGGCCACCCGAGCGGCCGGTGCATCGTCGCTGAGGTGGTGCGCGGGCGGCGGCAGGCGGCGCTCCGCCGCCGGCAACGCTTGGCCCGTGGCCCCGAGGCTCAGCCCGCTTTCGGCGTGCACTCGAGTGCCCAGTTCCGCCAGCGCCCAATCGCTGCCTGAGGGTGCGATGAAGGTGATCCCGAAAGGCAGGCCATCTGGGCGTATGGAGGAGGGCACCGAGAGGGCCGCGTAGTCCAGGAGATTGACGAAGTTGGTGTAGTGACCCAGTCGACGATTCAACTCGATCGGGTCCTCCTGCATGGCCTCGACAGTGACATGGGTGGGTGCGGTGGGCACCACGAGGACGTCGATGGACGCCCACATGGGGCGCACTTGCTGGGCCAGGGTCTGCAGCCGGGCCTGCGCTTCGAAGACATCGGTGGCGCTGAACTGGCGCGCCGAACCGATGATGCGGCGCACCGGCTCGACCACCTGCCCCTCTTGTGCGTCAAAGAAGCTGCGCACCGCCGCGTGGCGCTCAGCCACCAGGGCGCTCTCGTAGAGGAGCGCCGCTGCCTGGCGCAGCGGGGCATACGGGACGCGCACCAATGTCGCACCCATACCCACGAGGCGGCTCAGTGCATCGTCGAATGCGATGCGGGCCTGCTCGTCACCGAAGAATTCCAGTTCATCGGGTACGCCCACCCGCAGCGCGGTGGGAAAGGGTTTGGTGCGCAGGGTGAGCGGCCGGGAGTAGGGGTCCTGGGGATCAAATCCCGCCGCCGCCTCCAACACCCGCCAGGCCTGCGGGACGGTCCGCGCGAAGATGGACACCACATCCACACTCTGGGCTGCGGGCACGACACCGGCCGCACTGATCAAGCCACGGCTGGGCTTGAGGCCGACGATGTTGTTCAGCCCAGCCGGCACGCGGCCCGAGCCGGCCGTGTCGGTGCCCAGGGCGAAGTCCACCTGCCCGGTGGCGACCACATGGGCCGAGCCGGCACTGGAGCCGCCGCTGACGTACAGGGGGTTGAAGGCATTGGGCACCGCGCCATAGGGCGAACGGGTACCGTTTAGTCCGCAGGCGAACTGGTCGAGGTTCGTTTTGCCTTCCAACTGCGCCCCAGCAGCCAGCAAGCGATTGACCACGGCAGCCGTTGCTTGAGCCTCGTAGGCGAAAGCGGGACAGGCCGCCGTGGTGGGCAGCCCCCGAACATCGATGTTGTCCTTCACTGCAAAGCGCAGGCCCTGCAGCGTGCCGGGTCCGCCTTCGCCCAGGGGGCTGGGCAGGCGCAGGATCCAGGCGTGTTCGGGCTGCGCGGGGAGGGATTGGCGGTCGGGCATCATGGTTGTGCATCCAAACTTGTATCCAAGATGGATGCAACCACCGTGCCACCCGCCAAAGGAGGCCGAATGGGGGTGTTGGGGGCGTTTTTGCGCCTAGGTCGACTGGCGCCGCACCGTAGTGGTGCAGGAGCGCACCAGGGCGAGGCGCTCCTGCGTGTCGTGATTCAGGGCCGACCCCGGTTCCGCCCGAAAGGTCCGTTCGAGCAGCACCCGCGCGCCCGCCTCCACGCTGTCGATCAGCGGCACCTCAGCCCGCGGTTGCAGCCGTGCAGCCAGCCCCGCCAGCCCCGCGCCACCCACGATCACGGACCGCGCGCCGCTGCGCTGGGCCACTTCGACGGCTGAGCCCAGCACCTGCTCTGCCAGAACCGGGTCGGCGCGAAGGACCGCCCCGCTGGGGACGACGGTTTCAATGTGCACCAGCTGCGGGCCGAAGCCGAGCGACTGTGCCAGGCGTTGCAGCATGGGCTTCCAGCGCTGGCCGCCCGTGACCACGGCAAAGGGGCCCTGGCGCGCCGCTTCGATGAAGGCCGCCTCGGCCAGGCCGGTCACAGGCACCGCGCTGCATTCGCGCAGGGCGAACAAGCCCGGGTCCCCGAAGCAGCCGATCAGCACCGCGTCGAAGGCGTTCGCGGGGTCTCGTTCGCCCAAGGCCGCCTGCCAGGCATCCAGCACCGCATGACCGGCCACCGCGTGGCTGGCCTCGCAGGCAATGTAGGGCGCTCCGAATGCGGCGGTGACCGCCGTCCACTGCGCGGCCGCCGGCGAGGCCGCCCGCAGGTGGTCCGCCATGAAGTGGGTGACGGCCTCGGTGGTATTGGGGTTGATGAGAAGCAGGCGGCGGGGGGCGTTCATCCCCCGAGCGTACGGCAGGCCGGGCCTTGGCGCGACGAAGGCCTCGTGGCATGCTTCCTGCTGCAGTTAAGAGCCTTTTCCTTGCGGGCTTGGACGCGTGCATCTGCCAGCGTCCATGGCCCGGTCACTTTTCAACCAGGAGCCCTTCCATCCATGAAAAGACGCCAACTGCTGGCCGCCGGCGCGGCCTCTGCCGCCGCCTTGGCCTCCCCATTCGCTGCCACCCGTGCCCTGGCCCAAAGTGGCGCCTGGCCCACCCGCGGCCCCATCAAGCTGATCGCGCAGTACCCGCCCGGTGGCCTGGTGGACACGGTGGCGCGGTTGCTGGGCCCGCACCTGTCGCAGGCCCTGGGGCAAACGGTGATCGTGGAGAACCGGCCTGGCGCGGGAGGGCTGATCGGCACCGACTTCGCCTCCAAGCAACCGGCCGACGGCTATTCGCTCCTGGTCAGCCACGCATCGGTTCACATTTACGCCACGGCCACGCGGCGCACCATGCCCTTCAACCCGGTGGACGATTTCACCCACATGGGCATGCTGGTGGAAGCACCCATGCTGCTGCTGGTGCGCGCCAATTCGCCCTACCAGACGCTGGCGCAGTACGTCGCAGCAGCCAAGACCAAGCCGGTGCGCTACGGGTCTTCGGGCATCGGCAGCGCCAATCACCTCTTCGGCGAACTGCTGAAGATCGACGGGCAAGCGCCCGAGCACGACCACGTGCCCTACCAAGGCAGCGCGCCGGCCATGCAGGACCTGCTGTCGGGCCAAATCGACGGCGTGTTCGACCCGGTGACCACCAATGTGGCCGCTTTGAAGGCCGGTGCCATCCGCGCCCTGGCCGTGTCCACACCGCAGCGCCTGCCGGCCCTGCCCAATATTCCCACCTTTGCCGAGCAAGGCTTCGCGTCCTTGACGGGTTCGCAGTGGCTGGGGCTTTCCGGGCCGAAGAACCTGCCCGCACCCATTGCGCAGCGCATCACCGCGCTCATTCCGGAATTGCTCACCAAGCCCGATGTGGCCGCTCGCCTGGAGGATATCCAGACCCTGCCGCGCAAGACCCCGGTGCTGGGCGAGGACTTCACCAAGCTGATCCGCGAGCAGATCAGCACCTGGACCACGGTGGCCCGCAAAGCCAAGGTAGAGGTGATCACCTGATGGGCGCGCGGGGGCAAGGCTTGGGGCCGAGAATGGCCCGATGACCGAAGTCGACTTCCAGACCCTGCCCGAATACCCGCGCTACAAGCTCATGGCCAGCCTGATCGTGCCCCGGCCGATCGCGCTGGTCACCACGCTGGGCACGAATGGCGTGGTCAATGCGGCGCCCTTTTCCATGTTCAATATGGTGGGCGAAGAGCCGCCGCTGGTCATGATCAGCCTGAACCGGTTGAAGGACGGGCGGCTCAAGGACACCGCAGCCAACATCCTCAAGAACGGTGAGTTCGTGGTGCACATCGCCGATGAGGCCATCGGCCAACAGATGCACGACTGCGGGCGTTCGCTGCCGCCTGAGCAGAGCGAACTCGACCTGGTGGGCCTGAGTACCGCACCTTCAAAATCCGTGAAGCCGCCACGCATCGCGCAGGCGCCGGTGGCCTTTGAGTGCGTGCTGCACGAAACGATGCAGACCGACAGCCGCTATGTGTTCTTCGGGCGGGTGCAGTGGATGGCCGCGCGTGAGGGCCTCATCGACACCGAGCTGTGGCGCGTGAACCTGCGAGACTACAACCCGGTGGCGCGCTTCGGGGCCAGCTTCTACCTGCGCAGTTCCGACCGCTTTGCGATGTCGGAAGGGTCGGAGCAGGCCCGCCGCGCCGCTTCGACTGAAACCCCGATCGACCGGATGTAGGCTGCTCCCCATGAAACTGCTGCGCCATGGCCCCATCGGCCGCGAACGCCCCGGCCTCGTCGATGCCCAAGGCTCCATACGGGACCTCACCGGCCTGCTGGCCGATCTCACCCCCGATCAACTCTCGCCGGCTGGGCTTCGTGCGCTGGCGGCGGTGGATGCCTCGCGTCTGCCGGCTGTCACGCCCGGCACGCGAATCGGCGTGCCGATCGCCGGCATTCGGCAGTTCATCGGCATTGGCCTGAACTACCGCCAGCACGCGATGGAGGCGGGTATGCCCATTCCGGCCGAGCCCATCGTGTTTTCCAAGTCCATCACCGCCCTGGCCGGGCCAGACGACGACCTGCCATTGCCCGCCGGCAGCGTGGCACTGGACTACGAAGTGGAACTCGGTATCGTGATCGGCAGCACGGCGCGCAGGGTGACGCCCGCAGCGGCGCTTTCCCATGTGGCCGGGTATGTGCTGGCCAACGATGTGAGCGAGCGCGACTGGCAGCTGCAGCGCGGCGGGCAGTGGATGAAGGGCAAGTGCCACGATGGCTTCGGCCCCATCGGTCCTTGGCTGGTCACCACCGACGAGATTCCCGACCCGCAGGCCGTGGCGCTGGCGCTGCGCGTGAACGGCGAGGTGCGTCAGGACAGCAGCAGCGCCGACATGATCTTCGGTGTGGCCGAGATCGTGAGCTATCTGAGTGACTTCATGACCCTTCTGCCGGGCGATGTGATCGTCACCGGCACACCGCAGGGCGTGGGCATGGGCTTCAAGCCGCCGAAGTATCTGAAAGCGGGTGATGTGGTGGAACTCCGCAGCCCGCAGTTGGGGCGGCAACGGCAGCGCGTGGTGCCGCTGGGATAGCGGTGATGGTGGCCGATCGGGCTGCAGTTCAGGCCACCCCTTCTTCGTCCACGGCGGCCTGCCGTGATCATGGCCCCCGTGGGGGCGGTTCGGCGCCGTCGGCCTCGGCCGCTCGCTCGTGGCGCGGTGAGTTGCAACTCGACTACCGCCTGTTCCAGGGCCGCACGGTGGCGCGGGACCGGCACGAGGGAC
This sequence comes from Burkholderiaceae bacterium, assembly GCA_049423145.1. Classification (GTDB taxonomy): domain Bacteria; phylum Pseudomonadota; class Gammaproteobacteria; order Burkholderiales; family Burkholderiaceae_C; genus RFTU01. The sequence goes on from JBMSQF010000071.1 coordinate 7,881, forward strand.
CGCTGCGGGTGCTCAAGGCGCTGTACCCCGACGATGGCCTCACCTGCGAGCATGTGATGGTGCATCCGCCCGGCGGTTTGGCCGGGGGCGACCACCTCACGGTGCAGGCCCACCTGCACGCCGGCTCGCGCGTGCGGGTCACCACGCCCGGGGCGACGCGCTTCTACAAGAGCCTGGGTGCGTCGGCCGTGCAGAGCGTCCACCTGAACCTGGACGAAGGCGCCCGACTGGAATGGCTGCCCATGGAAACCATCGCGTATGCCGGTTGCCGCGCCGTCAATGAATGCCGCATCTCGCTGGCACCGGGCGCCACCATGATCGGCTGGGACCTCTGCTGCCTGGGCCTGCCGGCCTCGGGCGACGCATTCCGGTCGGGCTCCATCCAGCAGCACTTGGAGGTGCAGGGGGTATGGCTGGAGCGGGGCCTGATCCAGGCAGAGGACCACCTGCTGCGCGACTCCCCGCTGGGGCTGCAGGGCCATCCCGTGGTGGCCAGCCTCTGGTGCGCCACGGGCTCGGGCTGGAGCGGCGCGTTTCGGGAACACGTCCTGCAGGCCGGACTGCAAGCCCTGACGGCGGCCGAGGCCGATCCCGCACGCACCGCCCGGGCCCAGCTGGCCGCCGGCGGCATCACCAGCCCCCATGACCAGGTGGTCGTGTTCAGGGCACTGGCCGACGCAGTGGAACCTGTGTTCGAATCGTTCCAGCGGGTGCGGGATGCTTGGCACCGCGCGATGTGGCAGTACCCGGCTCCAACACCGCGCATCTGGCGCCTCTGACTTCGTTGCACCATGGACCTGACCCCCCGAGAAAAAGACAAGCTGCTGATCTTCACCGCCGCGCTGCTGGCCGAACGCCGCCGCGCCCGCGGCCTGAAGCTCAACCATCCCGAAGCTGTGGCCCTGATCACCGCGGCCATTCTGGAAGGCGCGCGTGACGGTCGCACCGTCGCTCAGTTGATGGGCGACGGCAAGCAGGTGCTCACCCGCGCGGATGTGATGGACGGCGTGGCCGAGATGATTCCCGACATCCAGGTGGAAGCCACCTTTCCCGACGGCACGAAGTTGGTGACCGTTCATCAACCCATCGCCTGAACCGTTCCGAAGGAGGCTGTGCCATGAACCCGATCCTGCCGCTCCAGCGGTTCTCACAGGCTGGCGTGGCCTTGGCCGGCCTGACCGCGCAGATGGCCCGGGCACACGAAGGCCACGGCGCCCCCGGAGATTTGCATGCCCACGGCGACACCCTGTGGGGGCTGGCCGCGCTGGCCGCGGCTGTGCTGATCGCGCTCGCGCTGGGGAGGCGCAAGTGATTCCGGGCGAACTCATCACCGACGAGGGTGAACATGCGCTGAACCCCGGCCGGCGCACGCTCACCGTGGTCGTGCAGAACACCGGTGACCGCCCCATCCAGGTGGGCTCGCACTACCACTTCGCCGAAACCAACGGCTCGCTGCAGTTCGACCGCGCCGCGGCGCGCGGGATGCGGCTGAACATCGCCAGCGGTACCGCCGTGCGCTTCGAGCCGGGCCAGCAGCGCACGGTGGAGCTGGTGGACTACGCGGGGGCCCGCCAGGTGTGGGGCTTTCGCGGCGACGTGCAAGGAGCCTTGTGATGAGCCGCATCGGACGACGCGCCTACGCCGAGATGTACGGCCCCACGGTAGGCGACCGCTTGCGCCTGGCCGACACGGCCCTGGTGATCGAGATCGAACAGGATCTGACCTTGCGCGCAGAGGGCTACGGCGAGGAAGTGAAGTTCGGTGGCGGCAAGACCATCCGAGACGGCATGGGCCAATCCCAGCGGCCCAACGGCCCGGGCCTGAAGGACGCCGTGGACTGCGTGATCACCAATGCGGTCATCGTAGACCACTGGGGCATCGTGAAGGCCGACATCGGCATCCGCGGCCAGCGCATCGCGGTCATCGGAAAGGCCGGCAACCCTGACGTGCAACCGGGTGTGGACATCGTCATCGGCCCGGGCACCGAAATCATCGCGGGCGAAGGCATGATCGTCACACCGGGCGGCATCGACACGCACATCCACTTCATCTGCCCACAGCAGATCGAAGAGGCGCTCTCCAGCGGCATCACCACCATGTTCGGTGGCGGCACCGGCCCGGCCACCGGCACCTTCGCCACCACCTGCACGCCAGGACCGGAGAACATCGCGCGCATGCTGCAGGCGGCCGACGCCTTCCCCATGAATCTGGGCTTCCTGGGCAAGGGCAACGCCAGCCGCCCCGAGGCCCTGCGCCAGCAGGTCGAGGCCGGCGTGGTGGGCATGAAGCTGCACGAGGACTGGGGCACCACGCCCGCGGCCATCGACAACTGCCTGAGCGTGGCCGAGGAAACCGACACGCAGGTGGCCATCCACACCGACACGCTCAACGAAAGCGGCTTCGTCGAAGACACGATCGCCGCGTTCAAGGGCCGCACCATACACAGCTTTCACACCGAAGGCGCGGGTGGCGGCCATGCACCGGACATCATGAAGGTGGTGGGCCTGCCCAATGTGCTGCCGTCATCGACCAACCCCACGCGGCCCTACACGGTCAACACCATCGACGAGCACCTGGACATGCTGATGGTGTGCCACCACCTCGACGCGTCCATCGCCGAAGACCTGGCCTTCGCCGAGAGCCGCATCCGCCGCGAGACCATCGCAGCCGAGGACATCCTGCA
>JBMSQF010000072.1:0-10423 GCA_049423145.1 Burkholderiaceae bacterium
CGGAGACCTTGTCCGAGGATGCGTGGCGTTTGCATGTGGTCGAACAAAACTGGGACGCCCAGGCTCAGGCGCTGGGCCGCATCGCCCATGAGCTGACCGGCAGCCGGCGGCGCTGATCAGTCCAAGCGGCGGCGCATCTGTCGGTGCTCGATCCCCGCTTCATCGAAGGGATCGGAGCAAACCTTGAACCCCATCTGCTCGTAAAACCCCAGCACGGGCGATTGGGCGTGAAGCACCACCTCCCGCAAGCCCATCGCCATCGCCTCTTCTTGGAGCGCCGCGAGCAACTGCGTACCAACGGATGCCCCGCGTACCGTGGGCAGGACGGCCATGCGCCCGATCTTGCCGAGGCTCGCATCCTGCCGCACCAATCGACCTGTGCCAATGGCCTGTCCCAAGCGGTTGCGCGCCACCACATGCCGCGCCGAGGCGTCCAACGCGTCCTGCTCGATTTCCGCTGGAACGCCCTGCTCCTCGACGAACACGCTATGGCGGATCGCAGCCGCATCGCTGCGCACAACCGACCATTCGGAGCGCTGCACGGCCACCATCGGCTCACCGCTTTCAAATGACTGCATCCACTGCCTCAACACCTCGGGTATCGGGCGGCTGGTCTGGGTCTTGGGGTCAGCAAATACATACACGATCTCACCCTGAACCAGGCGCCGCTGCCCCTTGAACGCGCAGGCCTGCAGGCTCATGGAGCTGCGGCCCAATCGCAAGAGGCGTATCCCGATGTGGAGCTGGTCGTCGTAGCGTGCCGAGGCTTCGTACTCCAGCGTGGCCTTGCGGACGTACAGATCGCCTTCGAGCAGGTGCATCGCTTCGTGATATGGCATGGCCATTTGCCGCCAATAGGCGGCCACCGCCGTGTCAAAGTACATCAGGTAGTGACCGTTAAAGACGATCTTCTGCAGATCCACCTCAGCCCAACGAACCCGCAGGGGATCCAGGCATCGGAACTGGTGCCGCTGCGGCGGTGAGTGGTCTCCTGTGTCTGCGCTCATGGCGGCTCCCCCGAAAATCCAAGTGTCTGGCTCATCACACCGGCGCACCAGGCCTGGGCCTGTTGCGCCTCCTTCAGTGCACGGCCCATCTTGATGAAATCATGCACCACGCCGCGCACCAGTTCGAGTTCCACCGTGACACCCGCCAAGCGAAGTCGATCGGCGTAGGCCAACCCCTCATCCACCAAGGGATCGCACTCGGCCAGCAAAACGGCCGCGGGCGCAACGCCCTCCAGTTCGGCGGTCCGCAGGGGTGCAAATCGAATGTCCTGGCGATCAGCCCGATCGATGAACTGATCGAAGAACCATGCGATGGTCCGGCTGTTGAGGAGGTAGCCCTCACCATAACGCTGGTGCGAGGGCGTGTCGGCATGGGCCGTGGTGCCTGGTGTGATCAAGAGTTGCAGCCGAAGAGGGATGTTGTGATCGCGCGCCTGCAGCGCAGTGGTGGCCGCGAGCGTGCCGCCCGCACTGTCGCCCCCCACGCCCAGACGGGTTGTATCCAGGCCCAGCGTCCGCCCCTGTCGGTACAGCCACTGCAGCGCATCGAAGGCATCGTCGAAGGCCGCCGGGAAGCGGTGTTCGGGGGCCAATCGATAGTCGAGTGCGACCACACAAACCCCAGACCTGAGGGCCAGTTGCCGGCACAGGCTGTCGTGCGTTTCCAAGCCGCCCACCACGAACCCACCGCCATGCAGGAAGAGCAGCGCACCCTCGCCCGTCCCAGCCCGTGGTCCGGGCCGATAGAGGCGTGCACCCATGGCCAGGCCCTCCCGGTTGATGATCTGAAGGTCTTGTACGTGGGCCATGGGAGCCCTCGGCAGATCCAGGACTTCGGCCGTGCGCCGATACAGCGATCGCGCCTCCTGCGGCGACAGATCGTGGAAGGGTGTTCCTGCGGCCCGCTCGATACGGCGCAGCAGTTCTTCCATGGGGGGCAAAAGGTCTGCCCGAGGACGCGGCGTTCCGCTCATGGCTGACCCCACGCCCATCCTTCGGGCCGTGCACAATCGATTGGCAGGAGACACTTCGATGGCATTCATTCATTATCTGACCCACACCCACCTGGACTTCGGCGCCGTCTCTGTGCTTCCACAGGAATGTGTCCGCATCGGCATCAAGCGACCGCTCGTGGTGACCGATTCCGGTGTGAAAGCGGCCGGCGTTCTGGCCCAAGCCCTGCAGCCCCTGAACGAATGGCCGCTTTCGGTGTTCGATGGCACACCGTCCAACCCGACCGAGGCGGCGGTTCGCGCAGCCTGTATCCAACTGAAAGCGCAGGACTGTGACGGACTGATCGCCGTGGGCGGCGGCTCCAGCATCGACCTGGCCAAGGGGGTGGCGATTGCGGCCATGCACGAGGGCCCCCTGACCCACTACGCAACCATCGAGGGCGGCAGCCCTCGCATCACCGAGCGAGTGCTCCCCCTGATCGCCGTGCCCACCACCGCGGGAACCGGCAGCGAAGTGGCCCGCGGTGCGATCATCATCGTTGACGATGGACGCAAGCTTGGTTTCCACAGTTGGCATCTGGTGCCCCGATCCGCGGTGCTCGATCCCGAACTCACGGTGGGGCTGCCTCCCCACTTGACCGCAGCCACGGGCATGGACGCCATTGCGCACTGCCTGGAAACCTTCATGGCCCCTGCTGTGAACCCCCCGGCCGATGGCATTTCGCTGGATGGTCTGGCACGGGGATGGGCCCACATTCGAGCGGCCACGCGCCAGGGCGGTGACCGCATGGCGCGCTGGAACATGATGAGCGCGAGCATGCAAGGCGCGCTGGCCTTCCAGAAGGGCCTGGGCTGCGTGCACTCCCTTTCGCACAGCCTTGGCGGTGTGAACCCTCGACTGCACCATGGCACGCTCAATGCCGTGTTTCTGCCAGCCGTCATCCGGTTCAACGCCCATGCCGAGTCCATCCAGAAGGAGCGCCGACTGCACAGAATGGCCCAGGCGATCGGATTGCCGGGCTGCGACAACCAAGGCACCGAACTCGCGGAAGCGGTCCGTGCGCTCAACGCCGAGTTGGGCCTTCCATCCGGTCTGGCTGCGATGGGCGTCAGCCCCGATCTCTTTGACCGGGTCATCCACGGCGCCCTGGCCGACCACTGTCACAAGACCAATCCCGTGCTCGCCTCCGCGGACGACTACCGCCGCATCCTCTACGAATCGCTGTAGTCCCGAACGTCAACAGCCTCAGAAGACGGCGTGATCGCCGCGCTGGTCCTGCACCTCACCGCGCGCCATGGCCCGGTAGTGATCCAGCAGGGTACGGTCGCCATAAGAGGGTGTGTCCTGCTCGCTGTAACAGCGGCGATCGGCGTTCCATACGAGCATCGACTCCCTGGCGTAGTAGCGGCCGATCCGGGCGAATTCCGCTTTTTCAGCGGCCGTTGACGACCACCGCCCCAGCCAGGACAGTCCGCCCACCACCGCATCCATCAGGGCCAGCGGAACGTGGCGAAAGTGCGGCTTCTTCCCGAGGGCTTCGAACAGCAGCAGACCTTGTTCCCGCGGGGTCAGCGCCGGTCCTGGGCCCCCGATGGGCAGCACAGCCCGCTGGAGTGAGCGGTCCTGCAGACAAGACGCCAGAAAGTCACCGAGGTCCTGGTCGGCAATGGGCTTGCAGGCGGTGCGCTCACCATCGCCGAACAGCAGATAGGGCTTGCCGGACTTGACCCGCTGAAACTGCCCCGACAGCGACTTGAAAAAGGCAGTGGGTCGCACAATGGAATAGTTCAACCCACTTTGCATCAGGGTCTGTTCAAAGGCCAACTTGGCCTTCTGAAACTCGAGCTCAGGCTTCTGCACACAGATGGCCGATAGCTGAACCACCTGCCGGACGCCGGCTTCTTGACAGGCCTTGAGTGCCTCCAGGTGCGCCCCGTGATCCACGGCCCATGCATCGCGCGCTGCCCCGGTGCGCGATGCCAAGCAAGAGACCCAACTGTCGAAGTGTTCTCCCCTCAATCCGTCTCGGCGCAGCGACAGGCCCTGGGTGGGATCGCCAAAGCGCAACTCAAGACCGGGAAGACCCTGCAAGGCTCGTAAACCGTCCGGCGTATCGGGGCCACTGGGATGACCCGAACGCCTCGGGCGAACCAGGCACACCACCGAGTGGCCGGCACGGCTCAGCGCGCGCGCCGTCGCCAGGCCAATGGTGCCCGTGGCACCCAGCAAGAAAACCCGATGGACCGCAGGCTGAGCAGCCACTGCTCAGGGCCTGCGGTGCGGACCCGCACCCCAGCCTTCTTTGGACATGGGCCCATCATAGGCAGGAAAACCCGCCGGGACCGGGATTCAGTGGAACTGTTCTTCCTCGGTGGAGCCGGCCAGGGCCTTGACGCTGGATGAGCCCCCCTGAATCACCGTGGTGACATCATCGAAGTAGCCGGCGCCCACCTCCTGCTGGTGCGACACGAAGGTGTAGCCTTGTTCACGGGCCTTGAACTCGGGCTCCTGCACCATGTCCACATAGTGCTTCATGCCCTGACCCTGAGCATAGGCGTGGGCGAAGCGGAAGGTCTGGTACCAGTTGATGTGGATGCCGGCCAAGGTGATGAACTGGTACTTGTACCCCATCGCGCTGAGCTCCTCTTGGAAGGCGGCGATGGTCTTGTCGTCCAGGTTCTTTCTCCAGTTGAATGAGGGGGAGCAGTTGTAGGAGAGCAGCTTGCCCGGACACTTCGCGTGAACGGCTTGGGCGAACTCGCGGGCAAAGCCCAAATCCGGCGTGCCGGTTTCGCACCACACCAAATCGGCATAGGGCGCGTAGGCCACACCGCGACTGATGGCCTGCTCCAGGCCGTTGGTCACCCGATAGAAACCCTCCTGGGTGCGCTCACCCGTCAGGAAGGGCTTGTCGTTCGCGTCATGGTCGCTGGTCAGCAGGTTGGCCGCTTCGGCATCGGTGCGGGCAAGCACGATGGTGGACACGCCCATCACATCGGCCGCGAAACGAGCCGCGATCAGCTTTTCAACGGCTTCACCGGTCGGCACCAGCACCTTGCCGCCCATGTGGCCACACTTCTTCACTGCGGCGAGCTGGTCCTCGAAATGCACGCCAGCCGCACCGGCCGCGATCATGTTCTTCATGAGCTCGAAGGCATTGAGCACGCCGCCGAAACCCGCCTCTGCATCGGCAACGATGGGCAGGAAATAGTCGATGAAGTCCCTGTCCCCGGGGCCCACCCCGCGGCTCCACTGGATCTCATCGGCCCGCTTGAAGGTGTTGTTGATACGCCGAACCATGGTGGGAACCGAGTCGTAGGCATAGAGCGACTGATCCGGATACATCGTTTCGGATGTGTTGCCGTCGGCGGCCACTTGCCACCCGGACAGGTACACCGCCTCGAGACCGGCCTTGGCCTGCTGCATGGCCTGCCCCGCGGTGATCGCTCCGAATGCATTCACATAGCCCTTCTTGGCACTGCCGGTGACCAAATCCCAGAGCTTTTCCGCGCCCCGTTTGGCCAGTGTGTACTCGGGCTGGAGGCTCCCCCGCAGGCGAACCACATCGGCAGCGCTGTAGCCGCGCCGGACGCCCTTCCACCGAGGGTTTTGCGCCCAGTCCCGCTCGAGGGCGGCAATTTGTTGTTCACGATTTGGTTTGGACATTTCAGACTCCTCGGTGGATTGAAGATTGATGCTGGATGAGCAAAGCATATCGTGTGTTCTAACTTATGTCTTATATAAGATATATGTATTAGGGCCTCAAAATCCCAGCGCCGTCAATCACTTGGGCCCAGCGTTCCGTGATGCGGAAGCCTAGTCATCCATCCGAAATCCATCGAGCGCCAAGCGGCGCTGATGGTTTCACCATATGCAAAGACATCTCAGTGACGCCAGGCACCGGCGCCACAATGGCCCTTGTGAACCCGAACGAACGACCCCAGAGCACCCTCACCGCCTATACATGCCTGACCTTGAGCATGGCGCTCGTGGGCCTCTATATCGGCCTGTCGCCTTTGTTGGTCGCCGTCTTCCCCGTGCTCCTTTTGGCCTGGATGCGCTTTGCGCTGGCGGCACTGGCCATGGGGGGATGGTTGCGCCGGCGACCCGAGGATGCCGTGCTGACCGCTGCAGAGCATGGCCTGCTCTTCCTTCAAAGCCTACTGGGCAACTTCCTGTTCACGCTGTGCGCCTTGCATGGTGCCGCGATGGCGGGCGCGCTCAGCGCTGGCGTGGTGATGGCAGGGATTCCGGCCTGCGTGGCCTTGCTTTCCCGCGTCTTCCTGCGCGAGCCACTGAACGCTCGGATCTGGGCGGCGACCCTGTGCACGGCTATCGCAGTGGCCCTTCTGGCCCTGCAGCGCCACGCGCCCGAGATGGACGTGGACCTGCACGCAGCACGCGACATACCTTCAGCCACAGGCCCGTCGGGTGACTCCAGGGCCGCCCTCGGCCACCTGTTGCTCTTGGCTGCGGTGATTTGCGAGGCGAGCTACGTGGTGATCGGCAAGCGCCTGAGCTCGCGGGTGAGTCCCCGCCGCGTCAGTGCGCTCATCAATCTGTGGGGACTGGCCTTGGCCACACCGATGGGTCTGTGGATGGCCCTGGACTTCGACTTCGCCGCGGTAACGATCTCAGCCTGGGCGCTGCTGGGCTTTTATGCCTGGGCAGCCAGTGTGCTCACCGTGTGGCTGTGGATGAAGGGATTGCAGCAGGTACCGGCGCAAAAGGCGGGCATCTTCACCGTCTTCCTGCCCCTGTCGTCAGCAGCCGTCGGTGTGGGGCTACTCGGAGAGCCCTGGAGCGGAACCCATGCGCTGGCGCTCTGCCTGGCGCTCTCGGCCGTTTACTTGGTTACGCGGCCCAGTCCACGCCCGCAGGAGAAGCCTTGGACGCCGCCCGTCGGGCCTCACGGGCCAGCCTGAACACCTCCCAGACGGGACGATCCTTCAGCCGGTGATCGCTCCAGACCCGGCGCCACGCCCTCGCACCGGGTCGTGCATTCCACAAGCCCAGCATGTGGGTTGCGGCATGCGGCCAGGGCGTCGCGTGCAGACGGTGTTCGTCATCGATGTACCGGACCATCTTCTCCTCCACTTCAGACCGCCAGTCGTCGCTGGTGTCCCAGGCGGCCTGCTCGTGCCAGAAGCGTGCATCCCAATCGGCCATCACCACCGGGTCGTGGTAGGCGGTGCGGCCCACCATGACACCATCGACCATGGCCAACTGCTGCTCAATCTGTGCGCTGCTGGTGATACCGCCGTTGATGCAGATGGTGAGATCCGGAAACTCAGCCTTGAGCCGATGGACGAATTCATGCCGCAGGGGGGGGATCTCCCGATTCTCTTTGGGACTGAGCCCCTGCAGCCAAGCATTGCGCGCATGAACGATAAAGACCCGACAGCCTGCAGCGGCCACCGCACCCACGAAGTCCCTGACGAAGGCGTAATCCTCAAGGCGATCGATCCCGATGCGGTGCTTGACAGTGACCGGAATGTCACCACCCACCGCATCCAGCATCGCCTCCACACACTCGGCGACGCGAAGCGGTTCGGCCATCAAGCAGGCGCCAAAGGCGCCGCGTTGAACCCGCTCACTGGGGCATCCGCAATTGAGGTTGATCTCGTCGTAGCGCCACTGCACCGCCAACCGGGCGGCATGCGCCAACTCCACGGGCTCACTACCGCCGACCTGCAGCGCCGTGGGTGTCTCGCGATCGGGGTCATGCTGAAGGTGCTTGGCGACATCGCCATGCACCAGCGCACCTGTGGTCACCATCTCGGTGTACAAGCGGGTCCTGCGTGTGATCAGCCGGTGAAAGTGCCGGCAATGCCGGTCGGTCCAGGCCATCATGGGCGCCACACTCAGGCGCCAAAGGCAGGGGTCGTCAAGCGGAATTCCCGGGCCGCAGGCCTGCCCACCGCCAGCACCGGGGCTCGACAGACCGTCACTCATGTGGCGCCTTCCTTGCTGCCCGCCCATCGTACCTGAGCCCGTTCATGCACCACCAAGGTCACCAGGACGATGGCACCACCGAGAACCACGAGAGGCTGGGGTTGCTCGGCGGTGCCCCACCAGGCCCATGCCACCCCGAAGAGAACCTCCAGCAGACTCAAGAGCGCCACCTCCGAGGGTTGCAGGACGGTGGCCACCTTGACGGCCAGCAGGCACGGTACTGCCAGCTGGAAGACACCCAGCAAAGCGAGCCAAGCCAAGTCGGCGGTTGTGGCCTCCAGGGGGCTTGCTGCGGGCCAGGACCACAACGCCGACAAGCAGGCACCGATCCACACGGCCAACAGGAAATCCGGCTGTCGGTGGTCTGCAGCGACTTTGGATCGCTCCACCACCGCCCGGATAAGGACCCAATTGAGTGCACCGGCCAACGGAACCGCCAGCGCCAGGATCACGCCCCAGCCTTGCGCAGGGCCGGTGGCCCCCACCTGCTGCACAGCAAGCGCTGGGCCGCTTGCCTGTTCCGAAGTCGCCAACAGCCCCGGCAGCTGCATCAGCGCCAAACCCAAGCCGGCCACAAGAACAGCCGCCAAGGTCGCGTAGCTGAGCATCCGCCGCAGCAGGACGCGCGCGAGCAGCGCGGTCATCAATGGCCCCACCGCCATGGTGACCAGCACGTTGGCGATGGTGGTCAGCGTCAGCGCCCACATGAATGCGGTGAACATCACTGCCCAACAGACCCCAGAGGCCCACAGCGGCCAGCCGCCATCACGCAGGCCTCGCCACACCCCAGTCAAGGACCGAAGTCCGATGAGGATCAGCAGGAGCGCAGCAGCATTGAAGGCACTGCGCCAAAAGGTCAGCGTCAAGCCTTGTGCCATCTCGATTTGCCTTGTGACCACACCGGCCATGCTCCACAAGAGCGTGGCCAGGACCATGACGGCCACTGCCTGACGATGGCTCATTGGGAATCCTGCGAGACGGCTGTGCCGATCAGGCGGCTTCTCGGGACGCGCGCTTGCGCTCGTGTTCTTGCAGGAACCGCTTGCGCAGCCGGATGCTCTTGGGCGTGATTTCCACCAGTTCATCGTCTTCGATGAACTCCACGCCGTACTCCAGCGTGAGCTCGATGGGTGGGGTGATCTTGATGGCGTCTTCCTTGCCACTGACCCGGAAGTTGGTCAGTTGCTTGGTACGGGTGGCATTGACCACCAGATCATTGTCGCGGTTGTGAACGCCAACGATCATGCCCTCATAGACAGGATCCCCTGCCCGGACAAACATGCGGCCACGGTCATCAAGCTTGCCCAGGGCATAGGTGAAGATTTCGCCCGCATCCATGCTGATCAGAACGCCGTTCTTGCGGCTGGCGATCTCACCCTTGTGCGGTTCATACCCGTCGAAAATATTGGAGATCAGACCTGAACCACGGGTGAGGTTCAGGAATTCGTTGGAGAAGCCAATGAGGCCTCGCGCCGGGATCCGGTACTCCAACCGAACGCGACCGCGGCCATCTGGCTCCATGTTTACCAGTTCACCCTTGCGCTCGCCAAGCGCCTGCATCACACCGCCCTGGTGCTGCTCTTCCACATCGGCCGTCACGAGCTCGATGGGCTCACATTTCTCGCCGTTGATCTCCTGGAACACCACCCGGGGCTTGCTAACGGCCAGCTCATAACCCTCACGGCGCATGTTCTCCAGCAGGATGGTCAGGTGGAGTTCGCCTCGACCCGATACCTCGAAGATGCCGTCCTCGCTGGTCTCCCGAACGCGCAGGGCAACATTGCTCTGCAATTCCTTCTGCAGGCGATCCCAGATCTGGCGGCTGGTCACGTACTTGCCTTCGCGTCCTGCCAGCGGGCTGGTGTTGACGCAGAAATTCATCGTCAGTGTGGGCTCGTCCACCTTGAGCATCGGCAGTGGCTGCGGGCTGACCGGGTCGGTGACGGTCACGCCGATGCCGATTTCGTCAATTCCGTTGATCAGCACGATGTCGCCGGGACCTGCTTCGGGCGTCTGCATGCGGTCCAAGCCCTGGAAGGTGAGGACCTGGTTGATGCGGCCCTTGTTGGCCTTGCCCTCGATACCTTCCATGACCAGCACGTCCATCCCGGGCTTGATGCGTCCGGCATTCACGCGGCCGACGCCAATACGGCCCACGAAGGACGAATAGTCGAGGGCGGAAATCTGCAACTGCAGTGGTGCATCCGGGTTTCCCTGGTGAGCCGGCACGTGCTTCAAGATCGTGTTGAAGAGGGCGGACATGTCTGGGCCCCACTGATCACCCGGCGCACCCTCATCCATCGAAGACCAACCATTGATACCCGATGCATAGACGACGGGGAAGTCCAGTTGCTCGTCGGTGGCGCCGAGCTTGTCGAACAGGTCAAAAGCGGCGTTGATGACCTTCTCACAGTTGGCGCCCGGCTTGTCGACTTTGTTGACCACCACGATAGGCTTGAGGCCCAGCGCCAGCGCCTTCTTGGTGACGAATCGGGTCTGGGGCATCG
>JBMSQF010000073.1:0-10136 GCA_049423145.1 Burkholderiaceae bacterium
ACCAGCGACCAAAGGATTATGAGTCCTCTGCTCTAACCAACTGAGCTAACGGCCCGCGGGGCGCATTCTAGGCGGGGGGCCGCAGCCGCTACCATCCCACCATGGCTCTGCAGGACTGGATCGGCTATGCCGCCGCCACACTCACCACGGCATCCTTTGTGCCGCAAGCGCTGCTCACTCTTCGCACGCGCGACGTCAGCGGCATCTCCCTGGGTATGTACGGCAGCTTCACCGCGGGTGTGGCGCTGTGGCTGGTCTACGGCATCGGACTGGGCGAATGGCCCATCATCGTGGCCAATGCCGTCACGCTCACGCTGGCCTGCATCATCCTGGCCACGAAGATTCGCTACGGCAAAGGCCATGCTGGGACCGCCAACGGAAACCCACCGCCCCACTGATCCCCACCCAAGACCCCACGCACCCCATCCCACAAGGCAAGACATGAGCACACCCGCCAGCCCCACGCGCTTCGCCACCTTCGCCGAGTTCTATCCCTTCTACCTGGGTGAACACGCCAACCGCACGTGTCGCCGACTGCACTTCGTCGGTACCAGTCTGGGTTTGGGATGCTTCGTCGCCGCTGCCGCACACTCGCTACCGGGTCTCATCCTGCTGGGCCTGCTCTTGGGCTATGGCTTTGCATGGGTGGGCCACTTCGGCTTCGAGAAGAACAAGCCTGCCTCCTTCAAGCAGCCGCTCTACTCCTTCATGGGGGACTGGCTGATGTGGTGGCAGATCCTGAGCCGCCGCATCCCCTTCTGAAGGGGGCCGCCTCTGCCCTACTTCTGGCTCAGCGCGTGACTCACCATGCGCGAGGTGATGTCGACGATCTGGATCATGCGGTCGTAGGCCATGCGCGTGGGGCCGATCACGCCCAGTGTGCCCACCACCTGTCCGTTGATTTCATAAGGCGCAGACACCACCGAGAGCTCTTCGAAGGGGACGACGCGGCTCTCGCCGCCAATGAAGATGCGCACGCCTTCAGCCCGGCTGCTGTTGTCCAGCAGTCGCAGCAGCTGCGTCTTCTGCTCAAAGAGATCGAACATCCGGCGCAGAGACCCCATGTCCTGCCCGAAATCCTGTACGCCCAGCAGATTGCGCTCGCCGCTGACCACCACCTGGTCGGTGCTCTCCGCCAAGGCCTCGCTGCCCGCATCCACCGCCGCTTGCATCAGCTGGGCAATCTCCGCCCGCAGACTGTCCACCTCACCCTTGATGCGCAGGCGCATCTCCTCCAAGGTGATGCCAGCGTAGTGGCTGTTGAGGAAGTTGGTGGCCTCCACCAATTGGGTCTGTGAGAAGTCCTGGTTGGTGAAGATCACCCGGTTCTGCACATCACCATCAGGCGAAACCAGAATCACCAGCACGCGCCGTTCGCCCAGTCGGAGGAATTCGATATGGCGGAAAACGCCGGCCTTGCGCGGCGCGGTCACCACGCCCACGAAATTCGACAGGTTGGACAGCATCTGCGCCGCACTGGCAATCACCCGCTGGGGCTGCTCGGCATGCAGTTGCTGGGCCACCGCCGCCACCTCAGGCGGGGGCTGCTCCACCTCAAAGGGCCGAGCGGTGAGCATGGTGTCGACAAAAAGCCGGTACCCCTTGGCCGTGGGAATGCGCCCCGCACTGGTGTGGGGGCTGGCGATCAAACCCAGCTCTTCCAGGTCGGCCATCACGTTTCGGATGGTGGCTGGGCTCAACTCCAGGCCCGAGGCGCGGGAAAGGGTGCGCGAGCCCACGGGTTGACCGTCGGCGATGTAGCGCTCGACCAGCGTCTTGAGCAGGGTGCGGGAACGGTCATCCATGGCGCGATCCCCGAAGTTTAGGGTCACTTCAAGGGGGGGTCACAGGAGGGGGGCAACATGCTTTAATTCGACGCATCATGGCCAAGCCCTTTCGTCGCGCCGCCTTGGTGGGCAAGTACCAGGCCCAGGGCATCCGCAACGTGCTCGAAGAGATCGCGCACTTCCTCGAACGCTCGGGTGTGGAAGTGGTGTTGGAGCGGGAAACCGCCCTCAACACCGGCCTGACTGCATTCGGCAGTGTTCCCGCGGCGGAACTCGGCCGGCGCAGCGATGTGGCCATCGTGCTGGGGGGTGACGGCACCATGCTGGGCATCGCGCGGCAATTGGCGCGGCAGGATATTCCGCTGATCGGCATCAACCAGGGGCGCCTGGGTTTCATCACCGACATCCCGGTTGAAAAATTCCAAGACGTGCTGCCCCCCATGTTGGCGGGCGCGGTGGAGGTGGAATCTCGCACCATGATCGAAGGCGGCATCTGGCGCGACGGCCGCCTGATCTTCGAAGGCTTGTCGCTCAATGACGTGGTGGTCAGCCGCGGCGCGACCGCCGCCATGGTCGAACTGCGGGTGGAGGTGGATGGACAGTTCGTGGCCAATGTGCGCGCCGACGGTCTCATCCTGGCCTCCCCCACCGGCAGCACGGCCTATGCGCTCTCGGCCGGCGGGCCCATTCTGCACCCGGGCATCGCCGGATGGGTGCTGGTGCCCATCGCGTCGCACACCCTCTCCAACCGCCCCATCGTACTGCCCGACCAGGGTGAGGTGCGCATTGAAATCGTGGCGGGGCGCGACGCCTCGGCGAACTTCGACATGCAAAGCCTGGCCAGCCTCCTGCATGGCGACCAGGTTCGCGTTCGGCGGTCCGACCACACCGTACGATTCCTGCACCCCCAGGGTTGGAGCTACTACGGCACCCTGCGCCGCAAACTGCGTTGGAATGAAGGAGTGGTGTGATGCTGCGCCGCCTCAGCATTCGCGACTTTGTCATCGTCAATGTGCTGGAGCTCGATTTCCGTGCCGGCTTTTCGGTGCTGACCGGTGAAACCGGGGCCGGGAAATCCATCCTCATCGATGCGCTGCAACTGGCCCTGGGCCAGCGAGCCGATCCCGCGGCCGTGCGCGAGGGCGCCGACCGCGCCGACATCAGCGCCGAATTCGATTGTCCGCAGAGCCTCTTGCCCTGGTTGGATGAGGCGGGACTGGAACCCGAGGATGGCCTGCTCCTCCTGCGCCGCAGCATCGATGCAGCCGGCAAGAGCCGGGCTTGGATCAACGGCCAAACCGCCACGGTTGCCCAACTCAAACATATTGCCGACCACGTGCTGGACATCCACGGCCAACACGCCTGGCAGAGCCTCACCCGGCCGTCATCGGTTCGCGCGCTGCTCGATGCCGTGTCCGGTGTGGATTCGAAGTCGGTACAGGCTGCGTGGTCCAACTGGCGCAGCGCCCAGGAGGCGCTCGACCGTGCCCGAAGCCAGACGGATGCGCTCGCGCGCGAACGCGAAGGCTTGGCCTGGCAACTCGGCGAACTTCGCAAACTGGCCCCCGTCGAAGGACAGTGGCGGGAGATCAATGATGAACATGCGCGGCTGTCCCACGGGCAGGCCTTGATCGATGCCGGCCAGTCGGCCCTGGAAGTCCTGGACGGCGATGGCCACAGCGCGGTTCGCGGCCTTCATCGCGCGCTGCAGCGCTTGCTGGAGGTTCAGCGCCACGATGCGCGGCTCGAGCCCATCGCCGAAACCCTGGCCAGCGCACAGTCATTGCTTGACGACGCGGCCCACAACCTGCGCGGCTACCTCGGCCGCGCCGACCTGGATCCCTCGCGACTGCAGGAACTCGATGAACGGTTGTCGGCCTGGATGGGCCTGGCGCGTCGCCTGCGCCGTCAACCCGACGAATTGCCGGCCCTGATGCAGCAATGGGAAGCCGAACTGCAGCAGCTTGACCAGGCCGGAGACCTCGACGCACTCCAGGCCCGCTGCGATACCGCCCTTCGTGCGTACGACGGCGCCGCAGCCACCGCGACCCTAGCCCGGCAAACGACCGCGCCGCGCCTGGCCCAACAGGTCACGCAAACCATGCAGCAGTTGGGCATGGGCGGTGGTCGTTTTGAGGTGGCGCTCTTGCCGGAGGCCGAGCCGCAGTCCTGGGGTCGCGAATCGGTAGAACTGCGAGTCGCAGGGCATGAGGGCAGCGAGCCGCGCGCGCTGGCCAAAGTGGCTTCTGGCGGCGAACTCTCCCGTTTGGCACTGGCCATCGCCGTCACCACGGCTCAGGACGATGCCCAGGGTGCGGCCACCCTCATCTTCGACGAGATCGATGCCGGCGTGGGCGGCACGGTGGCCGACACCGTGGGGCGCCTGATGAAACAGCTGGGCCGGCAGCGCCAGGTGCTGGCCGTCACCCATCTGGCCCAGGTCGCCTCCTGCGCGGACCATCACTTCGTTGTGAGCAAGCAGGCCCGCCAGGGCAGCACCAGCAGCCAGGTGCTGGCTGTCGAAGGCGAAGCCCGGGTTGCCGAGCTGGCGCGCATGCTGGGCGGCGAGCGTCTGTCCACCAGCGTCGCGCATGCGCAAAGCCTCTTGGCCAGCGGACAGTCATGATGAACCGCCACGGCGCCCCCGGCAACCGCCCCACCGACGCCAGCGCCACCCGGGGCAGCGGAAGGGCAGCGCCGTCGCGGCTGCCCGATGAGCTCGTGCTCATCACCGGCATCTCCGGCTCGGGCAAGACGGTGGCCATGAATGCCCTGGAAGACGCGGGCTATTTCTGCGTGGACAACCTGCCGCCAGAACTGCTGCGGGCCTTCCTCGACCTCGAACGCACCCAACACCGATCACGCCTGGCGGTGGCCGTGGATGTCAGGAGCACTGGGTCCCCGTCGGTGCTGGCCGGCCTGATCCGACAGCTCACCCATGAAGGTGTGAAGCTTCGCGTCATCTTCCTGGAGTCGGCCACGGACATCCTGGTTCGACGGTTTTCCGAATCTCGCCGTCCTCATCCGCTGACCGGACACGCCGGCGAGCCGGGCGACGCCACTGTGCTGGACCGCCGGGCGCTCACCGAGGCGATTTCCCTTGAACGGGAAATGATGGCCGACATCCGCGATCTGGCCACGGTCCTGGACTCCTCCGAGCAACGCCCCGCGCAGCTGCGGGCCGCCGTGCGCGACCTGTTGGGCATCCCCTATGGTCAGTTGACCCTGGTGTTCGAATCCTTCGCTTATAAACACGGTGTTCCGCTGGATGCCGACTTCGTGTTTGACGTGCGCGTGCTGCCCAATCCCTACTACCTGCAGGACCTGCGCTCCCAGACCGGGCGGGATACTGGCGTGATGGACTACCTGAAGGGGCAGCCGGAAGCTCAACAAATGATCCACCACATCAGCGCCTTCATTCACCGCTGGTTGGAAGACTTCAAGCACGACCAGCGCAGCTATCTCACCGTGGCCATCGGCTGCACGGGAGGCCAGCACCGCTCGGTTTACATCGCCGAGCAACTGGCTGGCGTGTTCGGTTCCAGCGTCGTCACTTTGCTCCGCCACCGCGAACTTGACGGGAGGGCCTTGCCGTGAAGCCGGGTGTTCTCCATGAAGAGTGGTACGCCGCCGTTCCGCTGTTCCCGCTCCAGACGGTGCTGTTCCCCGGCGGAATCCTCGGCTTGAAAGTCTTCGAGGCGCGCTATCTTGACCTCATCGGTCATTGCCTGCGCCGAAACGAGCCCTTCGGCGTGGTGTGCCTGCGCCAGGGAGCCGAAGTGCAGTCCGGCAGCGAGGCGGCTGCGGCCCAGTTGGAAGCCTGTGCCACGCTGGCACAGTTGGACGAAGTCGATGCGGACCAGCCCGGCATTCTGCAAATCCGCTGCATCGGCACGCGTCGGGTGAAGCTGGCGTCACCGTGGCAACAGGCAGACGGCCTGTGGCGCGCACGAGGCACCGCGGTCCCGCCCGACGAGCCAACGGCGCCGCCCGAAAACTTCCAAGGTACGGTACAGGCACTCGAGGAGGCCATCGCTTCCCTCAGGGAACAGGGGCTCGAGCCCTTCACCCTGCCGCATGAATTGGGTGATGCCGGCTGGGTGGCCAACCGGTGGTGCGAAATCCTGCCCATCAGCCTGGCAGCCAAGCAGCGCCTGATGGAACTCGAGGATCCGGTGACACGGCTTCGCCTGGTCGACGAATACCTGCGGACCAAAGGTGTGGTGCGCGGACAGGGTCGCGGGCCCCATCAATAGTCGGCAAAGACCGACCGATCGCCGGCGGCGTCCACGTCCTCCAGCAAGCGACGCACGGGCGCAGGCAAGCCCCGTTTCAAGGCTTCGGAGAGGGGCACCCAGCGTGCGCAGGCGGCTCGCGCGGGCAGCGGCTGAGTCGCCATGGCACCAGCCTGGCGCGCCTGCCGGACCTGAATGGCGCGGGGCCGCAGCGTCCAATCCAGGTGCGTCAAGGCATGTTCCACCGCCGCAAGCGACTTCAGCGGCGCGGTCTCTTCCAGGCCGCAGCGGCCCATCCACTGCCGCAACTGCGCTTCATCATCAAACACGGGCAAGGTCCACAAACCAGACCAGATCCCAGTCGGGCTTCGCTGCTCCAGCAAGACCTGCGGCTCGACACGCACAGGGGCCAAGCCTTCCGCACCCGCTGTCCACAGCGCCAATAGCAGGTGCGACTCGCGACGCCCTCGCTGCACACGGCGGGTTTTCACAGGAAAGTCCTGCGGCCGCCCCAGCGCATGAGCCGCGCAGTCCGCCTGCACGGGACAGCCTCCACAGGCCGGCCGGCGCAGGGTACACACCGTCGCGCCCAGGTCCATCAGGCCCTGCGTGTAGGGCTCGATGTCGTTCGAAGGCAGCAGGGCTTCGGCCAGTGCCCAAAGGCTGCGCACGCCTGCCGGCTTCGACAAGTCCTCGCCGAATGCCCGGTGGCGCGCCAGAACCCGTTTGACGTTGCCGTCCAGAATGGCCCCCCGCTGCCCGCTGGAAAACGCCGCCACAGCGGCTGCAGTGGAGCGGCCGATACCGGGCAATGATTCCAGGACCACCGCATCGGTCGGGAACACGCCACCATGCGACTTCACCACCGCCTGCGCACAAGCATGCAGATGGCGCGCACGGCTGTAGTAACCCAGTCCGCTCCAGAGGGCCATCACCTCGTCAGCCGATGCCTGTGCCAGATCGGCCACCGTTGGAAATCGCCGCAGGAACGGACCGTAATAGCGCAGCACGGTGGCCACCTGCGTCTGCTGGAGCATGATTTCGGAGAGCCAGATGCGGTAGGCATCGCGCGTACCCTGCCAGGGCAAGCCGTGGCGCCCGTGCAGGCGCTGCCAAGCCACCACCCGTGGCGCGAAGTCCTGTGGGGCGGCGATGCTCATCGACGCTGACACTTGGGGCAAAAAAAGGTGGAGCGCTGCCCCATCACCACGCGCCGGATGCGCGTGCCGCAGGCGGTGCAGGGCAGGCCCTCCCGGCCGTAGACACGGGCCTGATCCTGAAAGGCGCCGCTCAGGCCATGGGCATCACGGAAGTCGCGCAGTGTGGATCCCCCCAGGGACAGCGCCTGGGCCAGCGTGTGCTGAACCGCCTGCAAGAGCCGCGCGGCCCGCGGGCGGCTCAGCCGATGGGCCGCAAGCCGAGGGTCGATCCCCGCATCAAACAGGGCCTCGCAGGCATAGATGTTGCCCGCGCCCACCACCACATCACCGGCCAGCAGCACTTGCTTGATCGGTGCGCGTCGCCCATGCAGGTGCGCGTGGAACCACTCGGGCGTGAGTGCGGGGTCATCGGGCTCGCGCCCGAGCGAGGCCAGCAGCTTGGCGGCCGGCGCGGATTGAAGAGCGGCAGACCAGACCACCGCGCCGAAGCGCCGCGGGTCCGTGAGGGTGAGCGCGCCTCGGTCGGTCAGGATGCGCACGTGGTCGTGTGGGCCTGCTGCAGGCAAACCGGCTGCAGACGGGCAAAACCCGAGCGAGCCCGACATGCCCAGGTGCACCAACAACCCGCCCGCAGGCCCCGCACTTTCCGGGGCCATGCCCAGGTGGCGGATCAGGGGCATCCACAGGTACTTCCCTCTGCGCACCAGGGGACCGAAGACACAGCCCTTGAGACGCGAGGGCTGGATGCCCAGGGGCCAGCGCAGCGGTTTGCCCAGTTCCACGGCCCGGATCTGGGAGCCCTCCAAGGCCGGCGCCAAGCTGCGGCGCGTGACTTCGACTTCGGGCAGTTCGGGCATGGCTGCATTATTGGCTTGTGGCTTGTGCCGTCATGGCACCGGGCCCTTTCTTAGAATGAGGATCCAATACCCAGGGCACTCCATGACCGCTCTCCTCCCCCAGCCCTCCAGCGGCAGCGTCCCCAGCGGCTTTCCGTGGCGCCGGTGCATCGCTGTTGGGGTGGGAGCGCTCATGGCCGTCGGCACGGCCCTCTGGGGTCCGTCTGCCGCTGCCGCACCCGGATCAACGACGCCTCGCCCCGCGACTGCAACCGGTTCTGCAGCGCCCCCGGCCGCTGCCGTACCGGCTGAGACAGCCCCGTCGCGGCTGGACGCGCCGCTGTTCTACCAGTTGCTGATTGGCGAACTCGAGCTTCGGCAGGGCGAGCCCGCAACCGCCTTCGCGGTGATGCTGGACGCGGCGCGGCGCACGAGGGAAGAGCCCCTCTTCGAGCGTGCGGTGGAGATCGCCTTGCGCGCACAGGCGGGCCAGGAGGCCCTGATGGCCGCCACCGCCTGGCGGCAGGCGCACCCCGCATCGCTGCCTGCCGTGCGCACGCAAGTTCGCATCCTCTTGGCGCTGAACCGGCTACCGGCCTTGCCCGAGCCCTTGCGCCAGCTGATCGACCTCAGCCCAGCGGAGGAGCGTGCGGCCACCATCGAGGGCTTGCCTCGCCTGCTGCGCAGCCATCCCGACCCGCGTGTGGTACTGCAGATGCTGCAATCGGTGCTCATCCCCTTGGCCGAAATGCCCGAGACGCGCACCCCCGCTCAACTGGCACTGGCCCGTGCCTTGATGCTGGCGGGGCAGTCTGCGCCTGCACTCGCGTTGGTACGCGATGTGGCGCAGCGTCAGCCCGACGCAGCGGGTCCCGCCTGGGTGGCCTTGGAGCTGCTTTCGGAGCTGCCCGAGGCGCTGCCCTTGGTCACCACCTACCTGGCGCAACCGAAGGCCGAGCCCCTGGTTCGCTTGGGCTATGCCCAATGGTTGGCATCGCGGCAGCGCCACGGACCGGCCCTGGTGGAATTGCGTCAGGTGGTGCAGGCGCTCCCAGATGCCGCATCCGCCTGGTTCCAACTCGGCCTGGTCGCCGCCGATTCGCAGGAGCGCGCATTGGCCGATTCGGCGCTGAAGCGCTTTCTCGAACTGACGGCGGAGACGGCCACTCCACCCCCCTCAGACGGGGAGGAGCGGCACAGCGGTCTGGCCATGCGCCAGCGGGCCTGGCTGCTGCTCTCTCAATTGGCGGCGGAACGGGGTGAATTTGCGCAGGCCCACCAATGGCTCGAGCCCTTGGAAGCACAGTCCCAGCGCCTGGATGTGCAGTCGCGCCGGGCCCACATCCTGGCACGCCAGGGTCGGATCGAACAGGCCCGCGCGATGATCCGGGCCGTGCCGGAGCGGCGCCCTGCCGACGAACTGAGCAAGGTGCTGGCTGAGGCGCAGCTGCTGCGCACCGTGGAGCGCTGGCGCGACGCGCGGGGCGTTCTGACCCAAGCCCTGGACCGCCATCCGCAAGACACCGACTTGATCTATGAACTGGCTCTCGTGACGGAACGGTTGGGGCGCCACGATGAGATGGAGCGCCTCCTGCGCCGCATCATCGAGCTCAAGCCCGATCATGCCCATGCCCACAATGCCCTGGGCTATTCGCTGGCTGAACGCGGCGTCCGATTGCAGGAGGCCGCTGCACTGATCGAACGCGCCCTGGAGCTGTCACCGGGGGATCCCTTCATCACCGACAGCCTGGCCTGGGTCGCTTTCCGCCAGGGCCAATTGGAGCGTGCAGAGCAACTGCTGCGTCAGGCCTACGCCTACCGGCCGGATACGGAAATCGGCGCCCACCTGGGGGAAGTGTTGTGGGCCATGGGTCAGCGTGAAGCGGCGCGCCGTATCTGGCGCGAGTCTCGCGAACGTGACAAAGGCAACAAGGTCTTGCGTGAAACCTTGGCGCGCTTGAAGGTCGACCTTTGAACGCACAGGTGGAACGCGTGTGCCGTGTGGGCACAAGGCCCTGGTCCCGAATCGCATGGACCGCCGTGGGACTGGCTTTGGCCGGTTGTGCCGCGACCGGTCCCGGCGCCGGCTCGCGCACCAGCATCGTGACGTCGCGCAGG
>JBMSQF010000074.1:0-9931 GCA_049423145.1 Burkholderiaceae bacterium
CGCTGATGGCGCTTTCGATGGCACTGCGAATGCCGGTCACCTGAACCTGCTGCGTCTGCTGCGCCTGTGCCTGCAGCGACGCCAGCGCGGCAACGGCAGCCACTGCGGCGGCCGCCGGCGTCAGCGTCGTGCGCACGCGGCTGTCACGGCGGGCCCGAACGGTTACTTCTTTCATTGGGTGGTCTCCTGCAAGCGGTGATTGCTTGTTTTGAGTTGGACGCGACGAAAACATGGGAAGCCCCATGCTTGCCCGGGGATTCTGTACTAAAACTACAGGATGCATCGCCTAGGGGAACCCCCAGGCGTGCATCGCATGCAACACCCCCGGCTTCAACAACCCCGCATTCCCCGATGGGGCGGCCCTTCCTCGCAAGGCCCTGCAAAGCGAACCGCCGCCACGCCCGCGCCAGGAGGCGTTTGTAATTTAGGTACATTTTCGGGCGCCACCTCGCCACCCCTCTACCGCGCCGCCACCTCGCAACCACGCCATCGCCCGAGCCGCTCCATGCGCCGCATTCGATCCCTGTGGCCCCTGGCCACACCCGCAGCCGCCGGGCTGAGTCTGGCTGTTTGGCTGTTGCTGGGCGTGGCGCCCCTGGCCGCCGCCCCACCGCTCAAGCTCCACGTCCCCTCCCCCGATTGGCGCGACCAGATCATCTACTTCGCCGTCACCGACCGCTTCGCAGACGGCAACCCGCGCAACAACGACCAAGGCGCCGGGGAATTCGACCCTCGCAACCCCAGCCGCTTCAGCGGGGGCGACCTGAAGGGTCTGCGGCAAGGGCTGAACTACATCCAGGGCCTGGGCGCAACCGCGCTGTGGATCACGCCGCCGGTGGCCAACCAGTGGCTCAACGCGCAGGGGAGCTACAGCGGCTACCACGGCTACTGGGCCGAGCACTTCATGAAGGTGGACCGCCACTTCGGCACCTTGCAGGACTATCGGCTGCTGTCTGACGCGCTGCACCGCCGGGGCATGCACCTCGTGCAGGACATCGTGGTGAACCATGTCGGCGATTTCTTCCATATCGACGCCCAGGGCCAGTGGCAGCTCAACCAAGGCAGCAAGCCCGTCACCGCGCCCACGCAGTGGCCGTTCCGACTGAACAAGGGGAACCGCGCTGAAGACCGCCGTGCCGGCATCTACCACTGGACGCCCGACATCCGCGACTACACCAACCGCGAACAGGAGCTGCGCTGGCAGATGTCCGGCCTGGACGACCTGAACACCACCCACGCGCGTGTTCGTGAGGCCCTGCGGCGCAGCTATGCGCACTGGATCCGCGAAGTGGGCGTGGACGCCTTCCGGGTGGATACCGCTTTCTACGTGGAGCCCGAGTTCTTTGAAGACTTCATCTGGCGCCCGGCAAACGCCGGGGGTACGCCGGGCATGGCCGAGGTGGCGCGCCGCACCGGGCGTGGCGATTTCTTCCTCTTCGGCGAAGGGTTCGGCATCGACCCGCCCGGGCAAACCACGCAAAGCCGGCGCATCGAGTCCTATATGCAAGGCGAGCAGCCGGCGCAGCGCCGTCTGCACGGGATGCTCAACTTCCCGCTCTACGGCGCGATCGGCGACGTGATCGGGCGCGGTGCGCCCACGGCCGTCCTGGGACAACGCCTGCGCAGTCAGGTGGCCCTGCACCCGCGACTGCACTGGATGCCCACTTTCCTGGACAACCACGATGTGGACCGCTTCCTGGCCTCGGCCGATGAGCGTGCGCTGGTTCAGGCACTGGGCACCCTGTTCACGCTCCCGGGCATTCCGGTCCTCTACTACGGCACCGAGCAGGGCTTCACGCAGCAGCGAGCCGCCATGTTCGCGGCCGGCTGGGGTTCGGGCGGCCGGGACCACTTCAATCTGGACCATCCACTGGCGCAACAAGTCCGCTCCCTGGCCCAGCTTCGCCAGGCGCACAAGGCCTTGCGCCGCGGGTGGCCCACCATCCTGGCCGAAACCACCGACGATGCCGGCGCGCTGGTGTGGCGCATGAGCCATGAAGGGCGGCATGTGTTGGTGGCACTGAACACGGCCGATGAGGCGGTCACCGTGGCCGAGTTGGGCACCGGTTCACAAACGGCGGTTCAGTTGCAACCCGCATGGGCCATCGATGCCACGGCGCCCCAAGGCCTGAAGCCCCAGGGCCCTTTGGTGTCCGACGCACAGGGCCGCATCACCATCTCGATGGGCCCGCGCGACCTGCGGGTGTGGCACTGGACGGACCCTGAACTCACCGGCACTGCGCGCGCCGCGACACCCCAGGCAGAGCCGCCGATGGCCCTGCAACAGCAGGCCTCGGGTGACGCGAACTGGCGCACGGTTCTTGATGTGCAGGACCCCGCGGATGACGACCGTGGCCCCGAAGGCCGCTACACCTACCCCACCGACCCCAGCTATGGGCAACTGCGTCCCGCTGACATTCGCCGCGTACAGGTGGCCACCCGTGCAGAAGCCCAGGGCGAAGCCCTGCGCATCACGCTCACCATGGCCGGCTTGAGCACGGTGTGGAGCCCTCGCAACGGCTTTGACCATGTGGCCTTCACCGCCTTCATCGAACTGCCCGGCGAGCCAGCCGATGGCGCGCGGGTGATGCCCCTTCAGGACGGCGAGCTGCCCAGCCTGATGCGCTGGCACCGGCGCCTGCGGGCCCATGGCTGGAGCCTGGCCCTCTTCGACGCCCGCGGTGCGGGCAGCAACCACGAGGGCACGCCGCTGGCGCGGGGTGTGAAGGTCAGTACCGATGCCGCGCAGAAGACGGTCAGCTTCACCTTGAGCGCGTCCGCCCTGGGCAAGCGGGCCAGCCTCTCCGGCGCCAAGCTGTGGGTCAACACCTGGGATTGGGATGCGCGCTATCGGGCGTTGGCCGCCGAGCCGCAGGGCTTTGTTTTCGGCGGCGGTGCACCCGGCCAGCCGCGCGTCATGGACACCACTGAAGTGCTCACCTTGCCGTGATCGGGGGTCACATCCCACGGCCACGGCTGGCACTGCTGATGCTGCCGCTGCTGGTCGAGCTCACCCTGGGCATGGCGATGGGCTGGGTGGGGACCGCACTGGCCGCGCGGCAAGGTGATGACCAAGCGGCTGCTTTCGCATTGGGTCATCAGGTGGCCGGCCTCCTGTTCGTGCTGCTGCGGGTCGTGGGCGCGGGCATCAGCGTGGTGGTGGCACAGCAACTCGGAGCGGGGCTTGCGCAGGAGGCCCGGCAAACGGGGCGCATGAGTATCCTGGCCAGTCTTGCGCTGGGTCTGCTGTTGGCTCTGGTGTCCGCGCTGCCCGCTTCGGCTTGGATGCGGCTGCTGCAGGCTCCTGAGGACATCGCACCGGCTGCGGCTGCCTTCTTGGTCGCACTGGCGCCTGCCCTGGTCCTCGATGCCTGCGTGTCGGCGCAAACCAGCGTGCTGCGGGCGCATGTGCAGGTGCGCGCCACCCTGCTCATCAACCTCCTGATGCAAACCCTGCATCTCGTCTTGGCCGCCCTGTGGATGCCGGTCTTGGGCCTGGCGGGATTTGCCGCCGCAATGCTGGTCTCGCGGCTGGCGGGCGTGGGGATGGCAGCCCACTGGGGCCGCGTCCACTGGAGTCCCCTGGACACGGCCGCAGCGGGTGGCCGCGGTGCATACCGAGCCCTGCAGTCGCTCAAGGCGGTGCTGCACGTGGGCCTACCGGCCGCTGCAGAGAACATCCTCTACCGCCTGTGCGCCACAGTGAGCTTTGCCGTGGCCGGCAGCCTGGGTGCGGCCACCCTCACCGCACAAGCCTATGCCATGCAGTTCAACATGCTGACCATGCTGCCGGGCGTCGCACTGGGTTTGTCCATGGAAGTCCTGGTGGGTCATGCGGTGGGCCATCGCGCGCTGCGCTCGGCGCATCAGCAGGTGCTGCGCGCGCTGGCCTGGGGCCTGCCCTGCAGCGTGCTGCTGGCCGCCGCGGTGGCCCTGGCAGGGCCTTGGCTGTTGCCTCACTTCACCGCAGACCCCGAGATCACCGCCTTGGCTTTGCTGGCGCTGTGGTGGACGGTCCTGCTCGAACCGGGCCGCACCTTCAACCTGGTGGTGATCAATGGCCTTCGGGCCGCGGGCGACACGCGCTTTCCCGTGATGGCCGGCGCGCTATCCATGGTGGTGGTGTTGGGAGGCGGCAGCTGGTTGCTGGGCCACGAGAGGGGGCTGGGCATCAACGGCATTTGGATCGCCTATGCCGCCGATGAATGGGTTCGCGGCCTCATGATGTGGGTGCGATGGAAACAGCTGCACTGGCTGCCCCATGCCCGTGCCGTGATCCGGCAGCGCCGGTCTGCCCGCCCTCGAGCGCCGCTGCCAACCGCAGACCCCGCGGCCGTTCAGGCCCGCTGACCCTGCCCGCGCGCCACCGCCGACGACACACCCAGCAGCGCCGCCAGGGTGTCGGTGATCAAGACGGTGGGCATGGCGGCCACATAGGACGAGAACCGCCCCTTGTGTTCGAAACGCCGCCGGAAGTCGGATGTGAAAAACAGATCGCCCAAGCGAGGAACCAATCCCCCGCCGATGAACACGCCCCCGCGGGCGCCGAGCGTGAGCGCGACATTGCCCGCGAACCCACCCAGCATCGCGCAAAACACTTCCAGGGTTCGGCGCTCGGCGCTGGACCCCGCCAAGCCCTGCGACACCAAGTCCTCCGTGCTGCGCACATCCACCGCCCAGCCGTTGACGCGGCACACGCTCTCGTGCAGCAGGGGCAGACCCAGGCCGGAAAGCAGTCGTTCGCCGGACACATGCGGCCACACGGTTCGCGCATGGCGCAACAGCGCCTCTTCAAAATCATCGTGGGCCGCCAAGGTCATGTGCCCGCCTTCACCGGACAGGGGCTGCCAACCCGTGCGCGTGGGCACCATGCCCGCCACGCCCAGCCCCGTGCCCGGACCGATCACGGCCAAGGGCCCCTGCAGGCTCGGCAGGCGGTCGTCCCAGGACCGCAACTGGTCCGCGCCCAAGGCAGGCAGCGCGCAGGCCAGCGCCTCGAAATCGTTGTAGAGGTGCAGCGCCGACAAACCCAGGTGCTGGAGTGCCTCCTCGCAGGAGAACCGCCAGTGGTTGTTGGTCATCACCACTTCGTCCCCGGTCAGGGCCGTGGCCAGTGCCCAGCCTGCCGACAAGCCACCGCGCTCAGCCTGCGCGCGCTGGGCGGCCGGCAGGCCCTGCAGGTAGTGCCGCATGGCCTGCACCGGCCCTTCAAACTGCGCCGTGGGCAGCGACTGCACGCAGGACGGCTTTGCCCCTGCCTGCTCCACCCAGCCAAAGCGCGCGTTGGTGCCGCCGATGTCCGCCACGACAAGCGGCCCCGGGGTCGAATGACTCGACGGGGCCTGCACAGGCGATGACAGCGATTCAGACTTCAAACGATGAAGAGGGGAGCCGCTGCGACGGGGCGGGTGGCACCCAAAAGGGCACCCGCCGCTGTAGTTTGACTCCAACAGTAGCAAAACTACAGGGCATTGTGGCCACCCTCCCGAGAGGGAACTACAGAGAAATCCCGAGGAAAATACCGAGATCTTGTAGTTTCATTACAGAAGTCAAGGGCTCAGCCCTCCCTCGGGCGCCACGCCCACGCCGCCATGCCCCAACCGCCGCACCCCAGCCCACGCCTGCTCGCCGACATCGGCGGCACCTATGCCCGGTTTGCCCTCGAAACGGCGCCGGGTGTGCTGGAACATGTGCGCCGCATTCCGTGCGCGGACCATCCCGACTTCCACTCCACCGTTGGCGCGTACTTGGCCTCGGTACCCTCGGAAGGCATCGAGCATGCCGCCGTGGCCATCGCCAACCCGGTCGAAGGCGACTGGGTGCGCATGACGAACTACCACTGGCAGTTTTCAATCGAGGACGAGCGCCAGCGCCTGTCCTTGGAAACCCTGCTGGTGGTCAACGACTTCACGGCGCTGGCCATGGCCGTGCCGCGCCTGCAAGCGCATGAGCGCGTGGCCGTAGGCGGCGGCCATCCGCGCGAGCGCAGCGTGGTGGGCGTCATCGGCGCCGGCACGGGCCTGGGTGTCTCGGGCCTCATTCCCGCGCAAGGGGGCTGGGTGGCCCTGGGCACCGAAGGCGGCCACACGAGTTTCGCGCCGCGCGATGAACGGGAACTGGCCATCTTGCGTTTTGCATGGAAACAATTCCGGCATGTGTCCACCGAACGCCTGCTCTCGGGCCAAGGACTGGAACTCATCCACGCCGCGCTGTTGGAACTGGCCGGCCCACCGGTGAAGGCGCGGGGAGCCCGCGGTGCCGGGGCCGCGCCGTCATCGCAACGCCTGACGGCGCCGGAAATCACCCAAGGCGCTCTCTCCCGCACCGATCCGCTTTGCGAGGAGGCGGTGGATGCCTTCTGCGGCATCATGGGAACGGCGGCCGCCAACCTGGCGCTCACCCTGGGCGCGCGCGGTGGCATCTACATCGGGGGCGGCATCGTGCCGCGCTTGGGCGGTCTGTTTGAACGCTCCTCCTTCCGCCAGCGTTTCGAGGACAAGGGTCGCCTGAGCGATTGGGTGCGCGAGGTGCCCACCTATGTCATCCAAGCGCCCGAGGCCACCTTCCTGGGCGCCTCAGCCATCCTGGACACGCATTTGCAGGCCCAGGGTGGTGAAAGCGCCCAGTCGGTGCTGGCGCAGATCCGTCGCGGACTGGAAGGTTTGAGTCGGGCCGAGCGCAAGGTGGCCGAGCATGTGCTGTCCCACCCGCGGCAAATCCTCAACGACCCGATTGCCGAGATCGCCCGCGCGGCCGACGTCAGCCAGCCCACGGTGATCCGCTTCTGTCGGTCGCTGGGCTGCGAAGGCCTGTCGGACTTCAAGCTGCGCCTGGCCAGCACCCTCACCGGCACGGTACCGGTCACGCACACCCAGGTCACGTCGCAGGACTCGATGGCCGAACTGGGTGGCAAGGTCATGGGCAACACGGCGGCAGCCATCCTGCAGGTGCGCAATCACCTCAACCGGGAAAGCATCGACCGCGCCATCGACCTGCTCAACCATGCGCAGCGTGTCTCGGTTCACGCCACCGGCTACATGGGTGTGGTGGCGCAGGATGCGCAATTCAAATTCCTGCGCCTGGGCCTGTCGTGCAATGCCTACACCGACGCCCGTCTGCACCAACTGGCCACCGGTGTGCTGCAGCCGCAGGATGTGGTGCTCGTCATCAGCAGCAGCGGCCGCACACCCGAAATGATGGAAGTGGTGGACGCCGCGCAGGCGCGCGGCACCCCGGTGATTGCCGTTACCGTGGGCCAGTCGCCGCTGGCGCGCCGCGCCGAAGTGGCCCTGCTGGCCGACCACAGCGAAGACCTGGAAACCCATGTGCCGATGATCAGCCGCATCCTCATGCTGCTGTTCGTGGACATCCTGGCCGTGGGTGTGGCCCTGCGCCGCGGTCAGGGCAGCGAAGACGAACTGCTGGCCCGCATCAAGGCCCTGGAAGCAGCCCCGGGCGATCGCGCGCTGGGCGTGCAGGCGGCCACGCCCCTGGCACACCTGTCCTCGCACGCCCGCTGAGCACCGGGCCCGCGGTGTCCGCACCGCGTCAGGCTCTGGGCCTATCATCGCGGGGTTGGTGCTCGGGTCGGCCTGCCGGTCGGCCCAGTTAAACGGGAATCAGGAAGGTCGCCCACCCCGCGTGTGCACCCAACCTGAGCTGCCCCCGCAACGGTAAGCGGACGAAGCCGCAAGATGGGAGTCTTCTCCCAGCGCAGGGCTTCCGCTCGTGCCTCACATCCACTGGGGTTCTCGCCCTGGGAAGGACGCACGGGTCGCCTCCGCCAGCCCGGATACCGGCCGACAGGGTGGCCGCTCGCCCCGGTTCAGGGGCCTGCGGCTGTGAGGTGGGCACCTGCGGGGAAGCTGGTGCACACGGTTTTCGGTGGTGTTCATCATGTCCCCATCCCTGGCCTGTCATCAGGCCCTCCCGTGGTTGGTCGCTGTTGTCGGCGCAACCCTCACCTCTCTGTTGCAACCGGCCGTCGCTCAGACGCCGCAAACCGTGGTCACGGTGGCCAGTCGCCTGCCCATGGCCGCCGACCAACTCACCGCCGACGTCGTGGTGATCACGCAAGAACAATTGGCCAACCTGCCGGCCGATAACCTGGCCGATGCCCTGCAAGCCTTGGCGGGGGTGCAGGTCTCGCGCACCGGCGGTCCGGGCCAGCCCACCTCGGTGCTGATCCGCGGCGCGGCAGCCGCCAATACCCTGGTGCTGGTCGATGGTGTGCGCATGGGCTCGGCCACCCTGGGCCAGTTCGACTTCTCCACCATCGGCCTGGCCGGTATCGAACGCATCGAAGTGCTGCGCGGCCCGGGTGCCAGCGTCTACGGGGCGGACGCGGTGGGCGGTGTGGTGCTGGTCACCACACGGGCGGTCCGAGCCGAGGGCGACGCAGCACCCAATGGGCGCTCTTCCACACGCAGCCGTGCGGCCGCCTCGGCCGGCTCTCAGGGCAGCCAGGAGCTCAGTGCCGGCACCCAATTCAGCCAAGGGGCCTGGGATGCGCAACTTCAATGGACCCATCAGGCCAGCGCGGGGGTGAACGCCGTGCGACCGAACGACCGCTTCGGTCTGCACAACCCCGACGCCGACGGCTACCGCCGCCAGACCCTGCAAGCCGCAGGCGGTTGGCAAGTGGCGCCGAACCATCGCATCGAGGGCTCCACGCTGCAGGCGCGCCTGTTCTCCCGCTACGACTCGGCTGAATACGCGCCGCCCACCTACGCCCCCAACCCGCTGCTGGACTTCAGTACCCGCACGGACACCAGCGCCAGCGCCTTGCGCTATGAAGGGCGCAAAGGAGCGTGGAACTGGCGCGCCCGATGGGGCCGCGGCGTGGAAGACTCCACCAGCGGTGCTCAGCAGTTGGACAGCTACCGCACCGAACGCGATGAGGCCGGTCTTCAACTCGGATGGAGCCTGGCTCGCGGCCATGATCTGATGGCCGCGTGGGACCGGCTGGACGAACAGGTTCGCACCAACAGCTACAGCACGCCCGGCACGCGCGGCAACGAGGCCTGGACCTTGGCCTACACCGGCCGCTTTGGCGCGGTCCAGGTGCAGGCCGATGGCCGCGAAGACCGCAATTCGGTGTACGGCACCCACCGCACCGGTCGAACCGGCGTGCGTTGGGCCTTCAGCGCGGCCACCAGCGCGCGGCTGTTGGCGGCCACCACCTTTCGTGCGCCCAGCTTCAATGAGCTCTACTTCCCGGGCTACGGCGTGGCCACCCTGGCACCCGAGTCCGGTCGCAGCCTGGAGGCCGGCCTGACGCAGCGGGCCGCCGGCATGCAATGGCAGGCCAGCGTGTGGCGCAACCGGGTGGACAACCTCATCGGCTACTCGGCAGACCCGGCTCGGTGCCCCCGCCTGCCCGACTACGCCTACGGCTGCGCCGCGAACTTCGGACAGGCTGAACTCAAGGGCTACACGGTCGAAGCCCATGGGCCGCAACAGCCCAGCGCTTGGCTGCCCACTTGGCGCCTGGCCTATGACGGGGTCGATGCGCGCGACGGCCAAGGCCAAGCCCTGCCGCGCCGAGCGCGCCATCAATGGCGGCTGCAATCCCAGCACACCGTGGCCGGCTGGCAACTGGGCAGCACCTGGTTGTGGCAGAGCGAACGCCGGGAGGCCGGCGCTGCGCTGCGCGATGGCACGCGCGTGGATGTGCAGGCGCTGCGGGCCCTGGGCCCCGCCCTGCCCGGCTGGCGTTTGCGCCTGAGCGTGCTCAATGCGCTGAACAGCGACATTGAACCGGCACGCGACTACCGCGCGCCGGGCCGACAGTTCTTCGCCGGACTGCGCTGGGAAGGCCGTTGATGCGTGGTGCGCCGGTCCCGCTGAACAGGGCCCTGGTGGCCCTGTTCAGCAGTGCGGCACTGCTGGGGATCGCCGAGGCCGCGCGGCCCTCAGCGCACCCAACGCC